>NZ_JAOZYC010000184.1:0-213313 GCF_035798155.1 Streptomyces endophyticus | reverse complement strand
CGTGCACCCCGGCGGCCGACGGAGCCCCGCCGCCCCAGGCGCCGGCGGATCGGGGGCGACGGGTGAGGGCCGGCTGCCGCTCGGGTCCGCTTTCGCGCTGCGTGGCCCTGTGGCGTTACTTGGAGTGGGCGCGCCCCGTTCATCTGGGTGAGCGGTGGCGGCTGCCGGGTCGCGCCGCCGAGGTGCAGGTCAGGCCGGCGTCCTGTCGTACCCGCAGGGGGAGGGGAGCGAAGATGATGTCCAACGCTTCGCCGCAGTACGCGCCTACGGTGCGTGACGATGGTGCGCCCCGTGACCCTCTGGCGGTCCGTGAGGTGCCGGGGGCGCCGGCCCCGCATCTCGCCCCCGGTGCTGTGCCGCCCGAGCCTGCGCAAGGACGGCCACGTACACCGCCGGGCCACCCCGGCCTCCAGGCGCTTTCGACGGGGCTGGCCCGTGCGCTGTCGCGGAGCACGGAACTGGCGCCGGTTCATCAGGCGTTGATCTGTGTCGACCTGCCCGGCCTCGCGATCTCTTCTCGTCATGGCCAGCTGACGGGGCAAGGGCTTGAAGGCTTCTACCACCGGGGCAGACGCCTGCTGTCGCGCTGCCAGATTCGAGTGGCGGGGCGTGAACCGCTCGCCGTGCAGGCGCGCATGATCTCCGCCGACCGGGCCTGCTTCACGGCGACGCTGCGGGTGGCCTCGGACGCCGGACCCGATCCGGACGTCGTCGTCGAGCGGATCCGGCACGCGGAGGGCACGGAGGACATCACGCTGCACAGTTCCGCGCGACGGACGCTACGACTGCCGCTCGAAGTGGCGCTGGGCACCGACTTCGCCGATCTCGGCGCCGTGGCGGCCGGGAGCGGCGGGCGTGAACTGCCCGCCATGGTCCATGACTCCGGACTGCGCTGGTCGTCACCAACGGGCGGCGGGCCGACCGTTCTGGTCACGGTGACGCCTCCGCCGATGGACGCCCTGGCATCGGCCGGCCTGCTGCGCTGGGAGTTCGAGCTTCCGCCGGGCGGCAGCCACACGGTGCGGCTGCGGGTACGGGCGACCGGCGAGGGCGTCGACAGGGCGGCGGGGCGCAGCGCGATCCGGCCGTTCGCCCCGGCCACGGCGCAGGGAGATGACCCGCGAGTGGGCCCGCTGCTGCGCACCGGCACCGCCGACCTGCAGGCGCTCCTGGTGCGTGATCCCACGCATCCGTCGGACGTCTGCGCGGCCGCGGGCGCTCCGTGGCGCTGCGGTCCGGCCCCCGCCGAGGCGCTGGCGGCCGCCCGGATGGCCTTGCCGCTGGGGACCGGCCTCGCCCTCGGCACCCTACGAGCCCTGGCCCGTACGCAATTGCGGGAGCCCGGAGCGGCGTTCGGGAAGCTACCGGGCCCGCGGCGGCAGGCGGGTGGGCAACTGCCGCCCAGTTGCACAGGGATCGAGGCCACCCTCCTGTTCCCGGTTCTGCTCGCCGAGGCCAGACGTTGGGGTCTGGGCGAGTCCGAGGTGGCGGGGTTGCTGCCGACCGCCGAGCGCTGTCTGCAGTGGCTGCGGACCACCGCCCGCGAAGGCCCCTACATCCCGGACCCCGGTCCGGGCGGCCCTCAGCGGTGCGAGACCCAGGCACATGCCCACCGGGCCGCCCTCCTCGGCGCCGATCTCTTGGATGCCCATGACAGACCAGGTGGCGGTGAACTGCGCCAGTGGGCCGAGGGACTGCGGCGGCGTTTCCAGGAGGACTTCTGGGTCGAGGATCGCGGTGGAGGTCGACCGGCGGCCGCGCGCACGGCGGACGGGCGGCGGTCGGCACACCTGGGCAGCGGCGCCGCTCATCTTCTGGACACCGGATTGCTCGGCGCGGGCGCGTGTGCGCCGGGCCTGCTGGACAAGGTGCAGACCGAGCACCTCGCGAGACTGTTCGGCGGGCCGGGGCTCGACTCCGGGTGGGGGCTCAGAAGTCTGGGGGTGAAGGAGGCGTCGTACAACCCGTTCGGGCACCGCTCGGGAGCGGTGCGGGTGCACGAGACCGCTGTCGCGGCCGCGGGATTGTCCGCCGCCGGGTACGAGAAGGAGGCGGCGTCCCTGATCAGAGGCGTCCTCGACGCGGCCGACGCGTTCGACTGCAGGCTGCCCGAGATGTACGCGGGGCTGCAGCGGGTCGAGGGAGGCATTCCGCTGCCCCACCCCGCGGCGTGCCGACCCGCTGCCGTGTCGGCCGCGGCCGGAGTGCACCTCCTGGCCACCCTCGCGGGCATCCGCCCCGACGTACCGGCTCGGACGGTGACGCTGTCGCCGATGCGAAGTGCCCCGCTGGGCGAGATCGGGCTGACCGGGCTGCGGGTCGCCGGGCAGGCGTTCTCTGTACGCGTCAGCAGGCTCGGCCTCGCCATGGTGGAGGAGGCCGCGGACGAACTGCAGTTGGGGGTGTGACGGGCGCGGACCGGCCGGGCCGGCACCACTGCGCATCGCCCGATACGGGGCGGAGCAGCGGAGCGAAAGGAGTGTTTATCGTCAGGCAGACGACTATGATCGCTCCATGTCGCCCTACGACCCGTCGGCCTTTCCGCCCTTTGCAGTCACCGTCGATCTGGTCGTGCTGACCGTGCGCCGCCACGCACTGTGTGCGCTGGCGGTACGCCGTGGTGAACCGCCGTTTCAAGGACGGTGGGCCTTGCCCGGCGGGTTCGTACGGGACGAGGAGGACCTGACGGCGGCGGCCGCGCGCGAGCTGATCGAGGAGACGGGGTTGTGCGCCCACGACCCGCTGGCACCTGTGCGGGACAACGGCGCACATCTGGAGCAGTTGGCCACATACGGCGACCCGAAGAGGGATCCCCGGATGCGCGTGGTCAGCGTCGCCCACCTCGCGCTCGCCCCTGACCTGCCCGCGCCGCGTCCCGGTGGCGACGCGCACAGCGCGCGGTGGGCCCCGGTGGAGGCGCTGCTGAAGCACGGCGGTTACGGGCGCGAGGACGAGCAGGCCGCACCGTTGGCCTTCGACCATGCGCAGATCCTGGCGGACGGTGTGGAGCGGGCGCGCTCCAAGATCGAGTACTCCTCGCTCGCGACGGCGTTCTGCCCGCCCGAGTTCACCGTCGGCGAGCTGCGCCGCGTCTATGAAGCCGTGTGGGGCGTCGCCCTCGACCCGCGCAACTTCCACCGCAAGGTGACGGGAACCCCGGGATTCCTGGTGCCGACCGGCGGCACCACCACCCGCCAGGGCGGTCGGCCGGCCCAGCTCTTCCGGGCCGGTGGCGCCACGCTCCTCAACCCGCCGATGCTGCGACCGGAAGCCTGATCGATTCGCCGGTGAGGGAGCCGCTCACGCGCGGTGCGGGCAGCGCCCGGTGGGTCACGGCGACACCGGATGAGGTCCGGAATCGAGGGCACTCACGTAAGCGCGATGCCCGAAAAGTGCTAAATATCGCGTTATCTTGCTGAAGTACCCGAGGGGTTTGCCCGTCGCCCTGCCGGCGGGTGGGTCCCGGCCGCCGAGCGGTCGCCCATCCTGCGAGAGAAGCGATGATCCAGGCCACCGGACTGACGAGTAACGCACGCAAGGGGAGCCCGCCAGCGGTCGACGACGTGTCCTTCGACGCGCGCGCCGGCCGTGTCACCGCCCTGCTCGGCGCACGGCGGTCGGGCAAGACGACAGCTGTACGCCTGATGCTCGAACTCCAACAAGGCCGAGGCGTCACCTACTTCAGAGGCCGCCCGCTGCACCGCATCGCTCATCCCGCGCGGGAAGTCGGCGTACTGCTCGGTGACGTGCCGGGACACCCGGCCCGAACCGTCCGGGGGCACCTGCGCATGCTCTGCTCCGCGGCCGGCGTATCGGTGCGACGCGCGGACGACGTGCTTGAGGTGGTGGGTCTGGTGAGCCTGCGAGAGGAACGCCTGGGCACTCTGTCGCGCGGCATGGACCGACGACTCGGCCTGGCCTGCGCGCTGCTCGCCGATCCGCACACGCTGGTGCTCGACGATCCCGTGGCCGGCCTCTCCGTCCGGGAGAGCAGGTGGCTGCACGGCATCCTGAGGGCGTATGCCGCACTCGGTGGCACGGTCCTTTTCACCACCGACGACGCCAAGGAGGCGGCCCGGGTCGCCGACCGCGTCGTCACGCTCGACGCGGGCAAGGTGGTGGCGGACCAGGATGTCGCCGACTTCGCCCGGACCCGGCTGCGGCCCAGGGTCGCGGTCCGCAGCCCGCACGCCGCGAGGTTCGGCGTCCTCCTGGCGAAGGAGGCGCGCACGGCCAAGCGGTCGGTCGAAGTGGTCACGGAGGACGGCAGTCGGCTGTCGGTGTACGGCAGCACCTGCGCGGACGTGGGCGACATCGCGTTCCGGCACGGCATCCTCGTGCACCAACTCGCCGACGAGATCGGCGACGCGGGCCCTTCGGCAGCGGCACCTCTCGTCGCCGAAGGCCGGGCGGACAGCGGCGGTGGCGGCGCCGATGCGGGCACCGACGCTCACCCCGGGACCGGCACTCAGCCCGGCACCGGCACCGGCACTCAGCCAGGCACAGGCACTGGCACCGACACTCAGCCCGGCACCGGCACCGGCACCGGCACCGGCACCGGCGCCGAGACCGGCATCGGTGCCGACGGCCGCGCGCAGGCCACACCCCTCAACGCCCTTACTCCCACCAGTACGTTCGTGCCACTCGCCGATGCGGCCTCGCCCCCGGCGGCGCAGCGCCGGTCTGCCGCGAACGGCCGTGCGCCTGAGGCCGCATCCGCACGCGAGACGTCTGCCGCTCTGCCGACGCTGCCCCCACCGATCACCGTGCGCACCGCCCGTGGCCCGCTGCGCCCGGTGCGCTACGAACTGCGTCGCGCGACCGGAATCGCCACCGGCCATGTCACCGTCGCCCTCGTACTCGCCGTCTCCGCGCTCCTTTCCGTGCTGCTCGCCCGTGCCGGACACACGCCGCAGCCACGTCTGATCGCCGCATGGCCGCAGATGCTTCCCCTACCGCCCGCTGCCCTGGGGGCAGGGCTGCTCGGCGCCCTCTCCTTCGGCGAGGAATTCCGCCACCCCGCACTCGCCGCCGACCGCGGGACCGTCCCCCGCCGCCTGGGGCTTCTCGCCGCGAAGCTGCTCGTCGGCGCGGCTGCCGCCCTTCTCCTGGGCATTCTCACCATCGCCAGTGACGCTGTGCTGCTGTACCTCGTATACGGATCGGAGCTCACGCAAGTTCCCGCCGAGTGGCCCGCCCTGACCGCGAGTTGGCTCGCTCTGGTCGTCGGCTGCGCCTGGGCGGGTGTTCTCGCGTCCGGTCTGTTCCGGTCCACGGCGGCTGGGCTGGCCGCCGTGGTGGCTGTGCCGATCATCATCGTGCCGTTCGTACAGAAGGCCTTGGAGGGACCATCTGTGCGAACGGCGGCGGGACTTCCGGGACGCGTACGTGATCTTGCCCTGGTGGACTGGCCGTTCGGGATCGAGCGTTTCGCCGCTGCCGGAATGCGGATGATCACTCAACCTGTGGGCGGTGCACTCATGTTGTCGCTGAGTGCTCTGCTCTGCGCATATCTGCTCACGGCGCTGCGTACTCGGGTGCGGTGACGACCGGCCGACGTCTTCCGGCACCTCGCTGAGCGCAACTCCCCGTGGAACGCCCATTTCTTTCCGATAAGGCGTCAAGTGCAGCGAGGAGGGAGATCACCCTTTCGTGTGCTTTTCACCAAAGACCTCAAGGGAGTTGGAGGCGGCGCCGACAACAAATTCCGTGAGTACCCTTGCGCACACCATGATGACCGCCGCCCGCTCCGCCGACTCAGGCCTCGCAGGACCGGGCGAACTCGACCGCTACCCCTATGTGGAGCCGACTGCCGATCGCGTCGGCAGCCCCGCCTGGGAGAGCCCGGACCCGGATCTCGGCCGGGTGGGCCGACGTGCCGGGGGCAGCCGGGGGCGCGGTCTGCACGGCCAACTCGTCCAGCAGCTCGGTCAGATGATCGTCTCCGGCGACCTCGGCGCCGACCGCCCACTGGTTCCGGAGGAGATCGGCCAGCGATTCGAGGTGTCCCGCACCGTCGTCCGCGAATCCCTGCGCGTACTGGAGGCCAAGGGCCTGGTCAGTGCCCGGCCGAACGTCGGCACGCGCGTGCGGCCCGTCAGCGACTGGAACCTGTTGGACCCGGACATCATCGAATGGCGCGCCTTCGGGCCGCAGCGCGACGACCAGCGGCGCGAGCTGAGTGAGCTGCGGTGGACGATCGAGCCGCTCGCCGCGCGGCTCGCCGCGGGTCACGGCAGGGAGGACGTGCAGCAGCGCCTGGTCGACATGGTGGAGATCATGCGGCACGCGCTGGGTCAGGGAGACTCGATCACGTTCTCCCGGGCCGATGCGGAGTTCCACTCGCTGCTCATCCAGCTCGCGGGCAACAGGATGCTCGAGCACCTCTCCGGCATCGTGTCCGCCGCGCTGCACGTCTCCGGCGGCCCGGCCATCGGCTGCGACCGGCCGAACGAGTCGGTCGTCGCGCACCATGCGCGCATCGTCGACGCGCTCGCCGCGGGCGATCGTGCGGGCGCCGAGGCAGCCATGCGGCAGGTGCTCACCATCCACCCCGAGGTGGAGCGCGTGGTGCCGGCTCCTCGCGAGCACTGACCGCGCCAGGGGCACGGCAGGGCGAGGGAGGGCGAACGATGTGTCGTCGGACGGTACCGCATGTGCGACGTGGACGCGGAGCATGTGCAGGAGGGCGCCGTCCGGCGACTCGAGGCGTAGGCGGAAGGTTCGTTCTCCTGTAGGGGGTCCGTTCTTCGAGGTCGTTATGAGCCCGGGCGAGTTCAGTCGCATGGACTGTTCTGTCCGTATCAGTCAGTCTTTGACCGATAACGCGGTGTGACTCGGGCCACGCAGATTGGGCGTAACGCTCCTCGGGGTAGCGCGATGACCTAAGAGGTGACAGCCGAGGAGGGAATACAGCAGCCGCTTGTGGCGCTGTCCATCTCCCAGGCTCCTGCCCGCGCCGTCGGCCCATCCCCAAGCCGGCGGTCGTCGGCTCCGGTCCATACAGGACGGGGCCGGAAGCCGTTTTCCAACGTTCCGAGAGGTTGTTCGTGTCGGCCAGCACATCCCGTACGCTCCCGCCGGAGATCGCCGAATCCGTCTCTGTCATGGCGCTCATTGAGCGGGGAAAGGCTGATGGCCAGATCGCCGGCGACGACGTGCGCCGTGCGTTCGAAGCCGACCAGATTCCGGCCACTCAGTGGAAGAACGTTCTGCGCAGCCTCAACCAGATCCTCGAGGAAGAGGGTGTGACGCTGATGGTCAGTGCCGCTGAGCCCAAGCGTCCCCGAAAGAGCAGCGTCGCAGCCAAGAGTCCGGTCAAGCGCACCGCGACCAGGACCGTCGCGGCCAAGACGGTCACCGCCAAGACGGTCGCCGCCACCGCCACTCCCGAGCCGCCGGCCGTCGAGGCCGTCGACGAGGAGGCCGAGCCGGCCAAGAAGGCCGTGGCGAAGAAGGCGCCTGCCAAGAAGGCCGCTGCCAAGAAGACGGTCGCCAAGAAGGCCACCGCGAAGAAGACCGCCGCCAAGAAGGATGACGACCTTCTTGAGGACGAGGCGACCGAGGAGGCCACCCCCGCCGCCGGTAAGACCGGTGAGGGCGAGCCTGCCGAGGAGAAGGAGGGCCAGGGCTTCGTCCTGTCCGACGACGACGAGGACGACGCGCCGGCCCAGCAGGTCGCCGCCGCCGGCGCCACCGCCGACCCGGTCAAGGACTACCTGAAGCAGATCGGCAAGGTCCCGCTGCTCAACGCGGAGCAGGAGGTCGAGCTCGCCAAGCGCATCGAGGCCGGCCTGTTCGCCGAGGACAAGCTGGCCAACGCCGACAAGCTCGCCCCCAAGCTCAAGCGTGAGCTGGAGATCATCGCCGAGGACGGCCGCCGCGCCAAGAACCACCTCCTGGAGGCCAACCTCCGCCTGGTGGTCTCCCTGGCCAAGCGCTACACCGGCCGCGGCATGCTCTTCCTGGACCTCATCCAGGAAGGCAACCTCGGTCTGATCCGCGCGGTCGAGAAGTTCGACTACACCAAGGGCTACAAGTTCTCGACGTACGCCACCTGGTGGATTCGTCAGGCGATCACCCGCGCCATGGCCGACCAGGCCCGCACCATCCGTATCCCGGTGCACATGGTCGAGGTCATCAACAAGCTCGCGCGCGTGCAGCGCCAGATGCTCCAGGACCTGGGCCGCGAGCCCACCCCGGAGGAGCTGGCCAAGGAACTCGACATGACCCCCGAGAAGGTCATCGAGGTCCAGAAGTACGGCCGTGAGCCCATCTCCCTGCACACCCCGCTGGGCGAGGACGGCGACAGCGAGTTCGGTGACCTCATCGAGGACTCCGAGGCCGTCGTCCCGGCCGACGCCGTCAGCTTCACGCTCCTCCAGGAGCAGCTGCACTCCGTGCTCGACACGCTGTCGGAGCGCGAGGCGGGCGTCGTCTCCATGCGCTTCGGTCTCACCGACGGTCAGCCGAAGACCCTCGACGAGATCGGCAAGGTCTACGGCGTGACGCGTGAGCGCATCCGCCAGATCGAGTCCAAGACGATGTCGAAGCTGCGTCACCCGTCGCGCTCGCAGGTCCTGCGCGACTACCTCGACTAGTCACAGGCGCTGTACGGCCCTCAGAAGGCCCGGGACTTCCCCGTTCGCGGGCAAGTGCCGGGCCTTCGTCGTAGGCGCTTGTGGGCGGATCCTCGCAGTGCGCGGCGTGTCGCACTGAATGACTCTGGGTGGGCCGTTGCAACCCTGAGTGAGGAGACCGTATGCGTCGCTCTTTCGCGAGAGTGCTGACCGCTCCACTGGCCGTGCTGGCCGCGGCTGCGGTGCTGCCGTTGGCTTCCCCCCAGCCCGCGGCCGCCGACGAGGGGATCGTCGGAGGCCATCAGGTCGACGCCGCCAAGAGTCCCTGGGTGGTGGCGCTCGCGAGTCGTGACCGATTCGGCGGTACCCGTGCGGGGCAGTTCTGCGGGGGAGTGGTCGTCGGGCGGTCGACGGTCCTCACCGCGGCGCACTGCCTGGGCGAGGACGTGCTCGGGGTGCCGCGCGATCAGGTGCGGGACCTCAAGGCGATCGTCGGCCGCGGTGATCTCGACGCGTCCGACGGTGCCGAGGTGTCGGTGCGCAGTGAATGGATCAATCCGGCGTACGACGGCCGGACGAACGCCGGCGATGTGGCGGTCCTCACACTCCGCACACGGCTGCCCGAGGGATACGTGCTCCCGATGGCCGACGAGGGTGACCCGGCCTATCGGGCCGGAACCGGTGCGTCCGTCTACGGATGGGGTGACACGACGGGAGCGGGTGACTACGCGCGTACGTTGCATGCCGCGCGGGTGCGGGTGCTCGCCGATACCGAGTGCAAGCGGGCGTATCCGCCGGGCGGCACGGACGGGACGTACAAACCGTCGTCGATGCTCTGTGCGGGCGAGTCCGCCGGCGGCAAGGACGCCTGCCAGGGGGACAGCGGCGGTCCGCTGGTCGCCGGGGGCAAGCTGATCGGTCTCGTGTCGTGGGGGAGCGGGTGTGGGCGAGCGGGCAGCCCGGGCGTCTACGCGCGCGCCTCGGAGGCGCTGCGGGTGCTGCGGGAGCACGCCTGACGCGTCGTATGGATACGAGGACGGGCGGCCGCTCCTGGCGTCAGGAGCAGCCGCCCGATCACCGGCCTGGTGCCGGAGCTGGCTCGTCGTGTGTGCGAGGCGTCAGCGTTCCTCGGTCTCGGCGCTTGCCGGATCGGCGGTGAGCCGCTCCGTCTCGTCCTGTATTTCAGCGGCGATCTTCTTGAGTTCCGGCTCGAACTTGCGACCGTGGTGGGCGCAGAAGAGCAGTTCACCACCGCTGATCAGAACGACGCGCAGATATGCCTGGGCGCCGCAACGGTCACAGCGGTCAGCGGCCGTCAGGGGGGTCGCGGGGGTCAGAACAGTAGTCACGTCGCCTCTTCTCTAGCTCGACGAGCTGTCGTACCAGGGTCAACATCCAACCAGGCCGAAAACGTTCCCGCTCGCGGCTTTTCCTCGAAAAATTTCTCCGAGGCCGGCTGGCTGTCGCCGGGTGGCGGCGAATGTGCCGTATTGCGTCTCTAACGTCTTACGGGTTCGCGCGTTCCGTCAGGTCGGTCCTCCCCCGGCTGGTTGCCGGTTTGTTCATGAGGACGTGCCCGGAGCCTAAATGGTTCATGCCTGGAAGGGAACGTGATGTGGGCGTCACTCCATCGAGGGATCGAACATTCATGCGACCCTGGACTAGTCTGGGCTGAGGTGAGGGTGGCGTGACAAAGGCTCTACCAGGCCTCGGTACCCTCTGAACGGCGACCGACGCCGGCCCTCCCCCCATGAGGGCCCCATCTGAAATTCAGCGAGGAGCGAACCGCGTGACCGCCGATACGTCCGTGCCGTCCACAGCGCTGCTGACCGGAGCAGACCGGGACGGTTCCAACTACACCGCGCGGCACCTGCTCGTCCTTGAGGGGCTCGAAGCCGTACGCAAGCGCCCGGGCATGTACATCGGCTCGACCGACAGTCGTGGCCTGATGCACTGCCTCTGGGAGATCATCGACAACTCCGTCGACGAGGCCCTCGGGGGCTACTGCGACCGCATCGAGGTGATCCTTCACGACGACGCCTCCGTAGAGGTGCGGGACAACGGCCGCGGTATCCCCGTGGACGTCGAGCCCAAGACAGGCCTTTCCGGGGTCGAGGTCGTCATGACCAAGCTCCACGCGGGCGGCAAGTTCGGCGGTGGCTCGTACGCGGCCTCCGGCGGTCTGCACGGCGTGGGCGCCTCCGTGGTGAACGCGCTGTCGGCTCGCCTGGACGTCGAGGTGGACCGCGGCGGGCACACACACGCCATCAGCTTCCGGCGTGGCGTTCCCGGCGCCTTCGCCAAGCAGGGCCCGGACGCGTCGTTCGACCCCTCCGCGCGACTGAGCAAGGCCAAGAAGGTCCCGAAGGCGCGCCAGGGCACTCGCATCCGCTACTGGGCGGACCGCCAGATCTTCCTGAAGGACGCCAAGCTCTCCCTGGAGCACCTGCACCAGCGCGCGCGGCAGACCGCCTTCCTGGTGCCGGGCCTGACCATTGTCGTACGGGACGAGTTCGGTCTCGGCGAGGGCGGCAGCAAGGGCGAGGAGTCCTTCCGTTTCGACGGCGGCATCAGCGAGTTCTGCGAGTACCTGGCGCAGGACAAGGCGGTCTCTGACGTCCTCCGCCTCACGGGGCAGGGCACCTTCAAGGAGACCGTCCCCGTGCTCGACGAGCACGGCCACATGACGCCGACCGAGGTTCAGCGCGAGCTCGACGTGGACATCGCGCTGCGCTGGGGCACCGGCTATGACGCGGCCATCAAGTCGTTCGTGAACATCATCGCCACTCCCAAGGGCGGCACTCATGTGACGGGCTTCGAGCGCTCGCTCACGAAGACGATGAACGAGGTCATGCGCGCCCAGAAGGTGCTGCGCGTGGCCGAGGACGACATCGTCAAGGACGACGCCCTGGAAGGTCTCACGGCCGTCGTCACGGTGCGTCTGGCGGAGCCGCAGTTCGAGGGCCAGACCAAGGAGGTCCTCGGTACCTCGGCGGCCAACAGGATTGTCGCGAATGTCGTGGCCAAGGAACTCAAGGCGTTCCTGTCGTCCACGAAGCGCGACGCCAAGGCGCAGGCCCGCGCGGTGATGGAGAAGGCCGTCTCCGCGGCCCGTACGCGCATCGCCGCGCGCCAGCACAAGGACGCGCAGCGCCGCAAGACGGCCCTGGAGTCCTCGTCCCTCCCCGCCAAGCTCGCGGACTGCCGCAGCGGCGACGTGGAGCGCAGCGAGCTGTTCATCGTCGAGGGCGACTCCGCGCTCGGCACCGCCAAGCTCGCACGGAACTCCGAGTTCCAGGCCCTGCTGCCGATCCGCGGCAAGATCCTCAACGTTCAGAAGTCGTCCGTGACGGACATGCTGAAGAACGTGGAGTGCGGCGCCATCATCCAGGTCATAGGAGCCGGGTCCGGTCGGACCTTCGACCTCGACGCGGCGCGCTACGGCAAGATCATCCTGCTCGTCGACGCCGACGTCGACGGCGCGCACATCCGTACGTTGCTGCTGACACTGTTCCAGCGCTACATGCGGCCGATGATCGAGGCCGGGCGGGTCTTCGCCGCCGTGCCGCCCCTGCACCGCATCGAGCTGGTGCAGCCGAAGAAGGGCCAGGACAAGTACATCTACACGTACTCGGACCGAGAGCTGCGCGAGACGCTGCTCGAGCTCCAGCGCAAGGGTGTGCGGTACAAGGACTCGATCCAGCGGTACAAGGGTCTCGGTGAGATGGACGCCGACCAGCTCGCGGAGACCACGATGGACCCGCGCTATCGCACGCTGCGCCGGATCAACATCGGCGAGCTGGAGGCGGCCGAGCACGTCTTCGACCTGCTGATGGGCAACGACGTGGCGCCGCGCAAGGAGTTCATCAGCAGCTCCGCCTCGACCCTCGACCGGTCGCGCATCGACATGTAGCGACGAGGACGGGGACGCGGCGATCGTGCCCCGTCACGCAGGTCACCTCATGCGGCTCCACCCACGGGTGGAGCCGCATGGTCCACCCGCGATCCACCCCTGCTCCGATCCCCTGACCTGCTGATTTCCGTAGCGTCGAAGGCGTTGAACCACTTCGCTCCCGACCGCTCCACGGAGGCAGTCATGTCCGGGCTCCCCACCGTCTTGGTGATCGTCGCCGTTGTCGCGCTCGTCCTGGTGCGCCAGTTCAAGACGGAGCGCCTGTCCGGCGACCGGAAGTGGTGGCTCCTGCCCGCGATCCTCGCGGTCCTCGCCGTGAAGGACGGCGCGTTGACGGATCCCCACCATGTGACGGGCTCGGTCGTACTGCTCGCCGTTGAGGTGCTGGTGAGCGTGGGCATAGGCATCGGGTGGGCGTTCACGACCCGCGTCTGGACGGACGAGCGGGGCGACGTGTGGACCAAGGGCACGGTCGCGACGGCCGGGGCCTGGCTCGGCGGTGTCGCGGCCCGCGCGTCCGTGGCGGGCGTCGGTCTGGCGCTGGGCATCCACCTCGGCAGCTCCGGTCTGATGCTCGGCTTCGCCGTCTCGCTCCTCGTCCGCTCCGGCCTGCTGATGCTGCGGGCCGACCGGGAGCGCCCGGCGTACGTTGGTCCGGTCGCCCAGCCGGCGTGGGAGGACCGTAGGTGATCCGCGGAAACTGGACGGAATGGCCCTCCCGGGAGGCGCTCTCCCGCGAGGGCGTCACCCGCGCCCGTCGGATGCTGGCCCTTACGGTGCGGGTGGTCGTGCTCGTCGTCCTGGTGTGGACCGCCGTGACACAGCGGGACATCAGCGATCAGGCGCTGATCCTGGCCCCCGTGCTCCTGATCGCGTGCGTGGCGGCTGCCTGGGCCTTCTTCCGCACCACGCTCGACCATCGGCTGTGGCCCTCGCTCGGGCTGCTGGCGTTTCTGGTCGCGGTCGCCGTGCTGGCCCAGTGGGCCGGATTCATCGGGCCGGCCATCGTGTTGTGGTGCGGCTGCGCGGTCTCTGCGCTGGAGCGGCTGCCCCTGGCAGCCTCGGTGCCTGCCACCGCGGTGGCGCTCACGGGGTTCGCGGTGGTCAACGATGACGCCTGGCTGACCACCGCCGTCGTCGCCATCGGGCTCGGCCTCTCCGGATATGTGCTGCGCCTGGACGCAGAGGCGCGGGGGAACGCGCGGCGGGCTCTGGCGCAGGAGCGTGCCGCACGTGCCGCTGAGGCCGAGTCGGCGGCGCTCGCCGAGCGGTCGCGGATCGCGCGCGAGATCCACGACGTCCTCGCGCACAGCCTCTCCGCCCAACTCGTGCATCTGGAAGCGGCCCGGCTCCTCATCGAGCGCGGAGCGGACCGGGACCAGATCCTCGAGCGCGTCGTGGCGGCGCGCGGCATGGCCCGGGACGGACTCGACGAGACCCGGCACGCCCTGTCCGCGCTGCGGGGCGAGATGACACCGCTGGAGGACTTTCTGCGGGAGCTGGTCGCGTCCTCGGCCGGGGCGACGCTCACGGTGGGAGGCGGAAGTCGGCCGCTGCCCGTCGAGGCGTCCCAGACCGTGCGCAGAGTCGCGCAGGAGGCGCTGACGAACGTGCGCAAGCACGCGCCGGGCGCGAAGACGGACATCCGGCTGGAGTACGGGCCGGGCGAAGTGGCCCTGGAAGTACGGGATTCGGGGGCGTCCCGGCCTCACGAGGAGCTCACTGTCAGTGGCGGCGGTTACGGTCTGTTGGGGATGAAGGAGCGCGCCGAGTTGTTGGGCGGCACGCTCGAGGCGGGGCCGTACGAGGAGGGTTTCGTGGTCAAGTTGAAGGTTCCCGTATGAGCGGGGCCGAGGCGGGGGCGCGCGCGGGGAGGCCACCGGCCCGCGTGGTGGTGGTCGATGACCAGACGGTGGTGCGTGAAGGCATCGTGATGCTGCCCGGGATCGAGGTCGTGGGCGCCGGGGGAGACGGTCACGAGGCCGTCGCGCTCGTGGCCGAACTGTCCCCGGACGTCGTCCTGATGGACCTTCGTATGCCGCGCTGCGACGGAGCGGAGGCGACCAGACGGATCCGGCAGGAGTACCCGGGCACCCAGGTCGTCATCCTGACCACGTACGCCGACGACGAGTCGCTCTTCCCGGCCCTCAGAGCGGGAGCGCGCGGCTATCTCACGAAGGATGCCGACGGGGACGAGATCGTCCGGGCGGTGGAGGATGTGCTGTCCGGTGACGCGGGCCTCTCGCCGAAGATTCAGCGGCGGCTCCTGGAGAGACTGTCGCAGCCCGAGGCCACCGTGCCGGATCCGATAGAGCCACCCGACGGCCTGACCGCGCGGGAGGCCGAGGTCCTGGTGCTGATCGCCGACGGTCTGACGAACCAGGAGATCGCCCGGGCGCTGCATGTCTCCACCGCGACGGTGAAGACCCACATCAACAATCTGTTCGCTAAGACCGGGCTCAAGGACCGTGCCCAGGCCGTCCGTTATGCGTATCGACACGGACTCGCGAAGCCGCCGGGGACGTCCATCACCTAATGGGGTGAAGGGTCTGCGGAGAGCGTCCGGGATCTTCCCGGTCTGTCCATCCTTGGTCCGCGGCCGCAGTGGGCCGCGGACAAGGAGAGTTCGGTGGACAAGCACGACGGGCGCGCGACCGCGCGGCCCAGGGCCGTTGCCACGAGGGGCCGCGGCGATCCCTGGTACGACGAGCCGGACGCGGAATGGGGTGAGTGGCGCGGCCCGGGCGTGCAGTCGGCCGCGGTGCCTGCCCCGGCCGCGCCGTCCGAGCGGAGCGCGGCGGGGGTCTACCTGGAGGTGCAGCGCAGCCCGGCGTTTCAGGAGGTGCGCAGGCGCTACCGGCGGTTCGTCTTCCCTGCGGTCGCGCTCTTCTTCGCCTGGTACGTCGCGTACATCGTGGCCGCCACGACGGCGCCCGGCTTGATGGCCCAACCGGTCGCGGGCGCCGTGAACGTGGCGATGGTGGCGGGCCTCGGGCAGTTCGCGAGCACGTTCCTGCTGACGTGGCTGTATGCGCGCCACGCGCGGCTGCGTCGCGATCGCGCGGCGCTCGAACTGCGGTGGGACACGCAGGAGATGACGCGCGGCATCGTCGGGCACGCACGCGTGAACGATACTGCGCGCGGCGAGGGCGGCCAGCGGTGACCGGGACGCATCAGACCCTGGCGCTGGTCCTGTTCAGCGCGTTCGTTGCGGTCACGCTCGCCATCACGACCTGGGCGAGCCGCAAGCGACACGGTTCGGCAGAGGAGTTCTACGCGGGCGGCCGGCTGTTCTCGCCCATGGAGAACGGATTCGCCATCGCGGGTGACTACATGTCGGCCGCGTCCTTCCTCGGTATCTCCGGACTGATCGCACTGTTCGGCTACGACGGGCTGCTCTACTCGGTCGGCTTCCTCGTGGCCTGGCTCGTGGTCCTCTTCCTCGTGGCCGAACTGGTGCGCAACTGCGGCCGGTTCACGCTCGCCGACGTCGTCGCGGCCCGGATGCGGGAGCGGCCGGTGCGCATCGCCGCGGGAACTTCCTCGGTGACCGTGTCCGTTCTGTATCTGGTGGCGCAGATGGTGGGTGCGGGAAGCCTGGTCGCGCTGCTGCTGGGGGAGGCGAGTGGCGCCGCGCAGGCCTGGACCGTGGTCGGCGTGGGTGCGCTCATGGTCATCTATGTGTCGATGGGAGGGATGCGGGCCACCACGTGGATCCAGATCGTGAAGGCCGTCCTGCTCATGGGCGGGGCCATCACCCTGACGGTGCTCGTCCTGGCGCGCTTCCACGGTGACTTCGACCAGCTGCTGCGCACCGCCGCCGCACGCAGCGGGCACGGCTCGGACTTCCTCGTGCCCGGTCTGAAGTACGGGGGAAGCTGGACCGCTCGCTTCGACTTCATCAGCCTGGGCCTCGCGCTCGTGCTCGGCACGGCGGGCCTTCCGCACATCCTGTCGCGCTTCTACACCGTGCCGACCGCGCGGGCCGCGCGCCGCTCGGTCGTGTGGTCCATCGGGCTCATCGGCAGTTTCTACCTGATGACGATCGTGCTCGGGTTCGGTGCCGCGGCCCTCGTGGGCCCCGATGCCGTACGGGGCTCGAACGCCGCGGGGAACACGGCGGTTCCGCTGCTCGCCCTCGACCTGGGCGGCGGCGCGGACTCCACCGGGGGCACGGTGCTGTTCGCGATCGTCGCCGCGGTCGCCTTCGCCACCATCCTCGCCGTCGTCGCCGGGATCACGCTGGCATCCTCGGCCTCCGTGGCGCACGACCTGTACGCCTCACTCCGTAGAGGCGGACCTGACGGAAAGCGCGGTGGCAGGCAGTGGAGCGAGGTCGCGGTCGCGCGGGTCGCCGCGGCCGGTGTCGGCGTGCTCGCGATCGGGCTCGGGCTGGTGGCGCGGGACCTGAATGTGGCGTTCCTGGTCGGGCTCGCGTTCGCGGTCGCCGCGTCGGCCAATCTGCCGGTGCTGCTCTACTCGCTGTTCTGGCGCGGGTTTACCACGCGGGGCGCCGTGTGGTCGGTGTACGGCGGCCTGGTGCCCGCGCTGGTGCTCGTGGTGCTGTCCCCGGTGCTCTCCGGGAGCCCCACATCGCTGTTCCCCGGCGTGGACTTCCAGTACTTCCCGCTGGAGAACCCCGGGCTCGTCTCGATCCCGCTCGGCTTCCTCGCGGGCTGGCTGGGCACCGTGACCTCCCCCGAGGAGCCGGACGAGGCCAAGCACGCGGAGACCGAGGTACGGGCGCTGACGGGCGCAGGGGCGGTCTGACACGCCCCTGCGGGAGTCGAGTCAGCGGCTGGCGGCCCACTCGTAGCGGTGCTCGGGCCGCCCGGTGTCGCCGTACTTGAGGCTCAGCCTTACCCGCCCGGTGCGCTCCAGGAGCTTGAGGTAGCGCTGGGCGGTCTGCCTGCTGAGCCCGGTGGCGTCGGCCAACTCCTGTGCCGAGAGCGGGCCTTCGGCGGTCATCATCGCCCGGCGGACGTGCTCGGCGGTGGTGGGTGAGTGCCCCTTGGGCAGCTCGGGCGCGGGTCCGGCGGAGAGCGCGCCGAAGATTTGGTCGACCTCCGCCTGCTCCGCCTCGCCGCCGCCGTCGAGGGTGCGTCGCAGCGCCGCGTACGCCTCCAACTTGCCCCGCAGGCCCGCGAACGAGAACGGCTTGACCAAGTACTGCAGCGCCCCGTGGCGCATCGCGGCTTGTACGGTCCCCACGTCGCGCGCCGCGGTCACCATGATCACGTCGATCTGGTGGCCGCGTTCGCGCACCGTCCGGGCGAGCGCCAGGCCCGTCCGGTCCGGCAGATAGTGGTCGAGCAGCACCAGATCGACGTGGAGCTCCTCGATCCGGTCGAGTGCCTCCGCGGCACTGTGCGCGGTCGCCGCGACACGGAAGCCGGGAACCTTCGCCACATAGGCGGCATTCACGTCGGCCACACGGATGTCGTCGTCCACGACCAGTACGTCGATCATCGGGCCTCCTCGGTCACGTCCGGCACGTCCGGCACGTCCAGGGTGAGGGCCTCCGGCAGGACGACGACGAATTCGGCGCCTCCGAGGGGCGACCGGGTCACCTCGGCCGTGCCGCCCTGTCGCTCGGAGAACCTGCGGACCAGGGCGAGCCCGATGCCGCGCTTGCCGTGGGCCGGTGGCTCCTTGGTGGACCAGCCTTCCACGAAGACGGTCTCCCGCTGGTCGGCGGGGACGCCAGGACCCGAATCGCGTACCCGTAGGACGGCGCTACGGCCTTCGGCCCGCAGCACCACCTCCACGCGCGCGTGCTGCCCCGAACCGGCGGCCGCGTCCAGGGCGTTGTCGACCAGGTTGCCGACGATCGTGACGAGGCCGCGCGGATCGACGAGGCGGTCCGGCAGCCAGGTGTCCCCGGAGATCCCGAACGCGACACCGCGCTCCGCGGCCACGGTCGCCTTGCCCACCATCAGGGCCGAGAGCAAGGGGTCCTCGATCCGCTCGGTGATCTGCTCCGCGGTCACCCGGCGCGTCCCCGCCACCTCGCCGACGAAGTCCACGGCCTCCTCGTACATCTCCAGCTCCAGAAGACCCAACAACGTATGCATGCGGTTCGCGTGTTCATGGTCCTGCGCGCGCAGGGCGTCGATCAGGCCGCGCGTGGAGTCGAGTTCGCGGCCCAGCTGCTCCAGCTCGGTGCGGTCGCGCAGGGTGGCGACCGCGCCCCCGTCGTCGGTGGGCATCCGGTTCGCGACCAGGACGCGCTGTCCGCGGACGGTGAGCAGGTCGGTCCCGGAGACCTGGCCCGTGAGCACATCCGTCGTACGCCCCGCGCCGAGCGCCTCGTCCAGTGGCTGTCCGATCACCTTCGGGTCCACGCCGAGCAGCCGCTGCGCCTCGTCGTTGAGCAGGCGTATCCGCCCGCCGCGGTCCAATGCCACGACGCCCTCGCGAATGCCGTGCAGCATGGCCTCGCGCTCGGCAAGGAGCGCCGAGATGTCCGAGAAGGCCAGGTCACGGGTCTGCCGCTGGACCCGCCGCGAGATCAGATACGCGGCGAGCGCCCCGACGGCCAGGGCCCCTCCCGCGTACGCGAACAGGCCCGGGATGGCGTGGATGAGGCGCGCGCGGACGCTGTCGTACTCGATGCCGACCGAGACGGCTCCGACGATGGCCCCGTCCGCGGCCCTCAGGGGGACTTTGCCGCGCGCGGAGCGGCCGAGCGTCCCCTCGTCGATCTCCATGACCGCGCGGCCCGCCAGCGCCGTGCTGGGGTCCGTCGACACGACGTGTCCGATCCGGCCGCGATCGGTGTGCGACCAGCGGACGCCCTCCCGGTTCATGATCACGACGTACTCGGCGCCGCTGGCCCGGCGGATCCGCTCCGCCGCTGCCTGCACAGGACCGTCAGGACTCGGTCGCGAGGAACGCAGCTCCTCGGCGATCCGGGGCTCCGCCGCCGTGGTCTGCGCGATGGCCAGGGCCCTGCGCATGGCCTGGTCGTCGAGCTGGTCGCTCAGCGGCGCGAGGAAGAGCCCCGTGGCGAGCACCGCCACTCCCGCGGCGATCGCCACCTGCATCAGCAGCACTTGGGCGAACACCCGTTTGGGGAGGCCGAAGCGCAGCCGGCGGGCAGGGGGAGTCGAGCTCATGGCTCAGAACGGTACGGGCCCGTCGGCCCTGGTCGAAGGCCTTGTGGCGCGGATCTCCCCGCCGCTTCCGACCGGGAGCGCCCCGGTCAGCCGCGCAGGGCGGAAGCCTCACGCACAGCGACGACATCCATACGGGCCGGCGATCCGAGCGCGGCGCCACAGCTCTCCGGCCGGGGCGGGAGCGAGGCACCGCGGGCGACCACGACCGTCCAGCGGCGGCCGTCCATGTGGGCGATGGTCACGTCCCAGTACGCGTTGTACGCGTGCGCATCAACAGGTGGATCGGTTGGTCGATCCACCGATGTCGTGTGTACGACGCTCAGGACACCGGCACGGTACTCGGCGGTCGTCCGGCGCACGGCGAGCTCGGCGGCCTGCCCTGGACGGTCCCAGGCGGAACTGCCGCGGCAGCCATGGAGCACGATCCGGTCCGAGCGCACCGCATGAAGGACCTCCTTGACGTCGGCGGCCGAGGACCTTCCGTACGCGTAGCCGTAGGGCAGCACAAGGAGAGTGGGGGAGAAGCGGTGGCCTCCCAGGTGCGTGATTTCCCAGACACCCTCACCTCCGGAACCCTCGCCTCCGGAGGAGGAGAGGGCAGAGGCCAGTGGCCGTCCCAGAAGCGCGCAGCATCGGTCGCGCTTCCCGTTCGTGCAGACGAAGGCGAGGGGCTCGCCTTCGTAGGGTGCGCCGAAGCCGCCGTGCCGACCCGATCCCAAGGCGGCGAAGTCGAGCCGCAGCAGCTCTTCAGGAGCCGCGACTGTGGTGCTGCGCAGCCAGGTGTTCCCCGGCACTGTGTGGGCCACGTACACCCGGTGGCGCTGTGAGGCATGGTGGTCCGCGTGCCGGCCCGGACGGCGGATGAGGGCGACGCGCACCCCCGTGCCGTCTGCCGCCGCCTCCACAGCGCGGCCCACCTCGGGGTCGAGGTGGCTGGAGACCAGGGCCTTCGCGCCCCACGGCCCCGGCTGCTCGATCAGCAGCCAGGTGCGTGCGGTGGCCGCCGACCCGGCCAGAGGCTCCTCAAGATCCCGCGAGGCGGTCGTGCACGTATTCACAGCGGCGACCCTAACCCGCCCGCCCGGTCACTCCGCCGCGGAAGCCGATGGCAGGGGCTGCGGCGGGCGCAGGCCTACGTAGTGTCCCGTCGGACGCATACGGAGAGGACGTTCGCCGTACTCCTCCAAGGCGTGCGCGATCCAGCCCGCCGTGCGCGCGACGGCGAAGAGCGTCTCGCCTGCTTCCGCCGGCATCCCGAACGAGGCGGTGAAGACGGCGAGGGCCAGGTCCACATTGGCGTGCAGGTCTGTGTGGCGCGCGGTCGTCGCCACGACGTCGCGGGCCGCCATCAGCGCGGGTTGCGCCCTGGGCAGATCCTCCAGCGCCGCGAACAGCGCCTGTGCGCGTGGGTCCTCGCCCTGGTAGAGGCGGTGGCCGAGCCCGGGTACGCGGCGGCCGGACCGCAGTTCGTCGGCGACCACGGCGCCCGCGCTGCCCCGGTCGAGGACGTCCAGCAGCATCCGGTGGGCCAGACCGCTCGCGGCCCCGTGCAACGGCCCCTCCAGGACGCCCAGGCCCGCCGAGACGGCGGCGTAGGTGTGCGCACGCGCGGACGCGGCGACGCGCACCGCGAGTGTCGAGGCCGCGAGGTCGTGATCGACCAGCAGGGCAAGGGCCATGTCCAGGACACGCAGTGACGCCTCGTCGGGCTCCCAGTAGGTCAGCCGCCCCCACAGGCGCTGGGCGATCGGCGCGCCGTCCACGTACGTCGTCCGTACGAGGGGCAGCGCGGCCGCGAGCGTGGGGATGAGGGTCCGGGCGGCGCCGAGCACGGAGTCCTCGGACAGGTCGTAGCGCAACGGGTCCGCTGTCGCCGCGGCGACAGCCGCCACCCTCAACCGGTCGATGGGGCTGCTGAGTTCGGGCAGGGCGGCCATGGCCTTGCGGGCCGCGGAGAGGGACTCCTTGGGGGCGGTGAACCGGGTGCCGGGGCGCAGCCTGCCCGTCCACAGCCACTCCGCGACCTCCTCGTACGAGTGGCGGGACGCGAGCTGTACCGCGTCGACCCCTCGGAAGAAGTACCGGTCGTCGTCGATGAGGGTGAGCCGCGTGCGCACCGACAGCTCGCCCGAGCCTGAACCGGCCGTGGTCTCCCGCCTGTTGCGGCGGGCGAGCGCTTCGACCTCGGAGGCGTCGAAGGTGCTGCCGCGCGTGCTCTCCCCGCGCCTGCTGGTGAGCTGCCCGCGGCTCACGTAGGCGTACACCGTCTCGGGCTTCACGCCGAGCAGTTCGGCGGTTTCCTTGGTGGTCAGGCGGCGGGCCCGCTGCGTCGGTGCAGGTTCTTGATCCCTCATGCGTGTCACCGTATCCGGGTCACCATGCATTGATTCAATCAATATTGACAGTTATCGAGTCAAGCATGGACAGTCAAATCAAGTCCAGGGAGGAAACATGCCGATCAACGGGAGTGCGGCCGCCACGGCCGTCGACGTACCGCGCGGGCTCGCCGGTGTCGTCGTCACCGACACCGAACTTGGGGACGTTAGGGGGCGCGAGGGCTTCTACCACTACCGCCAGTACTCCGCCGTCGAGCTCGCGGAGACCCGCAGCTTCGAGGACGTGTGGCACTTGATGCTCCATGGCGAGCTGCCCGACGCCGAGCGGTCGGCGGCCTTCGCGCGTGAGACCGCCGGGCAGCGTGGGTTGCCTGAGGATGTACGGGCCGCGCTGCCGGCGATCGCCCGGGCCGGTGCGGTCTCGGGGCCGCTCGCCGGGCTGCGTACGGCGCTCTCGCTTTTCGGTGCTTCCCGGGGCTTTCGGCCCGTGTATGACATCGACCCGGCCCGGCGCCGCGCGGATGCCGTGGCGGCGACGGCCGTGGTCCCCACGATGCTCACCGCGCTGCATCGGCTCGGTGAGGGGCTCGAACCCGTGGAGCCGCGCGGGGACCTCTCGTACGCGGCCAACTACCTGTACATGTTGACGGGTTCTGAGCCGCACCCCACGCATGCACGAGCCATCGAGCAATACCTGATCTCAACCATTGATCACGGATTCAATGCATCAACGTTCACGGGTCGTGTCATCGCGTCGACCGGAGCCGATGTCGCGGCCTCCCTGGTCGGGGCGGTCGGAGCGCTGTCCGGGCCGCTGCACGGCGGGGCGCCCAGCCGTGCGCTCGACACGCTGGACGCGATCGGCACGCCGGATCGCATCGACTCCTGGATTCGGGAGCGGGTGCTCGCGGGTGAGCGGATCATGGGCTTCGGCCACCCCGTCTACCGCACGGAGGATCCGCGCTCGCGCATGCTGCGTGGAATCGCGGAGCGGTTCGGCGGCCCGTTGGTTGAGTTCGCGGTCCAGGTCGAGAGCCAGGTGGAGGCGATCCTCGCGGAGCTGAAGCCGGGCCGTGAACTGCACACGAACGTGGAGTTCTACGCGGGCGTGGTCATGGAGCTGTGCGGACTGCCGCGCACCATGTTCACGCCGACGTTCGCGGCGGCCCGGGTCGTCGGCTGGAGCGCCAACATCCTTGAACAGTCGGAGGATTCGAAGATCATCCGCCCGGCGGCGCGATATGTGGGAGTCGAGCCGCCGGTGGCGGTGCCGACCGCCGCGGCCTGACGGCATGGACGGAGCCCGACAGGTGGCTGCTGTCGGGCCCCGAGTGCTGATGTGGTGCGTGGGCCTCTGTCATGCGTCAGGCGCTTGGCCGTTGGGCGGACGGCCGTCAGGGTTCGACGCTGAGGTGCGGCCGCCGTTGGCTGAGCGTCTGCGGCGCTTTGCGTCCAACGCGACGATGAGCGCCGCGACGCCGGCGGCGAAGCCGCCCACGGCCGTCAGGGTTTCGTTGACATCGGACAAAGCCATGGCTATCGGGGGCACTGTGAACCTCGACATCCGGGAGCACGGGGTGTCGACAGGGCGGCAGCCATCAGATGTCCGGAATGTCTTCCTTGGCGCGCACCAGCGTCTCCCGGTTCACGATGACAATGCGCTCATAGTCGGCGACCCCGGCGTCCGAGGGGAGTTCACTCCGGAGCTCCGCGGTGGCCTCCGTGCCGATCACGGCGAAGTTCCCATCGCTGAGTTCGAAGACATCGGGGCAAGTGGCGCCGGAGGCACTGCCGCGGGCGCTGGGGGGTACTCCGATGCGGCGTACGATCTTCACGGGAACCGGTTCCTTCTTGAGGAGTGACGTGACGCCGTCACAGTAGTGCGCCGATTCAGGCGCAAGGGTACCGATTCGCCTTCCAGTAGCGGGAGTTGTCGGCCAACTTCACCACTACGGGGGAATCTTGCTCCGGCAGGTGCGTCAACAGGTGCGTCAATCCGAAGGCGGCTCGCCCACCACCCACCATTCCTCCGTGTCCGCAGCTGCTGCCATCTCTTGGAAGAGTTCCTCGGCCATCCGCCCGATCTCCGCTTCCGTGGAGGCCGGGTCCAGGGCGGCGCGGTGCGGCCGGGTGGCTTCCCAGTACTCGCAGATGAGCGGACTCTGGAACAGCTCGCGCAGGTGGCCGAAGAGTTCCTTCAGGTCCAGTAGGCCGGCTTCGTAGAGGTGGAAGGCGTTGATGTACCAGAGGTTGGCGTACATGTATTGACGCCGCTTCTGCGGAGTGAGGTCCAGGCCGTAATTGTCGATCACGACCGCGAGGTCGGGATCGTCGATGGCCTTGCTCAGCAACTCCCAGTGCATGCGCTGCTGATGTGCGCGGGCCAGGCGGCGGCGTTCTTCCGAGGCCCACTTCGTGCCCGGGCCGAAGCGATGCCACAAATGCGTCGCGGTGCCACCCGCGAGTCCGCCCACGGCAGCGGCGACTACCGTTCGGCACATTCCTTGACTCTGTGTGGCCATGACAAACCCCGATTCAGGCGACCGTGCGCCGGTCGTCGGATGCGGGGCGACGGAGACGGAGACCGGCGGCGGTGGGCGGCGCGCTTGCCGACTCCCAGGGTGCCGAGCGGCTCTGATCGGCGGGAGGCGGAGAGGAGGCGCACGGGTGGGTGCTCAGTTCGCGAAAACCGGCGCCATGTCCAACGTGTGCCCAGCGGACGTCGTTAGCAATCGTTCACTTCGCGGGCTTTCCAGCCGCTCGTATCCTGGGGCGGCATTCATTCTTCGTACGAGAGCCGGACCCTGAACCGGCGTGCGCTGCGGCGTACGCCGCGGCTTGCGATTCGGTGTGAGAGAGGTCGCGTTGAGCAAGGCCAGCCCGCAGCAGATCCCCGTCGTCGTCCTCGCCGGCTTTCTGGGGTCGGGGAAGACCACCTTGCTCAACCATCTGCTGCACCGCAGCGGGGGCACCCGGATCGGGGCGATCGTCAACGACTTCGGGTCGATCGAGATCGACGCCATGGCGGTCGCCGGACAGCTGGGCGACTCGACGGTCGCGCTCGGCAACGGATGCCTGTGTTGCGCGGTGGACGCCAGTGAACTTGACGTGTATCTCGATAAGTTGACCCGCCCCGTCAATGACATGCATGCCATTGACGTCATCGTGATCGAGGCGAGTGGCATCGCGGAGCCTCAAGAGCTCGTGCGCATGGTGCTGGCCAGCGACAACCCGCGGATCGTGTACGGAGGGTTGATCGAGGTCGTCGACACCGCCGAGTTCGACGCCACCCGAGAGAAGCACCCCGAGGTGGAGCGGCACCTGGGGATCGCGGACCTGGTCGTGGTGAACAAGGGCGACCGCGTGGGCCCGGACGAGCGTGAGCGGGTCCTGGGCGTCGTGCGGGCCGCGGCCGGCCGGGCCGCCGTCGTGTCCGCGTCGTACGGGCGCATCGACCCGGCGCTGCTCTTCGACTGCCGCCCCACCGAAGAGCGGATCGGGCAGCTGTCCTTCGATGATCTGCACAAGCATGACGACCATGGAGGCGATGACGAACACGCGGCGCACGACGGGCATCTGCACGCCGCCTACGACAGCGTCGCGTTCACCTCCGAAGTGCCCATGGACCCCCGCCGGCTGATCGCGTTCCTGGACAGCAGGCCCGAGGGGCTCTACCGCATCAAGGGATATGTCGACTTCGGTGCGGGCGACAGGGACAACCGCTACGCCGTCCATGCCGTGGGGCGCTTCCTGAGGTTCTACCCGGAGCCGTGGCCGAGCGGCGAGGAGCGCCTCACTCAGCTCGTGCTGATCGGATCGGGCATCGACGCGACCGCCCTCGGCAAGCAGCTCGACGCCGCCAAGAGCGACGCCCCACATGCCGTGGACGAGCAGGGCATGTGGGGCGTCCTCCGCTACGTGCAGGACAAGGGCGAGGCGGAGGAAGTCGCGGACTACGTGCTCTAGATCGGGCCCGCCGTCGACGCCACCGTCTTCGGCAGTGAAACGCCCGAACCGTCTCGGCGCGGGTCCATCTCGGGCAGCTCGGCCGGCGTGCCGTTCTTCTGCGCGGCACGCGCGGGTGCCGGTCCTGCCCAGGCCAGGCTCAGGCAGTCCTCGCCCTTCAGGAAACGCTGACAGCGGACGCCGCCCGTGGCACGCCCCTTCCTCGGGTACTGGTCGAACGGCGTCAGCTTGGCCGTCGTCTGCACCGAGTCGTCCAGCGTGCCGCGCGAGCCGGCCACGGTGAACACCACCGCGTCGACCGCCGGGTCGACCGCGGTGAACGAGATGACCTTCGCGCCTGTCGCCAGCTTCATGCCGGACATGCCGCCCGCCGCACGGCCCTGCGGGCGCACGATGGAGGCCTGGAAGCGCAACAACTGTGCGTCGTCCGTGATGAAGATCAGGTCTTCCTCACCGGTGCGCAGCTCCGCGGCGCCGACGATGCGGTCACCGTCCTTGAGGGTGATGACCTCCAGCTCCTCCTTGTGGGACGGATAGTCGGGCACCACGCGCTTCACGATTCCCTGTTCGGTGCCGATCGCCAGGCCGGGCGAGGACTCGTCCAGGGTCATGAGACACACGACCGTCTCGTCCGCCTCCAGGGAGGGGAGGAACTCGGCGACCGGGGCTCCTCCGGAGAGGTTCGGCGCGGCGGCCGAGTCCGGGAGCTGTGGCAGGTCGACCACGTTCAGACGCAGCAGACGACCCCCGGACGTGACGACGCCGATCTCGCCGCGCGCCGTCGCCGGGACCGAGGAGACGATCACGTCGTGCTTTGTGCGCTTGGTGTCTTCACCTTCGGTGAAGGGATCGCCGTTCGCCGTACGGGCCAGCAGCCCGGTCGAGGAGAGCAGCACGCGGCAGGGGTCGTCGGCGACCTGGAGCGGCGCCGCGGACACCGGGGCGCCCGCCGACTCCAGAAGCACCGTGCGCCGGTCGTCGCCGAACTTCTTGGCCACGGCCGCCAGTTCGGCGGAGACCAGCTTGCGCAGCTCGGTGTCGGAGTCGAGGATGCCGGTCAGCTCGTCGATCTCGCCGTTGAGCTTGTCGCGCTCCGCGTCCAGCTCGATGCGGTCGAACTTCGTGAGGCGGCGCAGCGGCGTGTCCAGGATGTACTGCGTCTGGACCTCGCTCAGCGAGAAGCGCTCGATCAGGCGCTCCTTGGCCTGCGCGCTGTTCTCGCTGGAGCGGATGATGCGGATGACCTCGTCGATGTCCACCAGGGCGACGAGGAGGCCCTCCACCAGGTGGAGCCGGTCCTGCTTCTTGCTGCGG
The DNA here is from genome assembly GCF_035798155.1 of Streptomyces endophyticus. Lineage (NCBI taxonomy): Bacteria > Bacillati > Actinomycetota > Actinomycetes > Kitasatosporales > Streptomycetaceae > Streptomyces > Streptomyces endophyticus. The sequence goes on along the minus strand of NZ_JAOZYC010000184.1, from coordinate 186,087 downwards.
CGGAACTCGCTGCGGCGGCGCACCACGTCGAAGCGGTGGTCCAGGTAGACCTCGAGGAGTTCCTTGAGGCCGAGGGTGAGCGGCTGCCCGTCCACCAGGGCCACGTTGTTGATGCCGAAGGACTCCTCCATGGCCGTCAGCTTGTAGAGCTGCTCCAGGACGGCCTCCGGCACGAAGCCGTTCTTGATCTCGATGACCAGGCGCAGGCCGTGCGCGCGGTCCGTGAGGTCCTTGACGTCGGCGATGCCCTGGAGCTTCTTGGAACCGACCAGTTCCTTGATCTTCGTGATGACCTTCTCGGGACCGACCGCGAAGGGCAGCTCGGTGACGACCAGGCCCTTGCGGCGCGCCGTCACATTCTCCACGGCGACCGTCGAGCGGATCTTGAACGTGCCGCGGCCGGTCTCGTACGCGTCCCTGATGCCGGACAGGCCGACGATCCGGCCGCCCGTCGGCAGGTCGGGGCCCGGAACGAACTTCATGAGCGTGTCGAGGTCGGCGCCCGGGTGCCGGATCAAGTGCCGCGCGGCGGCGATCACTTCGCCCAGGTTGTGCGGCGCCATGTTCGTCGCCATGCCGACCGCGATGCCCGACGCGCCGTTCACCAGCAGGTTCGGGTACGCCGCCGGGAGGACGAGCGGCTCCTGCTCCTGGCCGTCGTAGTTCGAAATGAAGTCGACGGTGTTCTCTTCGATCGACTCCGTCATGAGGGACGCGGCGGCGTCCATCTTGCACTCGGTGTACCGCATGGCGGCCGGGCGGTCGTCATTGCCCAGGGAGCCGAAGTTCCCGTGCCCGTCCACCAGGGGGACGCGCATGGAGAACGGCTGGGCGAGGCGCACCAGTGCGTCGTAGATCGACGAGTCGCCATGGGGGTGCAACTTACCCATGACCTCGCCGACGACGCGGGCGCACTTCACGTAGCCGCGCTCGGGGCGCAGGTCCATCTCGTTCATCTGGTAGACGATCCGACGGTGGACGGGCTTCATCCCGTCGCGGGCGTCGGGCAGGGCGCGTGAGTAGATGACCGAGTACGCGTACTCCAGGTAGGAGCCCTGCATTTCGTCGACCACGTCGACGTCGAGGATCTTCTCCTCGAAGTCGTCGGGCGGCGGGGTCTTCGTGCTGCGGCGGGCCATCGCGGCTGCGGCTCCTTCACCTACAAGAACGGTTACATGAACGGGAACTGTCGCGGACCATTGTGGACCGCCGCACTGACAACGCCGCTCGCGGCCCTTCAGTACCGGGTGTCGCGCGGCCCCGAGAGGGCCGCCTGCTCACTCACGGCGTAGCTCCGGCGGGAACTTCGCCAGGTGCCAGCACGCTTGCATACAGTGGCAGCACTCGCAGCAGTTCAGTGTTCCAGGACCTGCCGCAGTCCAGAACTCACCGCGTATTCGCGTTGTACCGCGATCGAAGGGACGTACATGCCCATGGGTCACACGGCCACCGCCGAGGCCGGCTCCGGCGGCCTGACAGCGACCGAGCACCGGCTGGCCAACGGCCTGCGCGTGGTGCTCTCCGAGGATCATCTGACCCCGGTCGCGGCGGTCTGCCTCTGGTACGACGTCGGCTCGCGCCACGAGGTCAAGGGCCGTACGGGCCTGGCTCACCTCTTCGAGCACCTGATGTTCCAGGGCTCGAAGCAGGTGCACGGCAACGGGCACTTCGAGTTCGTCCAGGGCGCGGGCGGCTCGCTCAACGGTACGACGAGCTTCGAGCGCACCAACTACTTCGAGACCATGCCCGCCCACCAGCTGGAGCTCGCGCTGTGGCTGGAGGCCGACCGCATGGGCTCGCTCCTCACGGCTCTTGACGAAGAGTCGATGGAGAACCAGCGGGATGTCGTGAAGAACGAGCGGCGCCAGCGCTACGACAACGTGCCCTACGGCACCGCGTTCGAGAAGCTGACCGCCCTCATGTACCCCGAGGGGCACCCGTACCACCACACGCCCATCGGCTCCATGGCCGACCTGGACGCGGCCACCCTCGAAGACGCGCGGAACTTCTTCCGCACCTACTACGCGCCCAACAACGCGGTGCTGTCGATCGTCGGCGACATCGACCCCGAGCGGACGCTGGCCTGGGTCGAGCGGTACTTCGGCTCCATCCCCGGCCATGACGGCAAGCCCGCTCCGCGCGACGGCGCCCTCCCGGAGACCATCGGCGAGCAGCAGCGCGAGCTCATCGAGGAGGAGGTCCCGGCGCGCGCCCTGATGTCGGCCTACCGGCTCCCGCAGGACGGCACGCGTGCGTGCGACGCCGCCGACCTCGCCCTCACCGTTCTGGGTGGCGGCGAGTCCTCGCGCCTGTACAACCGGCTCGTACGCCGTGACCGCACCGCTGTGGCGGCCGGCTTCGGCCTGCTGCGCCTCGCCGGAGCGCCGTCCCTGGGATGGCTGGACGTGAAGACTTCCGGAGACGTCGAGGTGCCGGTCATCGAGGCCGCCGTCGACGAGGAGCTCGCCCGGTTCGCCGAGGAGGGCCCGAGTCCCGAGGAAATGGAGCGGGCCCAGGCACAGTTGGAGCGCGAGTGGCTGGACCGCCTGGGCACGGTCGCGGGGCGCGCCGACGAGCTGTGCCGCTACGCCGTCCTGTTCGGCGACCCGCAGCTCGCCCTGACCGCCGTGGGACGCGTCCTGGACGTGACCGCCGAGGAGGTCCAGGAGATCGCCAAGGCGCGCCTGCGCCCCGACAACCGCGCGTCCCTCGTGTACGAGCCGACCGCGCCCGCCGACACCGAGCACTCCGAGACCGCCGAGACCGCCGAGAACGCTGAGGAGGCGGGCCAGTGACAGAGCAGCTCGCGAACATGGACTTTCATCCCCGGCCGCAGGCGGGCGAGCCCAAGCCCTGGGCGTTCCCGGCCCCGGAGCGCGGCGTGCTCCCCAACGGCCTGACGATGCTGCGCTGCCACCGGCCCGGTCAGCAGGTGGTCGCCGTGGAGGTGCACCTGGACGCGCCGCTGGACGCCGAACCGAAGGGTCTCGACGGCGTCGCGACGATCATGGCGCGGGCCTTCAACGAAGGCACCGACAAGCACTCCGCCGAGGAGTTCGCCGCTGAGCTGGAGCGCTGCGGCGCCACGATGGACGCGCATGCCGACCACCCCGGCGTCCGTGCCTCCCTCGAAGTGCCGGCCTCCCGCCTCTCCAAGGGTCTCGCCCTGCTGGCCGACGCCCTGCGCGCCCCGGCCTTCGACGACAGCGAGATCGAGCGCCTCGTCCGCAACCGCCTGGACGAGATCCCGCACGAGAGCGCCAATCCGGCCCGGCGCGCCGCCAAGGAGCTCTCCAAGCAGCTCTTCCCGGCCGACGCGCGCGTGTCGCGTCCGCGCCAGGGCACCGAGGAGACCGTCTCGGCCATCGACGCGGCGGCCGTGCGTGCCTTCTACGACCGGCATGTACGCCCCGCCACCGCCACGGCCGTCGTCGTGGGTGACCTGACGGGCATCGACCTGGACGCCCTCCTCGCCGACACGCTCGGCGCCTGGACCGGCGGCGGTGCCGAGCCGCGCCCCGTGCCGCCGGTCGTCGCCGACGACACCGGTCGCGTGGTCATCGTGGACCGCCCGGGCGCCGTGCAGACGCAGTTGCTCCTGGGCCGGGTCGGACCGGACAAGCACGACCGTGTGTGGGCCGCGCAGGTCCTCGGCACGTACTGCCTGGGCGGCACCCTCACGTCACGCCTGGACCGCGTCCTGCGCGAGGAGAAGGGCTACACCTACGGAGTGCGGTCCTTCGCCCAGGTGCTGCGCTCTGCGCCCGACGGCAGCGGTGCCGCGATGCTCGCCATCAGCGGCTCGGTGGACACTCCGAACACCGGACCCGCGCTCGACGACCTGTGGAAGGTCCTGCGCACGCTGGCGGCCGAGGGGCTCACGGATGCCGAACGGGACACCGCCGTACAGAACTTGGTGGGTGTGGCCCCGCTGAAGTTCGAGACCGCCGCGGCCGTCGCGAGCACCCTCGCCGACCAGGTCGAGCAGCACCTGCCGGACGACTTCCAGGCGCAGGTGTACCGGCAGCTGGCCGCCACGGGCACCGTGGAGGCCACGGCCGCCGTCGTGAGCGCGTTCCCCGCGGACCGTCTGGTGACGATCCTGGTGGGCGACGCCGCGCAGATCGAGGAGCCGGTCAAGGCGCTCGGCATCGGCGAAGTCACGGTGGTCGCGGGCTGAGTTCGTCTCCCGAGACACGCCACGATCACCTTCAATCACTACACGATCACAAATGTCCGAATTGGCGTAGAGGTTACCTGTCTGCCCTGTGGCGTGCACTACAAAAGTCGGGTTCCGTTTGTTGATTCAAAGACGCCCCGCTTAGCGTTCCCTCCGGCTGTTCGCCAGACGTACGTCGCGCCCGCGACACCGGACAGTCATCGCCGAGTCCCCGTGGTGCGAGCCAGGGGAGCCGGGGACCCACCGAAGTCCCTGGGGTGAATCGGGCGCTCTTCCCGTCAGGGGAGGGGGCCTGTAGGAGACCTTCCTGCTCCGAACCCGTCAGCTAACCCGGTAGGCGAGAAGGAAGGAAAGGACCAGCCACTTCATGGGGTTCACCCGTGCCACCGGGAAGCACCGCCGTCCCAGCCGCCTGACGCGTACCACCGCTCAGGTCGCGGGCGTCGCCGCAATCACCACGACGGGCGTGGTGGGTGGCCTCGCCGCCCCCGCCCTCGCCGCCGACACCGCGATAGCCCCGCACGACGGCCTCACGCAGGCCGTGGCGATCGGCGACTCGCTGGCCGAGAAGATCGACGCGCAGGCCACGGCGCAGCAGAAGGCCGCCGCCCAGGCGAAGGCCGAGGCAGAGGCCAAGAAGAAGGCCGAGGAGGCCAAGCGCAAGGCCGAGGCGGAGGCCAAGAAGCGCGCCGCCGAGAAGGCCGAGAAGGAGCGCGAGGCCAAGGAGCGCGCCGCCCGCGAGGCCGAGCGCAAGCGCCTGAACAGCTTCGTGTCGCCGATCTCCGGCTCCTACGTCTCCACCGCCTACCAGGCCGGCAGCGGCCTGTGGTCCTCCGGCAGCCACACCGGCATCGACTTCCACGCGTCCAGCGGCACTTCGGTGCACGCGGTCGGCAGGGGCACCGTCGTCGAGGCCGGCTGGGGCGGCGCGTACGGCAACAACGTCGTGATCAAGATGAACGACGGTACGTACACCCAGTACGGTCACATGTCCTCGATCGGCGTCTCCGTCGGCCAGGACGTCACCCCCGGCCAGCAGATCGGTCTCTCAGGGGCCACCGGCAACGTCACGGGCCCGCACCTCCACTTCGAGGCCCGCACCGGCGCCGACTACGGCTCGGACATCGACCCCGTCGCGTACCTGCGCCAGCACGGTGTGAACGTCTGACCCACCAGGTCACACTCCGCGAAAGCCCCGGCTCACCGAGCCGGGGCTTTCGCGTGTGCGGGTCCGCACTGTCCAAAAAATATCCCCGGATTCAGTTCCCTCGTCGGAAATTCAAGTCCGGTGGAATAGAGTCACCGGGTAAACGTTCCGGCCGCGTGTCATTCGCGCTTGACCGGGCGTCAATAGGCCGCGTATCGCGGGCATTGAGGCGGAGGTCGAGTCATGCGCATTCCCGCACAGTCGGTATGCACAGCGATCCGCGACGACATCGTCGCCGGCGTCTACGAGCGCGGCGGCAGGCTCACCGAGGAACTGCTCGCACGTCGCTACGGGGTCTCGCGCGTGCCCGTGCGCGAGGCGCTGCGCACCCTGGAGGCGGAGGGGTTCGTCGTCACGCGCAGGCACGCGGGCGCGTGCGTGGCCGAACCCACCGAGCGTGAGGCGGCCGACCTCCTGGAGATCCGCATGCTGCTCGAACCCATGGGCGCCGCCCGCGCCGCGCAGCGCCGCACCGAGGCCCACCTCAAGGTCCTGCGTGGCCTGGTCAGGCTGGGGCAGGAGCGCTCCCGGCGGGGCCAGAGCGAGGATCTGCGCTCCCTCGGCAGCTGGTTCCACGAGACGCTCGCCCAGGCCTCGGGCAGCCCCGGCCTGATCACCCTGCTCACCCAACTCCGCCACAAGATCGCCTGGATGTACGCCGTGGAGAGCCCGGCCCGGCCGGCCGAGTCGTGGGCCGAGCACGGCGCCATCGTCGACGCCGTGGCGCGGGGAGACGCGGAGCGCGCCCGCGCCCTGGCCGCCCTGCACACGGAGCGCGCGACGGCCGCCCACAGGCTGCGTGTCCCCCGCGCGGGCGAGCGTGTGAGGACTTCGCAACATGCAGTCAACACGGTGGGCCGCCAGGTTTAACAACGGCGCCGTATACAAAGAAGTGCACTATTCGGCGAATGGATTGAATGAGGTGCGGGCCGATTTCCGCTGCCTGTTTCTGCTTTTCTCTGTCGCCCAATTCGTGCCGCAATGGCGAACGAAAAAGCCGCGCGTCCCGAAGGGGAACGCGCGGCTCAGCCGTACTGCTTTTGTCTTTGTGTCAGACGGTCTCGGGAAGCTCCTCGAGCCCCTCGGCGACCAGCTTCGCCAGACGGTCGAGCGCGGCGTCCGCGCCCTCGGCGTCGGAGGCCAGCACGATCTCCTCGCCGCCCTGCGCGCCCAGGCCGAGCACGGCCAGCATGGAGGCGGCGTTGACGGGGTTGCCGTCGGCCTTGGCGATCGTCACGGGAACGCCGGCCGCCGTGGCAGCGCGGACGAAGATGGAAGCGGGGCGGGCGTGGAGACCCTCTGCCCAGCCGACGTTGACGCGGCGCTCAGCCATGTGATGCTGCCCTTCAGGTGTCTCACGGTTGTCTAGACCAGTGTTCCATATCGGGAGGCGTGCGTGACGCGGACCCAGGTCCTCACCGGCACGGCCCTTCGGTCCTCCATAGGGTGCCTTCCGTACGCACGGGCCGCGACCCGTACGACCGACCGCCATCTGTCGGTGCCCGGCCCTACTCTTGCGACATGGAGACCGCGTCGGACCGGCATGCGTACCCCGCCCACTGGGAGGCCGACGTGGTGCTGCGTGACGGCGGCACCGCGCGGATCAGGCCCATCACGACCGCGGACGCCGAGCATCTGACCAGCTTCTACGAGCAGGTCTCGGACGAGTCGAAGTACTACCGCTTCTTCGCGCCCTACCCCCGCCTGTCCGCCAAGGACGTGCACCGCTTCACCCACCACGACTACGTGGACCGGGTCGGTCTCGCGGTCACGGTGGGCGGCGAGTTCATCGCCACGGTGCGCTACGACCGGATCAACGCGCAGGGCATGGCCGCGACCGCGCCCGCCGATGAGGCCGAGGTCGCCTTCCTCGTGCAGGACGCCCACCAGGGCCGAGGCGTCGCCTCCGCCCTCCTGGAGCACATCGCGGCCGTCGCCCGAGAGCGCGGCATCCGCCGGTTCGCCGCCGAGGTGCTGCCCGCCAACAGCAAGATGATCAAGGTGTTCAGGGACGCCGGATACACGCAGAAGCGCAGCTTCGAGGACGGCGTCGTCCGCCTGGAGTTCGACATCGAGCCCACCGAGGCGTCGCTCGCGGTGCAGCACGCGCGCGAGCAGCGCGCGGAGGCCCGCTCGGTGCAGCGCCTGCTCGCACCCGGCTCCGTCGCCGTGATCGGCGTGGGGCGTGCGGCCGGAGGAGTGGGCCGCAGCGTTCTCGACAACGTGAAGGACGCGGGCTTCACCGGACGCCTGTACGCGGTGAACCAGGCCTTCGGGGGCGACGTCACCGAGATCGACGGTGTACCCGCCCACCGCTCCGTGCGCGACATCGATCCGGCCGACCCCGTCGACCTGGCCGTCGTCGCCGTGCCCGCCCCGGACGTCCCCGAGGTCGTCGCCGAGTGCGGCGAGCGCGGTGTGCAGGGCCTCGTCGTGGTCTCCGCCGGCTACGCCGAGAGCGGGGACGAGGGCCGCGAGCGCCAGCGCGCCCTGGTCCGTCAGGCCCGCAGCTACGGGATGCGCATCGTCGGGCCGAACGCCTTCGGGGTCGTCAACACGTCACCGGAGGTACGGCTCAACGCCTCGCTCGCCCCCGAGATGCCGCGCCCCGGACGTATCGGCCTGTTCGCCCAGTCCGGCGCCATCGGCATCGCGCTCCTGTCCCGCCTGCACCGCAGGGGCGGGGGCGTCACCGGAGCCAGCGGGGTCTCCACGTTCGTCTCCGCGGGCAACCGCGCCGACGTCTCCGGGAACGACGTCCTTCAGTACTGGTACGACGACGCGCACACCGACGTCGCCCTCATGTACCTCGAATCGATCGGCAATCCCCGCAAGTTCACCCGCCTCGCCCGCCGCACCGCCGCCGCCAAGCCCCTGGTGGTCGTGCAGGGCGCCCGGCACAGCGGCATCGCGCCGACGGGGCACGCGGTGCGGGCCACCCGCCTCCCGTACGCCACCGTGTCCGCGCTGCTGCGCCAGGCGGGGGTCATCCGGGTCGACACGATCACCGAACTCGTGGACACCGGCCTCCTGTTGGCCCGCCAGCCGCTGCCCGAGGGGCCGCGCGTCGCCATCCTGGGCAACTCGGAGTCGCTCGGCCTCCTCACGTACGACGTGTGCCTCTCCGAAGGGCTGCGGCCCAAGCCACCGCTGGACCTGACGACGGCCGCGTCCGCCGCTGACTTCCGGGCCGCCCTGGAGCAGGCACTGGCCGACGGGAAGACGGACGCCGTCGTGGTCACCGCGATCCCCGCCGTGGGGGAGGGCCCCTCGGAGGACGCGGAACTCGCGGCCGCCCTGAGCGCGGCAGCCGCCACAGGACCCACGAAGCCGGTGCTCGTCGTCCACGTCGAGCTCGGCGGCCTCGCGGAAGCACTCTCCGCGGCGGCCAGCACGGGGCCCAACGCGCCCGACACGCCACCGCAGCGCTCCACCTCCGAGACGGCCTCCGAGGACGCGCAGCCCCCCGCCGAGGCGGATCACACCCCGCGCCTCATCCCCGCATACCCGGCCGCCGAGCGCGCCGTCCGCGCGCTCTCCCAGGTGGCCAAGTACGCCCAGTGGCGACGCGACGCGGCAGCACCCGGCAAGGTGCCCGAGTACGACGCCGTCGACGAGCAGGGGGCCGCCGAGCTCATCACGGAACTGCTCGCCAAAGAAGGCGACCCGCGAGGCACCGACCTCGCCCCGGAGGACGCCCGCGCCCTGTTGTCCCGCTACGGCATCGACGTGCGCAGCACACTGCCCGCGCCCGGCCCGGACGAGGCCGCGGCGGCGGCGCACACGCTCGGGTACCCGGTGGCCCTGAAGACGACGGCCCCGCATCTGCGGCACCGCCCCGACCTCGGCGGCGTACGCCTGGACCTGTCCAGCGAGGGAGAGCTGCGGCGCGCCTACGAAGACCTGACCCAGCGGCTCGGCAAGCCCGCCGAGCTGCGGCCGGTCGTGCAGTCGATGGCGCCGCGCGGAGTCGACACCGTCGTACGGGCCGTCATAGATCCGGCAGCGGGTGCCGTGCTCTCCTTCGGGCTCGCCGGCGCCGCCTCCGAACTGCTCGGTGACACCGCGCACCGGCTGATCCCGGTGACCGACAAGGACGCGCAGGCGATCGTGCGGTCCATCAAGACATCCCCGATCCTGTTCGGCTGGCGCGGTGCGGCCCCCGTGGACACCCCCGCGCTCGAAGAGCTGCTGCAGCGGGTGTCGCGCCTGGTCGACGACCACCCCGAGGTCGTCGGCGTCGCCCTCGAACCGGTCGTCGTGGCCGAGCACGGGCTCACCGTCCTCGGTGCCTCCGTCCGGCTCGCGCCGCCGCCCGCCCGCGACGGCCGTGACGAATCGGGCCCGCGCACCCTGCCCGCCGCGTACTGAACCACCTCGCGACCACCCCGTACGGAGCCCTTACGGAGAGTTATCCACAGGGGCACCGGCGGTCTCTTTACGGGCCTTAGGATGGACCCCATGGCCAAGACCAGTACGACGACCCAAGGGCTGCGAGCGGCGATCGAGCGCAGCGGCTACTACCCGGCTCTTGTGGCCGAGGCGGTGGAGGCCGCGGTCGGCGGCGAGCCGATCTCGTCGTATCTGGTGCACCAGGAGACCACGTTCGATGCGAACGAGGTCCGTCGTCATGTCACCGTCCTGGTCCTGACTGACAGCCGCTTCATCGTCAGCCACACCGACGAGCAGGCGGCCGACAGCACGTCCCCGACGTCGTACGCGACGACGTCGACGGAGTCCGTGCAGATCGGCCGGATCTCGTCGGTCGTGCTCAGCCGCGTCGTCGCCAATCCGGAGAAGTACGTCCCGGGATCGCTGCCCCGCGAGGTCGTCCTCACCATCGGCTGGGGAGCCGTGTCCCGCATCGACCTGGAGCCCGCTACGTGCGGCGACCCCAACTGCGAGGCGGACCACGGGTACACGGGCAACACGACCGCGGACGACCTGAGCCTGCGCGTCAGCGAGGCCGGTGACGGCCCGGAGACCGTGCGTGAGGCCCTCACCTTCGCCCAGTCCCTCTCCGAGGCCATCGCGGACGCGGGTCGCCGATGACGCAGGCCGCCTGGGACGACGTAGAGCCGCTGCCCGTCCACTCCGCTCCCGTCCCGGCGTACGGCACCGGATCCCTCGCCGATCTGCTGCCCACCATCGGCGCCCACCTGGGCGTGCCCGGCTGTGCCGCCGGCATCCCCGAGCTGGAGCCGGTCGACCGCGCCTGCGTGTTCCTGATCGACGGCCTGGGCTGGGAGCAGCTCAAGGCGCACCCGGACGAGGCCCCGTTCCTCAGCTCGCTCATATCGTCCTCGCGCGGCGGCACCGGACGCCCGATCACCGCGGGCTACCCGGCGACCACCGCGACCTCCCTGGCCTCCGTGGGCACCGGCCTGCCCCCCGGCGCGCACGGTCTGCCCGGCTACACGGTGCGCAACCCGGCGACCGGCGAGCTGATGAACCAGCTCCGCTGGAACCCGTGGACGAAGCCGCGGACCTGGCAGCCGTACCCCACGATCTTCCAGCGCGCCCACGAGGCGGGCGTTCGCACGGCACAGGTCTCCGCGCCGCACTTCGAGTCGACGCCCCTCACCAAGATCGCCCTCAGCGGCGGCTCGTTCTTCGGCCGCCTCTCCGGTGAGGACCGCATGGACCTGGCCGCCGAGCAGTTGGCCGCGGGGGACCGGTCGCTGGTCTACACGTACTACAGCGAGGTCGACGGCAAGGGGCACCGCTTCGGTGTCGACTCCGATGCCTGGCGCGGCCAGCTCATGTACGTCGACCGCCTCGCGCAGCGCCTCGCCGAGCAACTGCCGCCGCGCAGCGCCCTGTACGTCACCGCCGACCACGGCATGGTCGACATCGCCTTCGACGAGCAGTCCCGCATCGACTTCGACGACGACTGGGAACTGGGCGCGGGCGTCGCCCTGTTGGGCGGCGAGGGCCGCGCCCGCCATGTGTACGCGGTGCCGGGCGCCGCGAGCGACGTGCTCACGGTGTGGCGCGAGGTGCTCGGCGAGCAGTTCTGGATCGCCTCGCGCGACGAGGCGATCGCGGCCGGCTGGTTCGGTCCGCAGGTTGATCAGCGTGTGTACGACCGGCTCGGCGATGTCATCGCCGCGGCCCGTGACGACGTGGTCCTCATCGCCTCGCGAAGCGAGCCGAAGGAATCCCTGATGGTCGGCAACCACGGCTCGATGACCCCGGCGGAACAGCTCGTACCGCTGCTGGAAGTGCGGTCCTGACCTCTCCGGTCACGCCGATCACTTCGGCGACTCCCCTCACGTATCGCGAAAGGTGCTCAACTTCCCATGCCCGAGCTGGTGTTCTTCTCCGGAACGATGGACTGTGGGAAGTCGACCCTCGCTCTGCAGATCGAGCACAACCGCTCGGCGCGCGGCCTCCAGGGCCTCATCTTCACCCGCGACGACCGGGCGGGGGAGGGCAAGCTCTCCTCCCGCCTTGGCCTGGTCACGGACGCCGTGGAGGTCGCGGACGACCTGGATGTCTACGCTTACGTGGTCGAGCATCTCTCGCAGGGCGGCAGGGTGGACTACCTGATCGCGGACGAGGCGCAGTTCCTCGCGCCCGAGCAGATCGACCAGCTCGCCCGCGTCGTCGACGAGCTGGAACTCGACGTCTTCGCCTTCGGCATCACCACGGACTTCCGCTCCAAGCTGTTCCCCGGCTCGCAGCGCCTGGTCGAACTCGCCGACCGCGTCGAGGTGTTGCAGGTCGAGGCGCTGTGCTGGTGCGGCGCCCGCGCCACGCACAACGCCCGTACGGTCAACGGCGCGATGGTCGTCGAGGGCGCCCAGGTCGTCGTCGGCGACGTGAACCACCTGGCGCACGAGGTCGGCTACGAGGTGCTGTGCAGGCGGCATCACCGCAGGCGGATGACGAGCGCCACGGCGCACGCGGCGGCGCTCTCCCCGGACGTGCTGCCGGTCGGATCGGCCTGAACGCGACGCGGGTCCGGGAAGCGCCCGCCTACGCGGCCGGGGACGCCACCACCGAGAACTCGGCCCCCTCCGGGTCCGCCACCGTGGCCACCCGCCCGTGTGAGCCCTCGCGGGCGGCGGACACCACGTGGCCGCCCAGGTCGGCGACCCGTTCCACGGCCTCGTCCACGTCCTTGACCGTGAAGTACGTCATCCAGTGCGGTCCGTGGTCGCGGGGCAGGGCATGGCCGACCCCGTGCACGGAGGCCACGGGGTGGCCCGCCAGGTGCAGGGTCAGGAAGTCGAAGTCGGCGGAGACGACGGCCTCTTCGGAGTATCCGAAGACCGCCTGGTAGAACTTCGCGACGCTCGCGGTCTCCCGCGTCACCAGCTCGTTCCACGCCATCGCGCCCGGCACCCCGGTCACCGCGGAGCCCACGTGCTCGGCGGCCTGCCAGATCCCGAACACCGCGCCCGCGGGGTCGGAGCCGATCGCCAGCCGGCCGGCCTCCCCGGCGTCCAGCGGGCCCACGCCCACCGTGCCGCCGCAGTGCCGCACCGTCTCGGCCGTCGCGTCCACGTCGTCCGAGGCCAGGTAGGGGGTCCAGGCGATCGGCAGCTGGCGGTCGGGCGGCAGCTGACCGATCCCGGCGACCTGCTTGCCGTCGAGGAGCGCCCGCACATACGGGCCGAGCTGCTGTGGGCCGGGCCTGAACTCCCAGCCGAACAGCGCCCCGTAGAACTCCTGGGTCGCGTCCATGCCATGCACCATCAGGCTCACCCAGCAAGGGGTGCCCGGTGCGCGCCGGGCAGCTGCCTCGGTCATCGTCACTCTCTCCTCGGAACGGAACCCTCGGGGCCCGCGGCTCGGGATCCCACATGTCAGGTGATGCCCGTGCTGATGGTGGCACTCGGTGCCGCACGACGCTCTTCGGCCGCGCCGAAACCATCGGACTCCCCGCTGAGGATGCCCGAAACGGTGTTTCGCATACGTTTCGGCGCCACGACCCTGCCATGTCCGGTCAATAGACGCTCGGTAGTCGATCGAGCACGCTATACGACCAGGGGCGCGCGGGCCAGAGCATGAGCAAGGATGGGCCCATGAATGCCATCATCTCCGCAACCGAACTCGCGAGCGAGTTGACGGGCGAGCGGCCCCCCGTGCTGCTGGACGTCCGCTGGCAGCTCAGCCTCGCCAAGGCCGCGGGAGTGCCCGCGTTCGACGGCCGTGCCGAGTACGCGGCAGGCCATGTGCCGGGCGCGGTCTACGTCGATCTCGACACGGAACTCGCTGGTCACGCGGGTCCGGGCGAGGGCAGGCACCCCCTGCCCGAGCTGTCCGGGTTCGGCGCGGCGATGCGCGCCGCCGGGGTCTCGGCGGACCGCGACATCGTTGTATACGACGGCGGTCAGGGCTGGGCCGCGGCGCGCGCCTGGTGGCTGCTGCGCTGGACGGGTCACTCGTCCGTGCGAGTTCTCGACGGCGGGCTTGCCGCCTGGGACGGCCCCCTGGAGGCGGCGACCCCGGTGCCGCAGCCGGGCACCTTCGAGCCTGCACCCGGTGCCACCGGACTGCTCGACGCGGACGCCGCCGCGGCCCTGGCCCGCTCCGGCCTGCTCCTGGACGCCCGCGCCGCCGAGCGCTACCGCGGTGACGTGGAGCCCATCGACCGCGTCGGCGGCCACATCCCCGGCGCGGTGTCCGCCCCGACCACGGAGAACGTCGGCGAGGACGGCCGCTTCCGCCCGGCCGCCGAGCTCGCCGAGCGCTTCAAGTCCCTTGGCGCGAACGGTGATCCGGGCCAGGTCGGCGTCTACTGCGGCTCGGGCGTCTCGGCCGCGCACGAGATCCTGGCGCTCGCCGTGGCCGGTATCGATGCCCGGCTGTACGTCGGTTCCTGGTCCCAGTGGTCCGCCGACGAAGCGCGCCCGGTGGCCACGGGGCCGGATCCGCAGTAGCCACCGCTACGTAAAGGGGGTCCGCACCGACTGAACGGCGCGGACCCCCTCTACGTACAAGACGGTGCTACTTGTGGTGCAAGAACTCGTGGTGCAAGAGGTGGCTACTCCTGCTTCTTGCGGCGCGTACCGAAGACGATCTCGTCCCAACTCGGCACGGCTGCGCGGCGGCCCGGGCGTACGCCGTCGGCCTCCGCCTGGCGGTCGGTCGTGCCGGTGAGGCGGTCACGGTGGCCGGCGACGGCGCGCGGCATCAGGATGTCCGCGTACGCCGATCCGGCTCCGGCCGACGCGGCGGGCGCCGCCGGCTCCTCCACCTCGGCGGCCGCGGGCGGCTCGGGCTCCTCCTGCGGCGGCTCGGGGGCCACGGCAGGGCGCTCGGGCACCGCGAGGTCGCCCCGGTAGCTGGGCACGGCCTCCAGGAGGCTGGTCAGCGAGTCGCGCTCCGGCGGGGCGGACGAGGCGATCGCCGGCAGCTCGGTCTCCTCGGGCTCCGGTTCCACGGGCGGCGCCGGCCGCTCGAGCTGCCGGTCCAGGGCGCGGTCGAGGGGGCGGTCCCTGGGCAGCCGGGCGATGCGCGGCACGAAGGGGAACGTGGGTTCGGGCGTGCCGATGTCGTCGGACTCGCCGATCAGCGAGCGCGCCTCGTCGTCCACGGCCTGGACGAGCCTGCGCGGCGGGTCGTACGTCCAGCTCGCCGAGTGCGGTTCGCCCGCGACCCGGTAGACGAGCAGGACCTCCCACGTGCCGTCGTCGCGGCGCCAGGAGTCCCACTGGACCGAGTCCTTGTCGGCGCCCCGCAGCACGAGACGCTCCTGCACCGCCTCGCCCAGCTGGGGGCCGGCGTTCTCGCCGGGGCGGCGCACGGGGGTCTTCCTGGCGCGCTCGGCCATGAACGCGCGCTCCGCGAGCACGGGACCCTCGAAGCGGCGCACCCGGTCGACCGGGATGCCGGCGAACTGCGCGACCTCCTCGGCGGTCGCGCCTGCCCGTATACGCGCCTGAATGTCGCGCGGGCGGAGGTGGCTCTCCACCTCGATCTCGATCTGGCCGAGGCGCGGACGGTCGCCACGTACGGCGGCCCGGAGGCGCTCGTCGATCGGCAGCGTGTACTCCGTGCTGTCCGCAGCCTTCAGCACCAGCCGTGTGCCGTCGTTAGAGACGGCCACGACACGCAGTTCGGGCATGGGGACCTCCCGGGTGGTGCCTGCCGACGTCACGTGCGTCGCTGCTTCCGCTAGTCGAGTGTGGCCTGCCCGGGTGCAGCCTGCCACAACCTTGCCGAGTTGCCCGGCGTGTCGGGCATGGGCCCGGGGTCGCCGTTATGGCACGGTTACCTATTCGCAACGCTAAGTGACGGACTCCGTCACCCTGTGCAGCGAACCCCCTCCCCACGGTCCTGACAGGACCCGAGCACCCTGGCGGGAGACCGGCCCCAGGGCTCGCAACAGTACTCCATTCGGGCCACTTGCGTGGATCGGCACGCCGCCGAAGTTCTCTCGGGGGGCGGGAGTTGGGGCCGCGATCCCCCGATCCTTGCGGCCGATGTGTGGAGTCGGCGTGTTCTGCTTCACGAAATCTCCGGAACCGGAACTGATTCCTCCTCCGATACGTCCTTTCTCTTGTGTCCTGGGGAGTTCGCTTACTCTTGGGAGCTTCGCCGGGGCATGGGTGGTTTTGTCGAGAAAGGCAGGCAAGTTCCAACAATGGGCAAGAAGCCGGAGATCTCCGAGGACATATCCGAGGACATGGAGGAGGAGCCCAAGGGGAAGCGGCTGGATCTGAGCGTCCCGCAGGTGGCGGGCAGTGCGGTCGCCGCCGTCGTGGCCGCGAAGCTCGCCTCCGGCCTCGGTGTCTACGGGACGATCCTCGGCGCCGGCGTGGTCAGCGCCCTCGCCACCTGCGGTGGCACGCTCTTCCAGCACTTCTTCAGGCGTACCGGAGAGCAGATACGCGACGTCAAGGTGGTGAAGCCCAAGGCCCGGCAGACGCCCGTCACGGAGAACGGCACCCCCGTGCCCCGTACGTTCCGCTCGGACTCCTCGATGGACGCCACGAGCTCCATGGTCACGGGCGACGAGCCGCCCCCGGCCCGGCCGGCCATGACAGCGCTGCCGACCACCACGACCTGGGGAACACGGCAGACCCCGGCCGCGGGCGCCGACGAGCCGACGGCGCCGCCGCAGTTCTCCGCGCTCGAGCAGGCCGCCGCCATGGAGCGGATCCCCGCCTCGGCCACCGAGGGCACCCAACTGCTCGACACGGGCGCCGTGGCCGACCTGCTGCCCGACGAGGACACCGGCCAGACGCAACTGCTGGGCGCCGCGGGCGCGACCGCCGCGGCCGACCCCGAGAAGACCCAGCTGATCAGGCCCGAAACGATCGACGAGGCCACGCGGATGCTGCGTGCTCCGGACGGTGAGCACGCCGACGGCATCGCGGACGTCGACGGTGGCGCGGATGCCGACGACGAGTTCACCGAGGGCACCGTGCACCGTTCGCGCATCAAGAGCTGGAAGCGGCCGCTGATCGCCGCGGCACTCGTGTTCGGCGTCACCATGGGCGGCATCACGACGTACGAGCTGGTGTCGGGCCACACCTTCGGTGGTGGTGGCGGCGGCACCACGATCGGCGACGCCTTCAAGGGGCGGAACTCCTCGTCCGGCAGCGACACCACTCCGGACACCACTCAGACGCCGTCCGATGGCAGCAGCACCGGCTCGGACACCGGTACGCAGCAGAACGACGACTCCGGCACCACCGCCCCGGACCCGAGTGCCACCCCGACGACGGGCGACACCGGCGGATCCGACACGGGTTCGGACTCCGGTTCGGACAGCGGGTCCTCCGACTCGGATTCGGACTCGGGTTCCGATTCGGGTTCGGACAGTGGGTCCTCCGACTCCGGTTCGGACTCGGGATCCGACAGCGGCTCGGACTCCGGTTCGGACAGTGGCAGCACCACCGACCCGACCACCGCTCCCACGCGGGGCTCGGACGTCCAGCCGCCGTCGGAGTGACCCGGTGCGGGCCCCTTCGGGGGCTGCCGGGTCAGTCGCCGAGGACCCGCCGCAGATAGGCGTTGCCGAACACGCGGTCCGGGTCCAGGCGGTCGCGCAGAGCCGTGAACTCGGCGAAGCGCGGGTACACGCGCGCGAAGTACTCCGCATCGCGCGTGTGCATCTTGCCCCAGTGCGGACGCCCCTCGTGGGCGGTGAGGATCTGCTCGGCCGCGGTGAAGTACCGGTGGTAGGGCGTCCCCTTGTACATGTGCACGGCTACGTAGGCGGTGTCGCGGTCGGACGCCGTGGACAGCGCGATGTCGTCGGCCGGGGCGGTGCGGACCTCGACGGGGAAGCTGATCCGCAGGCGTGAGCGGTCGACCATGGACTTCAACTCGCGCAGGGTGTCCACGAGGGCCGCGCGCGGAACCGCGTACTCCATCTCCACGAAGCGCACGCGGCGCGGCGATGTGAAGACCTTGTAGGGAATGTCCGTGTACGTCCGGGAGGACAGCGCCCGGCTGGAGACCTTGGCGATCGCCGGGATCGTGGCGGGCACGGCGCGGCCGATCGAATTGACCACCTGGAACAGGCCGTTGGAGAGCACCTCGTCCTCGACGAAGCCGCTGACCTTCGGGACGGGGGCCTCCGGGCCCGCGCTGCGGTTGTTCCGCTTGGTGTTGCAGCTGTCCGTGTGCGGGAACCAGTAGAACTCGAAGTGCTCGTTCTCGGCGTGCAGCTCCTCGAAGTCCGTGAGTACCCGGTCGAGGGGCATCGGCTCCTCGCGCGCGGAGAGCAGGAAGATCGGCTCCACGGCGAAGGTGATCGCCGTGACGATGCCGAGGGCGCCGAGACCGATGCGGGCGGCCGCGAAGAGCGCGCGTTCGTCCTCGGTGCCCTTCTCCGAGCACGTGAGGAGTTCCCCGCTCGCGGTGACCAGCTCAAGTCCCTTGATCTGCGCGGCGATCGACGCGGAGTCGCGGCCCGTGCCGTGCGTGCCGGTGCTGGTGGCGCCGGAGACCGTCTGCTCCATGATGTCGCCCATGTTCGTGAGCGACAGGCCCTCGCGGGCCAGGGCCATGTTGAGTCGCTTGAGCGGAGTACCGGCCTCGACCGTGACGGTCCCGTTCACCCGGTCAATGCTGCGGATTCCGGTCAACAGTTGAGGGCGTATCAATACTCCGTCGGTCGCGGCCGCCGCCGTGAAGGAGTGGCCCGAGCCGACGGCCTTCACCTTGAGGCCCTCCTCGGCGGCACTGCGGACCGCCGCTGTCAGCTCCTCGACGGACGCGGGTGTCACCTCGCGCACGGGGCGTGCGGTGACGTTCCCCGCCCAGTTACGCCAGGCTTCGCTGCTCCTCCGAGTGCCCGTCTGCGTCCCCGGCGCGCCCCGCGTGCCCCTCGGTGGCCTGCTCATCTGTGCTTCCTCCCCGCTGCGGAACCGGCCGCTTCAGCCGGCGATAGCCCAGGAGCCCGACGAGGACCGCGACGGCGCCGGATACCCCCGGCACCGCGTACCCGGTATCCGCCCCGGCCGCGTCGATCACCCAGCCGGCCACGGAGGAACCGAGCGCGACGCCGACCATGAGGCCGGTGCTCACCCAGGTCATGCCCTCGGTCAGCTTCGCGCGTGGTACGTGCTGCTCGACGAGGGCCATCGTCGTGATCATCGTCGGTGCGACGGACAGGCCCGCGACGAAGAGCGCCACGGCCAGGAGTGGCAGGTTCCCGACCAGTTGGAGGGGGATCATACTCACGGCCATCGTGACGACACCCACCAGCCACCTGGGAGCAGGCGCTCCCTTGAAGTGCAGCAGGCCGAACAGGGCGCCCGCGAGGCAGGAGCCGGTCGCGTAGACGGCGAGCACCACGCTGGCCATCGACTTGTGGCCGAGGTCCTCGGCGTAGGCCACCGTGACGACGTCGATCGACCCGAAGATCGCCCCCGTCGCGACGAAGGTCGCCACCAGAACCTGCAAGCCACGCGCGCGTAGGGCCGATCCGCGGCTGTGCTGCTCACGCGGGTGCGGGATCGGTTCCGTGGCCCGCTGCGACGTCAGCCAGAAGACGCCGACCGCGAGGAAACAGCCCGCCAGTAGCGGCCCCGCCTCCGGGAACCACACAGTGGACAGGCCGATCGAGATGATCGGCCCGAACACGAAGCACACCTCGTCCAGCACCGACTCGAAGGAGTACGCGGTGTGGAGCTGCCGCGGGACGTCCCCGTACAGGGCCGCCCACCGTGACCGGATCATCGAGCCGACGCTCGGGACGCAGCCGACGAGCGCCGCGCAGGCGAAGAGGGTCCAGTCCGGAGCCGTGTACTTCGCGCACAGCAGGAGACCGGTGACGGCGACGAGCGAGATCAGGGTGGCCGGCCGGAGCACCCGGCGCTGCCCGTGCCGGTCGACGAGCCGGGAGATCTGCGGACCGATCAGCGCGGCGGACAGCGCCACCGTCGCGGACAGGGCTCCCGCGAGCCCGTAGCGCCCGGTCAGCTGGGAGACCATCGTGACGATGCCGATGCCCATCATGGACAGGGGCATTCGGCCCAGGAGCCCGGCCGCGGAGAAGCTCTTGGTCCCGGGCGGGGCGAATATGGCGCGGTAGGGGCTGGGCAAGTCGACTCCGGTAAGGCGTAAAAGTGGTCGATACAGCTTACGCGCGCCACGGCCAGGGCACACGCGGTTTTCCGCCTGTCAGTGCCGGGTGGCAGGATCGAAGACATGCCAGACGCGCACGCTGCCAGCCTCGATGCCCGCCCCTACGACGCCCTGCTGCTGCTCTCGTTCGGCGGCCCGGAGGGCCCCGACGACGTCGTCCCGTTCCTGGAGAACGTGACGCGCGGCCGAGGCATCCCCAAGGAGCGGCTCAAAGAGGTCGGGCAGCACTACTTCCTGTTCGGCGGGGTCAGCCCCATCAACGACCAGAACAGGGCCCTGCTCGACGCCCTGCGCAAGGACTTCGCCGAGCACGGCCTGGAACTGCCGGTCTACTGGGGCAACCGGAACTGGGCGCCGTACCTGACGGACACGCTGCGCGAGATGGTCACCGACGGCCACCGCCGCATCCTCGTCCTCGCCACCAGCGCCTACGCCTCGTACTCGGGCTGCCGCCAGTACCGCGAGAACCTCGCGGAGGCGCTCGCCGCGCTGGAGGCCGAGGGCCTGGAGCTGCCGAGGATCGACAAGCTGCGGCACTACTTCAACCACCCCGGCTTCGTGCGCCCCATGGTCGAGGGTGTCCTGAAGTCCCTCGCCGATCTCCCCGAGGACGTCCGCGCGGGCGCCCACATCGCCTTCACGACGCACTCCATTCCGAACGCGGCGGCCGACACCTCCGGGCGGGCCGAGGAGCACGGCGAAGGGGGCGCGTACGTGAAGCAGCACCTGGACGTCGCGCGGCTCATCGCCGACGCGGTGCGCGAGGAGACCGGCGTCGACCACCCCTGGCGGCTCGTCTACCAGTCGCGTTCCGGCGCCCCGCACATCCCGTGGCTCGAGCCCGACATCTGCGACCACCTGGAGGAGCGCCACGCGGCGGGCGTGCCGGCCGTGGTCATGGCGCCCATCGGCTTCGTCTCCGACCACATGGAGGTCCTCTACGACCTCGACACCGAGGCCGAGGCGAAGGCCGCGGACCTCGGCCTTCCGGTGCGCCGCTCCGCCACCGTGGGAGCCGACCCGCGCTTCGCCGCCGCGGTACGGGAGTTGGCCCTGGAGCGGGCCGCCGCCGAGAGCGGCAGGAACGTCACGCCTTGCGCGCTGGGTGCTCTCGGCGCGAGCCACGACCTGTGTCCCGTGGGCTGCTGCCCCGCCCGCACCCCCAAGCCGGCCGCCGCCGGCGCCGACAGCCCGTACGCATAAGGACAGTGACGTGACCGACCCCAAGGCCACTGAGGCCGCCCACACCGCCGACGACCTCGCGTCCCTCAAGTCCCTCAAGGCGGAACTGCTCGAGATCGCCCTGGAGGCCGCGGCCCGGGCCGGTGTGTTCCTGCGCGACGGCAGGCCCGAGGACCTCGGCGTCGCCGCCACCAAGACGAGCGCCGTTGATGTCGTCACCGAGATGGACATCGCCTCCGAGAAGCTGATCACGGCCTACCTGGCCGAGCGCCGCCCCGACGACGGGGTGCTCGGTGAGGAGGGCTCCTCCACGGAGGGCACCAGCGGCGTCCAGTGGGTGATCGACCCCATCGACGGAACCGTCAACTACCTTTACGGGCGCCCCGATTGGTCGGTCTCCATCGCGGCCCTCAAGGACGGCGAGACGCTCGTCGGCGTCGTCGCCGCCCCGATGCGCGCCGAGACCTACCGCGCCGTCCTCGGCGAAGGTGCCTTCGTGAACGACCGCCCCGCACGCGTGCGCGTGGCGCCGCCCCTCGATCAGGCCCTCGTCGGCACCGGCTTCGGTTATCTGGAGTCGCGCCGCGCCCGCCAGGCCGAGGTCCTTGGTCACCTGGTGCCCCGCGTGCGCGACATCCGGCGCGGCGGCTCGGCCGCCATCGACCTGTGCGACGTGGCCCTCGGCCGCATGGACGCCTACTACGAACGCGGCCTGAACCCCTGGGACTTCGCGGCCGGCGACCTCATCGCGCGCGAGGCGGGCGCCCTCACCGGCGGTCGCCCCGGGGAGCCGCTCTCGCCGGAGCTGACCGTCGCGGCGCCCCCCGGCGTTTTCGAGCCGCTTCAGAACTGGCTGGAAGAACTCGGCGCCTGGCACGACTGAGCGTCCCGGCTCACGGCACACGAAAGGGCCCCGGCGCCTGCCTGGATCGACCAGGCGCCGGGGCCCTCCTGCATGCGTCAGACGCTCGAGGCGTGAATCTCCACGCCGTGCTCGGCGGCCAGGCGGCGGAGGTCGTCCAGCTCGCCCTGCTCGACCTCGGCGAGGAAGTCGTCACCGGTCTCGCGCGCCCGCGTCAGGTCGGTCTCGGCCGCCTTGATGCGCTGCAGAAGTCCTGCGGTAAATGCGTCCATGGTTGCGCCCCCTCGTCCTGGGTCGTGGGTCGATGGCACGGGGGTGTGCCCTTGGGAGGGGCGATCACGTCCCGAGCCGTCCCTGGTGGAGAGCGGTCTCGACAGCGGCTCGTGGCATGCCACATACAAAGCGTGATCGCGGATGTACAGCCGTCCTCCCCAGGCCGCCTTCCGGAGAAACCTCGGCCCCCGCAGAAAATCCCGCATTCCCCGGGGTGCCCGTCCGTCTTACAGCCGGTTTATGGCCGAAAGGGGCAGGATGGTGACCACAGCCCAAGACCTGACCTGCTCGCGCGCCCGAGAGACGCGCCGGTGGGCGACCAGAGGAAGGACAAGCGACGTGCGCGTACTCGTCGTCGAGGACGAGCAACTGCTCGCCGATGCGGTGGCCACCGGACTCCGCCGGGAGGCCATGGCCGTCGACGTCGTGTACGACGGTGCGGCCGCCCTGGAGCGCATCGGCGTCAACGACTACGACGTGGTCGTTCTCGACCGCGATCTCCCGCTCGTGCACGGCGACGACGTCGCCCGCAAGCTCGTCGAGCTGGGCATGCCCACCCGCATCCTCATGCTGACCGCCTCCGGCGACGTCAGCGATCGCGTGGAGGGCCTGGAGATCGGGGCGGACGACTATCTCCCCAAGCCCTTCGCGTTCAGCGAGCTGACGGCCCGTGTACGGGCCCTGGGGCGGCGCACGAGCATGCCGCTGCCGCCCGTGCTCGAGCGTGCGGGGATCAAGCTCGACCCGAACCGCCGCGAGGTGTTCCGGGACGGCAAGGAGATCCAGCTCGCCCCCAAGGAGTTCGCCGTTCTCGAGGTGCTGCTGCGCAGCGAGGGCGCGGTCGTCTCGGCCGAGCAGCTCCTGGAGAAGGCCTGGGACGAGAACACGGACCCGTTCACGAACGTCGTACGGGTCACCGTGATGACCCTGCGCCGCAAGCTGGGCGAGCCCGCCGTCATCGTCACCGTGCCCGGCTCGGGCTACCGGATCTGATCCCTAGATGGCCGCCGCACCCGCGCCACCCTCCCAGGCGCCACCGAAACCGACATGGAAGCCCGGGCCGAAGGCGGAGCCGCCCTTCCCCTGGCTCCGCCCGACCATCCGGATACGGCTCACGCTGCTGTACGGAGGCATGTTCCTCATCGCGGGCATCCTGCTGCTCTCGATCATCTACCTTCTGGCCGCGCAGGCCCTCGACGTGGGCGGCGATCTGCCGTTCAAGGTCACCGACGGGCACGTCATCAGCACCAGCTGCAACTTCCCGCCGGGGAACATCTCGGCGAGCGAGCTGAACGATCTGATGAACGACTGCGTCAATAAGCAGCGTCAACACGCTCTCGACGTGCTCCTGAGCCGATCCCTGATGGCTCTGATGGGCCTCGCCGTCATCGCCTTCGCCTTCGGCTACGCCATGGCTGGCCGCGTCCTGTCCCCGCTCGGCCGGATCACGCGCACCGCGCGCCGGGTCGCCGGCACGGACCTGACGCGCCGCATCGAGCTGGACGGCCCGGACGACGAGCTGAAGGAGCTGTCGGACACCTTCGACGAGATGCTGGACCGCCTGGAGCGCGCCTTCACGGCACAGCAGCGCTTCGTCGGAAACGCCTCCCATGAGCTGCGTACACCGCTCGCGATCAACCGCACCCTCCTGGAGGTGCACCTCTCCGATCCGGGCGCCCCTGTGGAGCTCCAGCAGCTCGGCAAGACGCTGCTCGCCACGAACGAGCGCAGTGAGCAGCTCGTGGAGGGCCTGCTGCTGCTCGCCCGCAGCGACAACCAGATCGTCGAGCGCAAGCCCGTGGACCTGGCGGAGGTCGCCTCGCAGGCGATCGACCAGGCCAGGGCCGAGGCCGACGAGAAGGGCGTGGAGATCCGCGGTGAGTGCAAGGAAGCGGTGATCCAGGGCAACGGCGTGCTCCTGGAGCGCATCGCCCTGAACCTCGTGCAGAACGCCGTCCGCTACAACATCCCCGAAGGGGGATGGGTGGAGGTGGATACGGAGGCCCAGCACGGCCAGGCGGTCCTGGTGGTCGCGAACACGGGCCCGGTGGTCCCGGCGTACGAGATCGACAACCTTTTCGAGCCGTTCAGGCGGCTGCGTACCGAGCGCACCGGCAGCGACAAGGGCGTGGGCCTCGGGCTCTCCATCGCCCGGTCCGTCGCGCGCGCCCACGGGGGCCGCATCACCGCCGAGCCACGCGAGGGGGGTGGGCTCGTGATGCGGGTCACCCTGCCGATCTAGGCCGGTTCAACGTGCGTCCCGCGCATGGATCTGACATGCTTCCGCCGACGCGCTGGGGACGTTCGCTTTTGGCTGAATTTTCCGGACCTGCGCCGGGGAACCTCCTGTGTGATCGATCACATGGGCTTTTTTTCGGCCGTCCACTCTCCGTGATCGCAAAAGCCGCGTGAAAGCCGGGAAAGTCCGGGTTTTCGGGCGCCTTGATCACGGGAAGTACACGGGGTGGCGCCTGTGCAGTGCGGCAATCGGACCGTGTACGGTCCCGTTCGCCACCCAAGACGATCACTCGTGAGGGGTCCAGTTGGGTGTCGATTGAGTAACAGACCTTGATGTGAGGCAAAATCTCCGCCTCAGGTCGGGCACAAGTCCGGCCTCTCATGCGTTACGGCGCTTGAGACACCGCAGACACCCAGAGGGGGAGAGCGACATGGCAACGGATTACGACACCCCACGCAAGACCGATGACGACCTCAACGAAGACAGCATTGAGGAACTGAAGTCTCGGCGTAACGACAAGTCGGCTTCGAACGTCGACGTGGACGAGTTCGAGGCGGCGGAGGGCCTGGAGCTTCCGGGCGCCGACCTTTCGAACGAGGAGCTGGCCGTCCGTGTCCTGCCCAAGCAGCAGGACGAGTTCACCTGCATGAGCTGCTTCCTGGTTCACCACAGGAGCCAGCTCGCGCGGGAGAAGAACGGGCAGCCCATCTGCCGCGACTGCGACTAGGGCAGGGTCGGGCATGACCAGCTCGACCCCGCCCTGGAAGCGCCGTTCCCGCAACAAGAAGGTCCGCGGGACGGCTCAAGGCCCGTCAGAGGCCGTGCGTGACGACGAGCGAGGCTCTTTCCCAGGAGCACCTGGTGTACCCGGTGCCCCCGGAGAAGAAGCCTCGCTCGAATCGGCGGACGACCACGAGTCGACGGGCGACCTGCCGGCCCCGGTGGCCGGCGGTGACGGCGCACGCAGAGGCGGCGCCGTCGCGAGAGGCGCGAGAACAGCCAGAACGGGGCTGGCCAAGGGCGGTGCGGCCGCCAAGGCCTCGATCGGCTATCTCGCCGATCGCATCATCGAGAACGCGCCGCGGGTTCCCGTGCGGGACCTGGCGACCCTGCGCAAGCAGTTCCCCGGGCTCGACCCCGAACAACTCGCGGACAAGCTGGTCACGGGTGCGGCCGCCGCCACATCCACCGTGGGTGCGGGAGTCGGCGCCGCCGCGATGCTGCCCGTACCACCCGCGATGCCGACCGAACTGGCCGCGGAGGTGACCGGCGTGGCCGCGATCGAGCTCAAGCTGATCGCCGAGCTGCACGAGGTCTACGGACTGCGGCCGCCAGGGGCACTGAAGGCCCGCAGCAGCGCCTATCTGACCGCATGGACGGAGGAGCGCGGCATCGACGTGGCGAAGCCGACTACGGTCAATGCGGCGCTCGGCGTACACATGAAGCGCGAGCTGCGGCAGCAGATCATGAAGCGGATGGTGCGGAACCTTCCGAGCCTGGCCCCGTTCATGATCGGCGCGGCCGTGGGGGCGGTCATGAACCGGCGGGACACCAGGAAGCTGGCCGACCGGGTGCGTCAGGACCTGCGGCGGCACCAGGTGCCCTGGGAGTCGCTGAACGAACTGCCGCCCCTGGAGGAGCCGCCGGACGCCCTGGAGATCGGGGCCTGAGCCCGCCCTCTTTCAGGCGCGGCTCAGAGCCTTTGCCAAAGCTTCAGGTTCGCGCGTCGACAGGTAGACGTACGGCGTCGGGTCCGACGGATCGGTGATCTCCGCCCGCACCGCGGTCGGGACATAGCTGCGCAGCAGCATGAAGGCGCGCGGGTCGGCCTTGTACGTGCGCCACGCGCGGGCCTCCTCCGCATCCAGGACGTGCACCTCGCCGAGGGCGGACAGTGGGATCTTCGCGTCGCCCGCGACCAGCGAGTCGGCGACGACGCGGACCCGGGCCGAACCGTACGAACTGGTGATCACGGCCGCGATGAGCAGGCCGCCGACGAAGCCCCCGAGCAGCGGCAACGGGCCGAAGGGCAGCAGGATGATGGCCCCGACGACCCCCACCATGAACGTGATCAACCACCACGAACGGGGCGCGGTGAGTCGTTCGTCGTAAGGCATCGTCGAGAGCTCCATGAGGTCTAGCTTGGCACGATGCGTGCAGTGACAGGGGGCGCGGGTAAGGTCTGCGGCTGTGAGTGGTACTTCTGCAGCTCTGACGCCCCCCGCCGACGCCATAGCCCCGGTGCGGCACCCCGACGCGCCCGCTCCCGGCGAGCTCCTCGGCGCGCACTACGGACACTGTTTCGGCTGTGGTGGCGAGCAGCCGCACGGGCTGCACCTGGAGGCACGGGCCGGTGAAGGCGTCACCGTCACCGCCGAGTTCACCGTGCGCCCCGCGCATCAGGGCGCGCCGGGTCTCGCGCACGGCGGGGTCCTCGCGACCGCGCTCGACGAGACGCTCGGCTCCCTGAACTGGCTGCTTCAGGCCATCGCCGTGACCGGCCGCCTGGAGACCGACTTCGTGCGGCCCGTTCCCGTGGACACGGTGCTGTATCTGTCCGCCGAGGTGACGGCCGTCGCCGGCCGCAAGATCTACTCGACCGCGACCGGCCGGATCGGCGCTCCCGACGGGCTCGTGGCGGTGCGCGCCGACGCCCTCTTCATCGAGGTCAAGGTCGACCACTTCATCGAGAACGGCCGCGAGGAAGAGATCCGGGCGGCCATGAGCGACCCCGACCAGGTCAGGCGCGCCCGCGCCTTCGAGGTGAACCCGTGACCCCTGTGAACGGCAACGAACTCGGCGTGCTCGTGCGACGCGTCGACCCCGACGTGCCGCTGCCCTCGTACGCGCATCCCGGTGACGCCGGAGCCGATCTGCGGACCACCGAGGCGTGCGAGCTCGCGCCCGGTGAGCGGGTCGTCCTGCCCACCGGTGTGTCGGTCGCCCTGCCCGCGGGGTACGCGGCCTTTGTGCACCCCAGATCCGGTCTCGCAGCGCGCTGTGGCGTGGCTCTGGTGAATGCCCCAGGGACGGTGGATGCCGGGTACCGTGGGGAGATCAAGGTGATCGTGGTGAATCTCGACCCGCGCGAGAGCGTGCGGTTCGAGCGCTTCGACCGGATTGCCCAACTGGTGGTCCAGCAGGTCGAGAGGGTCCGCTTCCAGGAGGTCGCGGAGCTTCCCGATTCGGTGCGGGCCGAGGGGGGCTTCGGGTCCACCGGCGGGCACGCTGCCGTGGGTGACCCGACCGTTGCCGGCAGTGGCACGGACGGTCAAAAGGGTGGGAATCGATACGCTTCGGTCGTATCCGACCGGGAAGGACAGTGACGTGTTCGGACGTCGTAACAAGAACGGCGCCGCCGAGGATGCGGCCGACGAGGCCGAGCAGGTCGTCGACAGCGTCGGCGGTGTCGACACGGACGAGGAGGGGTCGGATCGAGTCCGGCTCGAGCCCGAGCCCCGTCCCGACGGTCCCTGGGACTCCTCCGAGGTCCGCGAGCCCGGCGAGGGCCGGGTGGACCTGGGCGGCGTGTTCGTCCCTGGCGTGGAGGGCATGGAGCTGCGTGTGGAGGTCGCGGGCGACGCGATCGTCGCGGCCACCGTCGTCCTCCAGGACAGCGCGATCCAGCTGCAGGCCTTCGCCGCCCCCAAGAAGGAGGGCATCTGGGGCGAGGTCCGCGAGGAGATCGCCTCGGGCATCACCCAGCAGGGTGGTGTGATCGACGAGGTCGAGGGCCCGCTCGGCTGGGAGCTGCGGGCCCAGGTGCCGGTGCAGCTGCCGGACGGCACGGGCGGTTTCCAGGTCGTGCGGTTCATCGGCGTGGACGGCCCGCGCTGGTTCCTGCGCGGCGTGATCTCGGGCCAGGGCGCCGTGCAGCCGCAGGCGGCCGGCCTCCTGGAGCAGATCTTCCGCGACACCGTCGTGGTGCGTGGCGAGGGCCCGATGGCCCCGCGCGACCCGATCGTCCTGAAGCTCCCCGACGACGCGCAGATGGTCGCCGAGAGCTCCCAGAGCGACAGCCAGGAAGCCTCGCGCTTCTCCGGTGGCATGGGCCAGCTGGCCCGCGGCCCGGAGATCACCGAGGTCCGCTGAGGCGCTCACGCAGTCGTACGAGGCCGGGGCCGCGCATCCTGAAGGGTGCGCGGCCCCGGTTTTGCGCATCAGGGTTGCGTCAAGGGTGCCCGTCCGGCCGCTCTCCGCCCCATTTGCGCAGATCGCAGGCCGTAGGCTCGAGGCTGCGCGGAGCAGTCACGGGAAGACAATGAGGCCATGGGACGCGGGACGCGGGGCAAACTACGTATCTACCTCGGTTCGGCGCCGGGCGTCGGCAAGACGTACGCGATGCTGTCGGAGGCGCACCGCCGGGTGGAGCGGGGCACGGACTGTGTCGTGGCGTTCGTCGAGCACCACGACCGGCCACGCACCGAGGTGATGCTGCACGGCCTGGAGCAGATCCCGCGCCAGGAGCTCGCGTACCGGGGGACGGTCTTCCACGAGATGGACGTGGACGCCGTGCTGCGGCGCGCGCCCGCCGTCGCCCTCGTCGACGAACTGGCCCACACGAACGTGCCGGGCTCGCGCAACGCCAAGCGCTGGCAGGACGTCGAAGAACTGCTCGGTGCGGGCATCGACGTCATATCGACCGTCAACATCCAGCATCTTGAGTCGTTGGGCGATGTGGTTGATTCGATCACTGGTGTACGTCAACGGGAGACGGTCCCCGACGAAGTCGTCCGCCGTGCCGACCAGATCGAACTCGTCGACATGTCGCCCCAGTCGCTGCGCCGCCGCATGGCCCACGGCAACATCTACAAGTCGGACAAGGTCGACGCGGCGCTCTCCAACTACTTCCGCCCCGGAAACCTCACCGCGCTGCGGGAGTTGGCCCTCCTGTGGGTCGCCGACCGGGCCGACGAGTACCTCCAGGAGTACCGGGGCGAGCACAACATCCGCTCCACGTGGCAGGCCCGCGAGCGCATCGTCGTCGGCCTGACCGGAGGTCCCGAGGGCCGTACGTTGATCAGGCGCGCGGCGCGGCTCGCCGAGAAGGGCGCAGGCGGCGAGGTGCTCGCGGTCTACATCGCCCGCAGCGACGGCCTCACCGCCGCCTCGCCCAAGGAGCTGGCCGTCCAGCGCACCCTGGTCGAAGACCTGGGCGGCACGTTCCACCACGTCATCGGCGACGACATTCCCGCCGCCCTCCTGGAGTTCGCCCGCGGCGTCAACGCCACCCAGATCGTCCTCGGCTCCTCACGGCGCAAGACCTGGCAGTACATGTTCGGCCCTGGTGTCGGTGCGACCGTCGCCCGTGAGTCCGGGCCCGACCTCGACGTGCACATCGTCACGCACGACGAGGTCGCCAAGGGGCGCGGGCTGCCCGTCGCCCGCGGCGCCCGGCTCGGCCGGTCCCGGATCGTATGGGGCTGGCTCACCGGCGTCGGCGGCCCCGCGCTGCTCGCGCTGGTCCTCACGCACGCCAACAGCGATCTCGGCCTCGCCAACGACATGCTGCTGTTCCTGTCGCTGACGGTCGCCGCCGCCCTGGTCGGCGGACTGCTGCCGGCGCTGGCCTCGGCGGCCTTCGGCTCACTGCTGCTCAACTACTTCTTCACGCCGCCCCTGCACCTGTGGACCGTCGCCGACCCCCGCAACATCGTCGCCATCGTGATC
The DNA here is from genome assembly GCF_035798155.1 of Streptomyces endophyticus. Taxonomy (NCBI): domain Bacteria; kingdom Bacillati; phylum Actinomycetota; class Actinomycetes; order Kitasatosporales; family Streptomycetaceae; genus Streptomyces; species Streptomyces endophyticus. Next base: position 155,918 of record NZ_JAOZYC010000184.1, on the reverse strand, counting down.
TTCGTGGGCGTCGCGGTGTCCGTCGCCTCGGTCGTGGACACCGCCGCGCGCCGCACCCACCAGGCGGCCCGGCTGCGCGCCGAGTCCGAGATCCTCTCCTTCCTGGCGGGCAGCGTGCTGCGCGGCGACACCAGCCTGGAGGCGCTCCTCGAACGCGTACGGGAGACCTTCGCGATGGAGTCCGTGGCGCTCCTGGAGCGGGAGGGCGACACCGCGCCGTGGACCTGCGCGGCGAGCGTCGGCGGGCAGTCCCTCGGCCGGCCCGAGGACGCCGATGTCGACATGCCGGTCGGGGACCACCTCGCGCTCGCCCTGACCGGGCGCGTGCTGCCCGCGGAGGACCGGCGCGTGCTCGCCGCCTTCGCCGCGCAGGCCGCCGTCGTGCTCGACCGCCAGCGCCTGCAGTCCGAGGCCGACCAGGCGCGCACGCTCGCCGAGGGCAACCGCATCCGTACGGCCCTGCTGGCCGCCGTCTCGCACGATCTGCGCACGCCGCTCGCGAGCATCAAGGCGTCGGTGTCGTCTCTGCGCTCCGAGGACGTCGACTGGTCGCCCGAGGACCAGGCGGAACTGCTCGCCGGGATCGAGGAGGGTGCCGACCGGCTCGACCACCTCGTCGGGAACCTGCTCGACATGTCGCGCCTCCAGACCGGCACCGTCACCCCGCTCATCCGCGAGATCGACCTCGACGAGGTCGTGCCGATGGCGCTGGTCGGCGTGCCCGACCCGGATCTCAGCGTCGACCTGGACGTACCCGAGACGCTGCCCATGGTCAGCGTGGACAAGGGGCTCCTGGAGCGGGCCGTCGCCAACGTCGTCGAGAACGCGGTCAAGTACAGCCCGCCCGACAAACCCGTCCTCGTCTCCGCGAGCGCGCTCGGCGACCGCGTCGAGCTGCGCGTCGTGGACCGCGGGCCCGGAGTACCGGACGAGGCCAAGGACCGGATTTTCGCTCCCTTCCAGCGCTACGGTGACGCTCCGCGCGGCGCCGGTGTGGGCCTCGGGCTCGCCGTGGCGCGCGGCTTCACGGAGGCCATGGGGGGCACGCTCGGCGCGGAGGACACTCCAGGAGGCGGGCTCACCATGGTCCTGACCCTGCGGGCCGCGACCCGCACCACGCAGGACACGGCCCCGGAAGCCGTACAGACCGCAGTACAGACCGCAGTACAGACCGCCGGACAGGCAGCTGGACCCCAGAGAGGCAGGCACGCATGACCCGGGTGCTCGTTGTCGACGACGAGCCGCAGATCGTGCGCGCCCTCGTCATCAACCTGAAGGCGCGCAAGTACGAGGTGGACGCCGCCGCGGACGGGGCGCAGGCGCTGCAGCTGGCCGCCGCCCGCCACCCCGACGTGATCGTCCTCGACCTGGGCCTGCCCGACATGGACGGCGTCGAGGTGATCAAGGGGCTGCGCGGCTGGACCCGCGTACCGATCCTCGTGCTGTCCGCGCGGCATTCGTCCGACGAGAAGGTCGAGGCGCTCGACGCGGGCGCCGACGACTACGTGACCAAGCCCTTCGGCATGGACGAGCTCCTGGCTCGGCTGCGGGCGGCCGTGCGGCGGGCCGAACCCACGGGCGGGACCGAGGACGAGGGGATCGTCGAGACCTCGGACTTCACGGTCGACATGGCCGCGAAAAAGGTCAACCGGGGCGGGCACGATGTACGGCTGACCCCCACCGAATGGCATCTCCTGGAGGTCCTGGTACGCAACACGGGCCGCCTGGTCAGCCAGAAGCAGCTGCTCCAGGAGGTGTGGGGGCCCTCGTACGGGACGGAGACCAACTATCTGCGGGTGTACATGGCGCAGTTGCGACGCAAGTTGGAGACCGATCCCTCGCACCCGCGGCACTTCGTCACGGAACCGGGGATGGGGTACCGATTCGAGCGGTGAGGCCCGCGAAAGCGGGGTACACCAGCGGGTACGACGCTGTCGCAGGGCCCAGGTACGCTTCGAGTATGAGTGCTGTTCCGCGATCCGACAGGGCGTCCGAGAAGCCGGCGGGCCGGTTCCGGCGCATGCTCGACAGGCTGTCCAGTTCCCAGGAGGACCTGGAGTCGGAGGAGCTGCGCGAGGACTCGGAGACCACGGGCTGCACGCGCATCGGCGATTGTGCGGACCGACAAATGGTCACTGTTACTGGTACGTTGCGCACGGTAACCCTGCGACCACGCGCCGGAGTTCCCGCGCTGGAGGCGGAGTTGTTCGACGGCTCGGCCGCCGTGGACGTGGTGTGGCTCGGCAGGCGCTCGATCGTCGGGATCGAGCCGGGGCGCAAACTCATAGCTTCGGGACGGATCTCGATGAGTCGGGGCCGTAGGGTGCTGTTCAACCCGAAGTACGAACTCAGACCGCTCGGACGGGAGTAGCCGGTGACGTCCCTCGACAAGCCGACCGACCGCGAACACACAGGCCAGGACGTGACGGACAAGTCCGTGACCGAGGCCGCGCTCTTCGAGGCCTTCGGCGGCGTGCGGGGCATGGTGGAGACCGTTCTGCCCGGCCTCCTCTTCGTGAGCATCTTCACGGTCAACAAGGACCTGCACATGTCGGCCATCGCGGCCCTCGCGGTGTCCCTGGTCCTCGTTGCCGTGCGCCTCGTCATGAAGGACACCGTCAAGCACGCCTTCAGTGGCGTCTTCGGTGTCGCCTTCGGTGTCGTCTTCGCGATGATGACGGGCAACGCCAAGGACTTCTATCTGCCGGGCATGCTCTACACGTTGGGGCTCGCGCTCGCGTACATCGTCACGACGCTGTGCGGGGTGCCCCTGATCGGCCTGATCCTCGGGCCCGTGTTCAAGGAGAACCTCTCCTGGCGGACCCGCAACCCCGGCCGCAAGAAGGCGTACGCCAAGGCGAGTTGGGCCTGGGGCCTGATCCTCCTGGCCAAGTGCGCGATTCTGTTCCCGCTGTACTGGTGGGGGGACACGACGCAATTCGGCTGGGTGCTGGTCGCGTTGAAGATCCCGCCGTTCCTGCTGGCCGTGTGGCTCACGTGGGTCTTCCTCGCGAAGGCGCCCGCGCCCATCGACGTGTTCGCGGAGATGGAGGCGGAGGAGGCTGCCGCCAAGGAGCGGGAGGCCGAGGCCGGGGTCTCCGGTGCCGAGGACGGTGGCGCGCGCCACCGCCATCGCCGCGAGGTCTGAGGCCGGTTCGCGTGGTGGGCGTCGTCCGCCCCAAAAGATTGCGCAGTTCCCCGCGCCCCCCCAAAGGCATGACCGGACTACGCGTCCTCGCGTCGGACCGACAGCAGGTCCTCCAGCTGTTCCTCGCGCGCCTGCGCCGCGACGAACAGCAGCTCGTCGCCCGCCTCGAGGGAGTCCTCCGCGCTGGGGGCCAGCACGCGGGTGCCGCGGATGATCGTCACCAGGGACGTGTCCTGCGGCCACTGGACGTCACCGACCCGGGTGCCGGCCAGGGCCGACTCCTCCGGGAGGGTCAGCTCGACCAGGTTCGCGTCACCGTGGCTGAAGCGGAGCAGGCGGACGAGATCGCCCACGCTGACCGCCTCTTCGACGAGCGCCGACATCAGGCGCGGCGTCGAGACGGCCACGTCCACGCCCCACGACTCGTTGAACAGCCACTCGTTCTTGGGGTTGTTGACGCGGGCGACGACCCGCGGGACCCCGTACTCGGTCTTCGCGAGCAGCGAGACGACCAGGTTGACCTTGTCGTCGCCGGTGGCCGCGATGACGACGTTGCAGCGCTGCAACGCCGCCTCGTCGAGAGACGTGATCTCGCAGGCGTCGGCGAGCAGCCACTCCGCCTGCGGCACGCGCTCGACCGAGATGGCCGTCGGCGCCTTGTCGACGAGGAGCACCTCGTGACCGTTCTCAAGGAGCTCGCCCGCAATCGAACGACCGACCGCCCCGGCTCCTGCAATGGCGACCCTCATCAGTGACCGCCTTCCTCAGGGCCCTCGGCGAACGCCGCCTCGACCTTCTCGACGTCGTCCGTGCGCATCATCACGTGCACGAGGTCGCCCTCCTGCAGCACCGTCTGCGACGTCGGCAGGATCGCCTCGCCGAGCCGGGTCAGGAACGCGACGCGTACGCCCGTCTCCTCCTGGAGGCGGCTGATCTTCTGGCCGATCCAGGACTCCGACGCGTGCACCTCGGCGAGCTGCACGCCCCCGGTGGGATCGCGCCACAGCGGCTCCGCGCCGGACGGCAGGAGGCGCCGCAGCATCTGGTCGGCGGTCCAGCGGACCGTGGCGACCGTCGGGATGCCCAGGCGCTGGTAGACCTCCGCACGGCGGGGGTCGTAGATGCGCGCCGCCACGTTCTCGATGCCGAACATCTCGCGTGCCACGCGCGCGGCGATGATGTTCGAGTTGTCACCACTGGAGACGGCGGCGAAGGCGCCGGCCTCCTCGATGCCCGCTTCGCGCAGGGTGTCCTGGTCGAAACCGACTCCGGTGACGCGACGGCCGCCGAAACCCGAACCCAGGCGACGGAACGCCGTCGGGTCCTGATCGACCACGGCCACCGTGTGCCCTTGCTGTTCCAGTGTCTGGGCGAGTTGGGACCCCACTCGGCCACAGCCCATGATCACGATATGCACGGCCCTACCCCGCACTCCTCATAGGCCTTTTGACCTGCGTAAACGTCCTGCTCATGGCTCTCTCTCGCGGCATGGTCCAGCCGGTGCGGCTCGATCTCGGGCACGATGCGGGCTGCTGTGCGGCTCGCGCTCTGGACCACCGTATCGGCTCTGTAAGGGAACTCGTCCTCCGCGTCGGCGGCGAGATCGCAGAAGGCGTGGCGCAGAGCACGAAGCTGAATGGGGGTGGTGGGTGGGCGGCCCCCCGTTCGAACGCTTACGATCCTCTCCGTGTCCAAACTGACCGACGTGCCCAAACGGATCTTGATCGGGCGCGCACTGCGCAGTGATCGGCTTGGGGAAACGCTCCTGCCGAAGCGCATCGCACTCCCCGTTTTCGCCTCCGACCCGCTGTCCTCCGTGGCGTATGCGCCCGGCGAGGTCCTGCTGGTCCTCTCCATCGCGGGCGTGTCGGCGTACCACTTCAGCCCCTGGATCGCGGTCGCGGTCGTCGTGCTGATGTTCACGGTCGTCGCCTCCTACCGCCAGAACGTCCATGCCTATCCGAGCGGTGGCGGCGACTACGAGGTGGCGAACACCAACCTCGGGCCGAAGGCCGGGCTCACCGTCGCGAGCGCGCTGCTCGTCGACTACGTCCTGACCGTGGCCGTGTCGATCTCGTCCGGCATCGAGAACCTCGGCTCCGCGATCCCGTTCGTGGTCGAGCACAAGGTGCTGTGCGCGGTCGTCGTGATCGTCCTGCTCACCGTGATGAACCTGCGCGGTGTGAAGGAGTCGGGGAAGCTTTTCGCCATTCCCACGTACGTCTTCGTGGCCGGCGTCTTCATCATGATCGCCTGGGGTGCGTTCCGCGGGCTCGTCCTCGGCGACTCCATGAAGGCGCCCACCGCCGACTTCCACATCAAGGCCGAGCACCAGGGCCTCGCGGGCTTCGCGCTCGTGTTCCTCCTGCTGCGGGCCTTCTCCTCCGGTTGTGCGGCGCTCACCGGCGTCGAGGCGATCTCCAACGGCGTCCCGGCGTTCCGCAAGCCCAAGTCGAAGAACGCGGCGAGCACCCTCGCGCTGATGGGCGGCCTCGCCGTCACCATGTTCTGCGGCATCATCGTGCTCGCCCTCACGACCGACGTACGGATGGCGGAGAACCCGGCGAAGGACCTGATCCACCACGGTGCCGCGGTCGGCTCCGGCTTCGTTCAGGACCCGGTGATCTCCCAGGTCGCCGAGGCCGTCTTCGGCGGCGGCAGCTTCATGTTCCTGATCCTCGCGGCCGCCACCGCCCTCGTCCTCTTCCTCGCGGCCAACACCGCGTACAACGGCTTCCCGCTGCTCGGCTCGATCCTCGCCCAGGACCGCTACCTGCCGCGCCAGCTGCACACCCGCGGCGACCGCCTCGCGTTCTCCAACGGCATCGTGCTGCTCGCGGGCGCCGCGGCCCTCCTGGTCGTCATCTACGGAGCCGACTCGACCCGGCTGATCCAGCTGTACATCGTGGGCGTCTTCGTGTCGTTCACGCTCAGCCAGATCGGCATGGTCCGGCACTGGAACCGGCACCTGGCCTCCGAGCGTGACCAGGCCAAGCGACGCCACATGATCCGCTCCCGCGCGATCAACACGTTCGGCGCGTTCTTCACCGGCCTCGTCCTCGTGGTCGTCCTCCTTACGAAGTTCACGCACGGCGCCTGGGTCGCCCTGCTCGGCATGGTCATCTTCTTCGTGACGATGTCCGCGATCCGCAAGCACTACGACCGGGTCGCCGAGGAGATCGCCGCCCCCGAGGTCCCGACCGACGACAGCGTGCGCCCCTCGCGGGTCCACTCGCTCGTCCTCGTGTCGAAGATCCACCGGCCGACGCTGCGCGCGATCGCGTACGCCAAGTTGATGCGTACGGACACCCTTGAGGCATTGAGCGTCAATGTTGATCCGGCGGAGACGAAGGCATTGAGGGACGAGTGGGAGCGTCGAGGTATCGACGTACCGCTCAAGGTTCTTGACTCGCCGTACCGGGAAATCACCCGGCCGATCATCGAGTACGTCAAGAACCTCCGTAAGGAGTCCCCGCGCGACGCGGTCAGCGTGATCATCCCGGAGTACGTGGTCGGCCACTGGTACGAGCACCTGCTGCACAACCAGAGCGCACTGCGCCTGAAGGGCCGGCTGCTCTTCACGCCCGGCATCATGGTGACCTCCGTCCCCTACCAGCTGGAGTCCTCCGAGGCCGCGAAGAAGCGGGCCCGCAGGCGGTCCGAGTGGAACGCGCCGGGTGCCGTGCGACGCGGTCCGGTCGAGAAGCGCCCGAAGGAGCCCAGCTCCAAGTAGCCGGGCGCCTGCCTTGGTGAGCGGCCGGACGACAGCCACGTAAGCTGGTGGGCTGTTGTCCGGTCGCTTTTCCGTGGCCGCGACGCCGAAGATTTCCCCCTTACGTACTGGAGCCCCGCCATGCAGGCAGAACCGACGAAGTCACTGGTGGGGGAGGAGTACGAGGTCGAGGTCGGCCCCGTCGCGCACGGCGGTCACTGCATCGCGCGCACGGCCGAGGGCCAGGTCCTCTTCGTCCGGCACACCCTCCCGGGGGAGCGGGTCGTCGCCCGTGTCACCGACGGCGAGGAGGGCGCGCGCTTCCTGCGCGCGGACGCCGTGCAGGTGCTTGAGCCGTCCAAGGACCGCGTCGAGGCACCCTGTCCGTACGCGGGTCCAGGGCGTTGCGGCGGCTGCGACTGGCAGCACGCCAAGCCCGGCGCGCAGCGCCGCCTCAAGGGCGAGGTCATCGCCGAGCAGCTCCTGCGCCTCGCGGGCCTCACGCCCGAGCAGGCCGGCTGGGACGGCACGGTCATGCCGGCCGAGGGCGACAAACTCCCGTCGGGCGAGGTGCCGCAGTGGCGTACGCGCGTCCAGTACGCGGTCGACGCCGACGGCAACGCGGGCCTGCGCCGCCACCGCTCGCACGAGGTCGAGCCCATCGAGCACTGCATGATCGCCGCCGAGGGCGTGTCCGAGCTGGGCGTCGAGAAGCACGACTGGTCCGGCATGGAGTCCGTCGAGGCGATCGCGGCGACCGGGTCCCAGGACCGCATGGTGATCCTCGAGCCCAAGCCCGGCGCCCGGCTGCCCCTCGTCGAACTCGACAAGCCTGCCTCCGTCATGCGTATCGAGGAGAACGACGGCGGAATCCACCGCGTCCACGGCCGCGCCTTCGTGCGCGAGCGTGCCGACGGCCGCACCTACCGGGTCGGCAGCGGCGGCTTCTGGCAGGTGCACCCGCAGGCCGCCGAGACGCTGATGCGCGCGGTCATGCAGGGCCTGCTGCCCCGCAAGGGCGAGATGGCGCTCGACCTGTACTGCGGCGTCGGCCTCTTCGCGGGCGCGCTCGCGGACCGGATCGGCGACAAGGGCGCGGTGCTCGGCATCGAGTCCGGCAAGCGCGCGGTCGAGGACGCCCGGCACAACCTCGCCTCCTTCGACCGGGTCCGTATCGAACAGGGCAAGGTCGAGGCGGTCCTGCCGCGCACCGGCATCGATGAGGTCGACCTCATCGTCCTGGACCCGCCGCGCGCGGGCGCGGGCAAGAAGACGGTCGCCCACCTCACGACGCTCGGCGCGCGCCGCATCGCGTACGTCGCCTGTGACCCGGCGGCGCTGGCCCGGGACCTGGCGTACTTCAAGGAGGGCGGGTACAAGGTGCGGATGCTCAGGGCGTTCGATCTGTTCCCGATGACGCACCACGTGGAGTGCGTGGCGATCCTGGAGCCGGTGAAGAAGGACGCCTGACGCTCGACGCGGGCCCGGTGGCGCTCACGGTGTGGGCGTCACCGCGCGAACTTCGCGACCGCCTCCGCGGTGACCGGTGTGAAGAAGTTGACCAGGTTGCCGTCGGGGTCGCGGAAGAGCAGGGAGCGGTTGCCCCAGGGCATCGTGGTGGGCTCGTTGACGAAGTCCGTGACGTGGGCGGTCAGGTCCCGGTGGGCGCGGTCCACGTCGGCGACGAGGAACTCGGTGATCACGCTGGCGTTGGCGGCCGGGCGGGCCGAGTCCGGGGCGAACAGCGGGACCGTGCGGGTGCTGGCGATCGCGAGCGTGCCGTGCGGTGTCCGGAGTTCGGCGAAGTCCTCGGTCGCCCACGTCGCCTGCACGCCGGTGGCCCGCTCGTAGAACTCGACGAGGCGGGCGACGTCACCCGTGATGATGCGGATCGATACGAAGTCCATGAGGTCTCCCTGAGCTCTGGGCGGGTCGGGTGCTTCGCAGGCTAGAAGCAATAGCGGACAGAATCGGTCCGGTATCCGGGCTTCTCGCGTTAGCCTGCGGGCATGTCCCGACCCACCGGCCGCGTGCTCACCCTCCTGGAGCTGTTGCAGTCCGGCGGCACCCGGACCGTCGCCGAACTCGCCGACCGGCTCGGCGTCGACGGACGCACCGTGCGGCGGTACGTCGACCACCTCATCGACCTCGACGTCCCCGTGGAGTCGGTGCGCGGCCGCTACGGCGGGTACCGGCTCGGCCCCGGGCACCGGCTGCCCCCGCTGATGCTCGGCGACGACGAGGCGCTGGCCGTGCTGCTCGGCCTGATCGCCGGTCGGCGGGCGGGGCTCACGGCGGCGGGGGACACGGCGAGCGAGACGGCCGCCGCGAAGATCCGCCGGGTGCTGCCCAAGCCGCTCGCCCGGCGGCTCGACACGCTCCTGGACTCGCTCTCCTTCACGGACCCGGACCGGCCCGGCGAGCAGGCCCCCGCCCCGGACGCCGGGGTGCTGCTCACCGTCGCCGACGCGGTGCGCCACCGCCGGCCCGTCTCGATCCGGTACGTCGACGGGGAGGGGCGGCGCAGCGAGCGCACGCTGCATCCGTACGGGATCGTCGCCCACGCGGGCCGCTGGTACGTCGCCGGGCGGGACGCCGGGCTCGGCGAGGACCGGAACTTCCGGCTCGACCGGATCGCGGACGCGCGGTCGCTGCCCGGTACGTTCGAGGAGCCGGAGGGGCCCGACCCGGCGCGGCGCGTGCTGTCGGGGCTCGCCACGGCCGCGTACCGGTACGAGGTGACCCTGCGGGTCCACGGCACCGTCGAGCAGATCCGGGCCCGGCTCCCCGCGAGTGTCGCGGTCCTGGACGAGACCGAGCCCGCCGTCGAGCGCCGACGGCGCGTCGAGCTGCGGGCGCAGCGGCTCGACTGGCTGCCCCCGGTGCTCGCCTCGCTCGACCGGCCGTTCGTGGTCGAGCGCCCCGCCGAACTCCGCGACCTCGTCGGGGAGTTCGCCGATCGCCTCGCGTCGTATGCCCGTCGAACCTGACGTCACCTCCGAGGCGGCGCGCCGTCGATCCCCTCGGCGTCAGCGCACGGGAGCCCCAGGACCCAGCGGAATTCCGAGCGCCCACCAGGCGAGGAACAGCAGCGTCCACGCCGCCGTCATCGCGATCGCCAGCGGCAGCGTGTACGCGGCGAGGGTGCCGATGCCCGCGTCCTTGCGGTAGCGCTGGAGGAAGCCGAGGGCCATCACGAAGTACGGGCTCATCGGGGTGATCGCGGTCGATCCGGAGTCGGCGATGCGGAACAGGGCCTGGGTCGTCTCGGCCGGCACGTGCGCCAGCATCAGCATCGGTACGAGGACGGGCGCGGCCAGCGCCCACATCGCGGACCCGCTGGTCACCATGACGTTCACGACGGTCAGCAGAAGCAGGATCAGCAGGAACACCACGACGATCGGCATCCCGCTGTGCTCCAGGAGTTCCGCAGCCCGCACCGCCAGGACGTCGCCGATGTGCGTCCAGTCGAAGTAGGCGAGGAACTGGGCGATCGCGAAGAACAGCACCAGCACCGGCGCCATCTGCTTCACGCCCGCCGCCATCAGCTTCGGTACGTCGCCGGGCTTCGCGATCGACCCCGAGCGCGCCCCGTACACGATGCCGGTGAGCGCGAACAGGACGGCCACGACGGCCGCGATGCCGTCGATGAACGGCGACTCGACGATGCTGCCGCCGGCCCCGCGCAGGGGAGAGGACGTGGGGGCGAGCGCCGCCACGACCAGTACCAGGCCGCCGCCGAGCGCGAGCAGCGCACGGCGCAGCGCGGACCGTTCGCGTTCGCTGAGGTGCAGCGTGCCCAGGTCCTCGGCGTCGGCGTCGGGATCCGGGTCGAGGTCGGGGCGCTTGGCGAGCACCCAGCGCGTGACCAGGGTGATGACCGTGGCCAGCAGGAGCGAGGAGGCGATGTTGAAGAACCAGTTGGACAGGGGTGACACGTACGCGTCGTCGCCGCCCGCGATCTTCGCGGCGGCCGTCGTGATGCCCGCGAAGATCGCGTCGTTCGGCGTGGGCACCGGGCTCGCGTCGTAGCCGGAGGCGATCGACGTGTACGCCACGACGATGCCGAGGATCGGGGAGCGGCCCACGGCACGGAAGGCGAGTCCGCCGAGCGGCACCAGGATGATGTACGCGGCGGCCGACGCGACGTGCGCCACCGTCCCGGCGAACGCGACGGCGAACACCACCCACGACGCGGGCACCCGTGCGACCCCGACCTTCATCGCGGCGGACAGGAATCCGCTGCGCTCGGCGACGGCGACGCCCATGATGACGACCACGATCGTCGCCATCGGCGGGAACTCGGCGAAGTTCGACACCATCGTCGACACCGCCATGGCGAGCCCGTCGCCGCTGAGCAGGTTCTGCACGACGACCGTCTTGTGGTCGGCGGGCGACACCACCGACACGTCGAGTCCCGCGAGCACGGCGCTGACGACGGCGAGCACCGCCGACAGGATCCAGAACAGCCAGAACGGGTGCGGCAGCGCGTTCCCCGCCCGCTCGACGACGCCGAGGGCGCGGATGACCAGGGGCAGCCGTGCCGCCCCCGCCTCGTCGGGCGAGGGGGCCTCTCTCTGTACGGTCATGATGACGGCTCCGAACTAACGTGGCGGGGACGGGAGTTGGTGGTTGCGGAAGAACGCCCACATCACCTTGTGGGCCTGGATCGTCTGCGTCGTGTAACCGCCGCCGCTGTAGCCGTCGGCGCCCGGCCAGGTGTGCCCGCCGTCGGTGACCGCGACGTGCGCCACCTCCGCGCCGCCCGCGCAGCCGGTCCACCGCGACGTCGTGATGTCGGGGTCGGTGACCTCGTCGGGTGTTCGGGTGCGGCAGCCGTCCCGATCGGCCCACTCGCGCACCCAGTCCTGGATCGCGGGCAGGTCGCGGTCGGTGTCACCGGCGTACGGGATGGTGGTGTCGCCGGTGCCGTGGAAGTCGAGGACGGGCATCGGGCGCTTCGGGGCGCAGCCGCCCTCGCGGGTGCCGGGGTAGAAGGCGCCCGCGACCGGTGCGACGGCCGCGAAACGGTCGGACATCCGGCAGGCGAGCAGGCCGGTGAACCCGGCGCCGTTCGACTTGCCGGTGGCGTACACCCGCCGCTCGTTCACGCACAGCGAGCCTTCGAGGGAGTCGAGCAGATCCCCGGTGAACGCGACGTCGTCCACGCCGGCCGCCGCGTACGGCGCGCCCTGCCAGGCCTGCCGCTCGCCGTCGCCGGTGCCGACGACGCCGTTCGGGTAGGCGACGATCGCGGGCAGCGTCGAGAGGCGCGAGAACGCCTCCGTTCCGGCGCCGGTGTTGCCGCGCCCGTGGTAGGCGACGATCAGCGGCCAACTGCGTTCGGGCGTATAGCCGTTGGGGAGGTGGAGCTGGTACGTGCGCTCGCGGCCGCCGCTGGTCATGGTGTGCGGGACGCTGGTGCCGGGTCGCTGCGGGGCGGGGGCGTCGCAGCCGGTGGGGCGGGCGGCCGGGGAGGCGTGGGCCGGGGCGAACGGTACGGCGACGAGTGCGGCGGCCAGTACGCAGGCACGCCGAAGTAGACCCTTCATTGCGGCTCCTAAATGAGGGTTGCTCAGGGGTTCGTGTCAGGGGCTTACAAGTCGAGCCACTCCTCGACGAACGCGGACACGCGGTCGACGGCGGCGTCCACGATGGCCCGCCCGTCCTCGGCCGTGACCGACGTCGGGTCGCCGAGCACTCCGTTGGCGCTCAACTCGTCGTAGGGCAGGGTGAGCGTCGGCTGTGAGAAGGAGCGGGCGAGGCGCGCCTCGGGCTTCAGTTCATCCATGGAGACGGAGCCCGGCCTCAGTCGGTCCTGGTGCACCAACTCCGGTGCGAGACACAGCATTTGGGCGGTCTCGGCCTCGCCGCTGTGTCCGTGCACCTCGCTCACTCCCAGGCCCGCCACCACACCGGAGGCGAGTGCGGTCACCGGCGTCCAGGCGAACCGCACGTCGGGGTGGGACACGAGCAGGTCCTGCGCCACCGTGGTCAGCGTCGCGTTGTTGCCGCCGTGCCCCGTGAGCACCAGGAACCGTCGCCAGCCGTGCCGCCGCAGGCTCTCCACGTACTCGCGCACGACCGCGGCGAACGTGGTCGTCGTCAGCGTCACCGTCCCGGCGAACGCCATGTGGTGCGGCGAGACGCCGACCGGGAGCGGCGGGCCGATCACCACGCGTCCGGCGAGCCGGGCCCCGACGAGGTCGGCGATGTGCTCGGCGCGGATGGTGTCCGTGGCGATCGGCATGCCGGGGCCGTGCTGCTCGTAGGCGCCGGCGGGGATGATGACGACAGGGGCGCGGGTGACGGCCTCGGCGGCCTCCTCGGTCGTCAACTCGGCGAGCCGCAGGGGCTGTTCGGTGCTCACGCCGACTCACCTCCCTCGGGGAACTCGGCGGTGAGCACGGTGTCCCGGATCGCGGTCAGGTGCTCGCGGGTGAGCCGCTCGGCGGTCACCGCGTCGCCTTCGCGCACGGCTTCGACGATGCGCAGATGCTCCGCGTGGTCGCGCTCCCGGTCGTTGTAGCGGTGCCGGATCTCGACCTGGTCGCGGGCGCGGACCTGGAGCAGCGCCTCGACGGTCTCCTTCAGCAGCGCGTTCCCGCTGGCCGTCGCGAGCGCCACATGGAAGTGCACGGAGCGGCGCAGCGACTCCTCGGGCGGGAACAGGGCGTTCGCGGCCGCGTGCTCCAACTGCTCGACGCCTTGCGGGAGTCGGATGCGCGCGGCCTCGGCCGCCACCGCCGGTTCGACGACGAGGCGGGCCTCGACGAGTTCGAGCACGGACCGCCGCGAGGTGCGCGGCCGGTGCGGATTGGCCAGCAGCCGCCGCTCGATGCCGGGCCCCACGTACGTCCCCGACCCGTGCCGGAACTCCACGACCTGCATGGCCTCCAGGCGCCGCAGCGCCTCCCGCACGGTCGGCGTCGTCACCTCGAACCGCTTGGCCAGCTCGCGCGAGGAGGCCAGGGCGTCGCCGGGGGAGAGCCGCTCGGTGCGGATGATCTCGACTATGTCGTCCGCGAGGCGCTCGGACAGCGAGGGTTGATCGGCGTAACTCATAAAGTGAATAGATCACTTGGTCGATGGGGGTGTCAACGGTCGTGCACGACTCCGATTTCCACCTCGCGCGCGGCCGGCACCGTCTCGCCGCGCGCCGCCCGGACCGTCCCGTCCACGAAATGGACACCCATCGGGATGAATGCAACATGCAGCTACCCTCCGACGCGTACGACGACCCGTCACCGGCTCGTACGCGATGAGGCAGGAGGCGCCATGAACGAGAATCAGGGCCGGGCCGTGGCCACCCTCGACGGCGTGAGCATGCGCCGGTACACCACCGGTCAGGTCATCCTCGACGACATCGACTGGACGGTCCGGTCCGGCGAGCACTGGGCCCTGCTCGGCCCGAACGGCGCGGGCAAGACCAGCATCCTGCGCCTCGTCGGTGCCACCAACTTCCCCACCACCGGCACCGTCGAGGTCCTCGGCCACCGGCTCGGCCGCGTCGACGTCCGTGAGCTGCGCGCGCTCATCGGGCACGTCTCCACCTCGCAGCGCGTCCCCCTGGACCTGCCGGGCCACGCCGTCGTCCTCACCGGCCACAGCGGCACCGTCCAACCGCTCTGGAAGACGTACGACGACGAGGTGCGCGAGCGGGCCCACGCGCTCCTCGCCGAACTCCAGGTCAAGGAGCTCGCCGACCGCCCCTACGGTGTCTGCTCCGGTGGCCAGCGCGCCCGCCTGCTGATCGCCCGCGCCCTCATGGCGGACCCGGCGCTGCTCCTGCTCGACGAGCCGTTCAACGCGCTCGACCTGCCCTCGCGCGAGGACCTCATCGATACGATGCGTCAGCTCGCGCTCGGGCGACCGGAGTTGGCGACGGTGACCGTCACGCATCACCTGGAAGAGCTCTCTCCGGCCATCAGCCACGCCCTCCTGCTGCGCGAGGGCCGCGTCCTCGCCCGCGGCGCCGTGGACGACGTACTCACCAAGGACCTGATGACGTCCTGTTTCGGCCGCCCGATCGAGGTCACCCGGCACGCCGGTCGGTGGCTGGCGCGCTCCGGTGACCAGGTGTGAGGTGACCGGGTGTGACCGGTCGCACGGACTCCGGACCGTGTCGGTGTTGGGCCGAACGGGTTACATCGCGTAAGAATTGGGCGGTGCAGACATCAGTGCGAGCCCATACGGGGTGGGGCCAGTGAACAGCCACGACGTCACCGACGAACAGTGGGAAGGGCTCGCCCAGGTCGTCCCGTTGCGCAGCCGCAACGAGTGGCCGTCGGCCGTCGACCACCGGGCGATGCCAGAAGCCGAGACGGAGCCGCGACGACGCTTCGTCGTCCTGCGCATCAACATCTTCGGCGACGCGCGCGAGGTCGCCGAGACCGTCATGTCCGGCATCCCGGTGCTGCTCGACCTGACCGGCGCCGAGACCGATGTGGCCAAGCGGGTCCTGGACTTCAGCAGCGGCGTCGTCATGGGCCTCGGCTGCGGCATGCACCGCGTCGACCGCAATGTCTTTCTGCTGGCGCCTCCCGGTACCGAGGTCCAGGGGCTGGTGCAGGGGGCCGTCTCGTAGCCGGTCGGCCGTAGCGGCACCGCCGGGGCAAGCCCGACGGGCATAGTCCGCTCGATCGTAGGAAGGCCACCCCGCGCAAACGGTTCTGCGCGTCCGGCCCGCATACGTTCAACCCATGACCCTGCTCCGGCGGGACGCACCGCCGCTCCCCGGCGCGTCCCCCGACCGCCCGCGCGTGACCCGGCTCAGGCTCGCCGCCTTCGCCCGGCACCGCGGCACCATCGTCCCCCTCGGCCCGTTCACCGCCGTGTCGGGCCCCAGCGGCAGCGGCAAGACCAGCGCGCTGCGCGCCTTCGCGGCACTCGCCGGACTCGGCGGCGGGGCACACCTGGCGGACGTGTTCCCCGACCCCCGCGCCTACGTTCCCGAACGCGCACGGCCCGACGCCGAACTCCGCCGCGGGTTCCACATCGGCTGCACCGTCGAAGGCCCGGTGGGACCCGTACGGCTCGACCTGGCCGTCCAGGCCGAGCCCGAACTCCGCGTCGTCGGCGAGCGGTTGACCGGGCCCGACATCACCTACCTGCAGACCGCCCTGCGCGACCCCGGCCGCCGCGACGTCCAGGCCGCCTGGCACACCGCGGGCTCGGTGCCCGTGACCCGCGGGCCGCTCCCCGACGACCTGCTCGGCACGGCGATGCTCCCGCTGCGCGTCGCGGGCCGCACCGAAGGGCAGCGCAAGGTGCTCGCCGCGGCCGAACAGGTCGTCGTCGGCCTGCGCTCCACCTTCGCCTGCGACCCCGACCCCACGCGGATGCGCACCCCGGCCCCCGCGGCGGCCGACCGACTGCACGGCGGCTGCGACAACCTCGCCGCGGTGCTGCGCCGCACCGCAGCCGAGTGCGGGCACCGGCACGCGCTGTTCGTCGCGGCGGCCCGCGCGGGCCTCGTGGGACCGGTGGCCGACGTGCGTGCCGTGACCGCGCCCGACGGGACCGTGCGCGCCGTCGTGGACCGCGGCGGCGGGGTGACCAGCCCCGTCGAGCGGCTCGCGGACGGCGAGTTGAGGTACCTGGCCCTCGCGCTCGTCCTGCTCACCGGGCCCCGCGTGCTCGCCGTCGACGCGGCGGCCGAGGTCCCGGAGGCGTACCAGAGCCTGACCGTCCTCGCGGACGGCTTCGACCGGGGTCTCGACCGCTCCCAGTGCGCCGAACTCACCGCGCTGGCCGCCCGGATGTGCGCCCGTGGCCACATCCGGCTCGTCGCCGCGGTGGGTGAGGGGTCGGAGGCGGAGCGGGGAGCGCGGGCGGAAGGGGCGGCGATGGTAGACCTGGGGCCATGAACGAGGAACGTGAAGAATCCCGCCCCGCGAGCGACCGTGAGGAAGTCCGTCCGCTCGACGTGGCGGCTCTCCAGGCGCGCCTGGCCCGGTTCGCGGTCGCCCGCGACTGGCAGCCCTTCCACACGCCGAAGAACCTGGCGGCCGCGCTGAGCGTCGAGGCGTCCGAACTGGTCGAGATCTTCCAGTGGTTGACCCCCGAGCAGTCGGTGCGCGTGATGGAGGACCCGGGCTCGGCCCACCGCGTCGAGGACGAGGTCGCCGACGTCCTCGCGTATCTGCTGCAACTGTGCGAGGTGCTGGGCATCGACGCGCTGGCCGCACTCTCGGCGAAGATCGACCGCAACGAGCGGCGGTTCCCGGCGCGGGGCGAGGGCGCCGACGCGGGGTAGGGCGGACGCGGGGTAGAGCTAGAGCGGACGCCGCGGCTCCGTCAACTGCCCACCCAGACACCGAATGTCACTCTCCGGAGTCGTTGGCTTATCCACATCGGGCCTTGTGTCCACAAATTTCGGGCTTCCCCTGGCTTTTCGCCGCACATGCCTTCACTCTGGGTAGTGGACGAAGGAGTTCGGGCGGGAGACGGACGGGGACGCGATGGATGCGGTGCGGCTCATCGGGGTCGGCCGACGGGCCCTGGCGGAGAGCCAGGATCCGCGGGACATCATGAGGGAGGCGTGGCAGGCACAGGCCTTGGCGCAGGCGATAGGGGGCCGCCTCGCGATGCAAGGGCCGCGGGAGTTACGAGGCGAGGCGCTGGGACTGAGCGAGGCGGGGGCGCGCGGCAGCGGGGGTGCGGCGACGCCGGTCGTGGGGGCCGGTGGCATACGGGCGGCGCAGCTGACCGAACTGGGCGATGTGCACCGGGCGTTGGTGGATCTCGGCGTACTGCTCGGCGACGTGGGCATCGCGCTCGTCGGAGTGGCGAGCGAGTCCTTCGAGGAAGGAGCCTATTGGCAGTGCATGGAAGCGATCGACGCGGCGGATGAATCGCGGGACAGAATCCTCGGGATACTGCGGCGGCTCCCGGAGGACTGCCGCGCGCTGCCCCTCGCCGGCCGGGAGCCCGCGCCCGAGCCGGACTCGGACTCGGCGGCCTGAGACCGGCGGGCGCGGAGCCGCGCGGGCGCCCGACGCGGTGGGCGTCTCGTTCAGATGTCCTCGCCGCTCGGTGGCGAAGTCCTGGGCGGCTGCTGGAGGTCGGCGTCGAGCTGCGTCAGGTCGGCGTTGAGCGCGGCCATCAGCTCTTCCATCTGCTGCAGCAGACCCTTGGGTGCGCCTTCCTGCTCCGGCGGGGACGTGTCGTGCACGGCCTCATCGGGCACGGCTTCCTGGGACATGGCGGCCTCCTCGGCCCTCGCCCTCCCGCGCGGGAAGGCAGTTGACGCAATCGTGACGCCCGGCAGGGACCGCCGGCGCGGGGGCCGGGCGGTCCGGCTCCGCCCGAGTCAACGATCACGACCGGGGCCGGGTCACTGCACGTCCCCGCCACCACGCGCCGGGTTGACGGGATTTCACCCGACCGTGGCGGCGGGCCCGAAGGAGCGGGCGCCGAGGTCGACGGGTGTGCGAGAGGACGTGTGCGCGAACGCTCCGCTGGGGGCGGGGGCGGGGGCGGGGGGTGAGCAGGGGGGCAGTCGGTGTGCTGCTCCCTCGGGGCGTGCCGCCCCCACCCGTCCGTCGGAGCGCTCGCGGCAGCGTCCCCGCTGAGCTCAGCTCCGCTCAGCTCAGCTCCGCTCAGCTCAGCTGCGGAGTCACCTCGGAGGCGATCAGGTCCAGGTGGTCCAGGTCGTCGAGGTCGAGCATCTGGAGGTACATCCGTTGGGAGCCCACGGCTTGGTAGGCGGCGAGGCGTTCGACGACCTCGGCGGGGGAGCCGGCGAGGCCGTTGGCCTTGAGCTCGTCGACGTCGCGGCCGATGGCGTCGGCGCGGCGCTTGACCTCGGCGTCGGTGCGGCCGACGCAGGCGATGAGGGCGTTGGAGTAGGTGAGCGCGTCCTGGGCGCGCCCGTGCTCGCCGGCCGCGGCCTTCACGCGCTTGAACTGCTGCTCCGTGTCGGAGATCGAGGCGAAGGGGATGTTGAACTCGGTGGCGAACTTGGCGGCGAGCGCCGGGGTCTTCTTGGCGCCGTGGCCGCCGACGAGGATCGGGACGCGCGGCTGGGTGGGCTTGGGCAGGGCGGGGGAGTCCTTCAACTGGTAGAAGGTCCCGTCGTAGTTGAAGCGCTGCCCGACCGGCGTCTCCCACAGGCCCGTCACGATGGCGAGCTGCTCCTCGAGGCGCCCGAACTTCTCCTTCGGGAACGGGATGCCGTACGCGGAGTGCTCCTCCTCGTACCAGCCGGAGCCGAGCCCCAGCTCGACGCGGCCGCCGGACATCTGGTCGACCTGCGCGACCTGGATGGCGAGCACGCCGGGCAGCCGGAAGGTGCCGGCCGTCATCAGCGTGCCGAGCCGGATCCGCCGGGTCTCGCGGGCGAGCCCGGCGAGCGTCGTCCAGGCGTCCGTGGGCCCCGGCAGACCGTCGACGGGTCCCATGTGGAGGTAGTGGTCCGAGCGGAAAAAGGCCCCGTAATTCAAGTCCTCGGCGGCCTTGGCGACGCGGAGCAGCGTCTCGTAGGTCGCGCCCTGCTGCGGTTCGGTGAATACGCGAAGATCCATGCATCCATCATGCAGGTCAGTGGTGCGCGCTTCGATGATCCGGGCGCCGTCGTGCGGGCGAAAACCCATGGTGGGGAGCGCGCGGCGGGAGCCATACTCGGCCGTGTGTTTCTGACGATCTCGACCACAGGCAATGCCGCGAATCCGGCCACCGACCTGGGCTTTCTGCTGCACAAGCATCCAGCGAACGCGCAGGTCTTCAGCACGGCGCACGGCACCGCGCACGTCCTCTACCCCGAGGCGGGCGACGAGCGGTGCACGGCCGCGCTGCTGCTGGAAGTGGACCCCGTGGCGCTGGCCAGGCGGGGCAGGGGCAAGGGGCGGGGCGGCGCGCCCGACGCGGCGCTCGCGCAGTACGTCAATGACCGGCCCTATGCCGCGTCGTCGCTGCTGGCCGTCGCGTTGAGCAACGTCTTCTCCAGCGCGCTGCGCGGCGTGTGCAAGGCCCGTCCGGAGCGCGTGGAGCAGGCGCTGCCGCTGCGCATCGAGGTGCCCGCGCTGCCGGCGCGTGGTGGGGCCGACCTCGTACGGAAGCTGTTCGAGCCGCTCGGGTGGGCGGTCGAGGCGACGGCCGTCCCGCTGGACGAGCAGTTCCCCGAGTGGGGCGATTCGCGCTATGTGCGGCTCGTCCTGGAGGGCGAGTTGCGGCTCGCGCACGCGCTGCGTCACCTGTACGTGCTGCTGCCGGTGCTCGACGACGCCAAGCACTACTGGGTCTCGGCCGACGAGGTCGACAAGCTGCTGCGCGCGGGGGACGGCTGGCTGGCCGGGCACCCCGAGCAGAAGCTGATCGTCGGCCGGTATCTGGCGCGGCGCTGGTCGCTGACCCGGCAGGCCATGGACCGCCTTGAGCTGGCCCGGCTCGCGGACGCCGACGACACGGACGTCGACGAGATCGACAACGCCGTGGACGAGGAGAGCGACACCGTCGAGCGCCCTGTGCCGCTGGCGGTGCGGCGCCGGGAGGCGATCCTCGCCGCGCTCCGGGAGTCCGGAGCCGCCCGGGTGCTCGATCTGGGCTGTGGGCAGGGCCAGTTGGTGGGCGAGCTGCTCAAGGACGTGCGGTTCACCGAGATCGTGGGTGTCGACGTGTCCGTGCGAGCGCTCACTGTGGCCTCCCGCCGGCTCAAGCTGGACCGGATGAGCGAGCGACAGGCCGCGCGCGTACGGCTCGTGCAGGGCTCGCTCGCGTACACCGACAAGCGGCTCAAGGCGTACGACGCCGCGGTGCTCAGCGAGGTCATCGAGCACCTCGATCTGCCGCGGCTGCCCGCGCTCGAGTACGCGGTGTTCGGTTCGGCGCGGCCCCGTACGGTCGTCGTGACCACGCCGAACGTCGAGTACAACGTCCGCTGGGAGTCCCTGCCCGCCGGGCATGTGCGGCACGGTGACCACCGGTTCGAGTGGACGCGGGCCGAGTTCCGTGACTGGGCGGAGCGGGTCGCGGCGCGGCACGGGTACGGGGTGCGGTACGTGCCGGTGGGGCCGGACGATCCCGAGGTGGGGCCGCCGACGCAGATGGCGGTGTTCACGGTGACCGAGGCGACGATGGAGAACGAGAACGAGAAGGGGGCGAAGGCATGACCACCACCGACACCGCAGGGCGCGTGCTGCCCGTCACCGATCTCGCCCTCGTCGTGCTGGTCGGCGCGTCCGGCTCGGGCAAGTCCACGTTCGCGCGCGCCCACTTCAAGCCGACCGAGGTGATCTCCAGCGACTTCTGCCGCGGCCTCGTGGCCGACGACGAGAACGACCAGAGTGCCAGCCGCGACGCCTTCGACGTGCTGGACTACATCGCGGGCAAGCGGCTCGCGGCCGGGCGGCTGACCGTCGTCGACGCGACCAACGTCCAGCAGGAGTCCCGTCGCCGGCTCGTGGAGCTTGCGCGGAAGCACGACGTGCTGCCCATCGCCATCGTGCTCGACGTGCCGGAGGACGTGTGCGCCGCGCGGAACGCCGGGCGCACCGACCGCGCCGACATGCCGCGCCGCGTCATCACCCGGCACACCCGTGAACTGCGGCGTTCCCTCAAGCACCTGGAGCGCGAGGGCTTTCGCAAGGTGCACGTCCTGCGCGGCGCCGAGGAGGTCGAGGGTGCCGGCGTCGTGCGTGAGAAGCGGTTCAACGATCTGACGCATCTCACCGGACCGTTCGACATCGTCGGTGACATCCACGGATGCGCCAGCGAACTCGAGGCGCTGCTCGGCAAGTTGGGCTACGTGGGCGGGGAGCACCCCGAGGGTCGGACCGCCGTCTTCGTCGGTGACCTGGTGGACCGCGGCCCCGACACACCAGGCGTGCTGCGCCGCGTGATGGGCATGGTGGAGGCCGGTACGGCGCTGTGCGTACCCGGCAACCACGAGAACAAGCTGGGCCGTTGGATGAAGGGGCGCGACGTGCGGCACACGCACGGCCTCGCCGAGACGGTCGAGCAGCTGGGCAGGGAGAGCGAGGAGTTCCGCGCGGAGGTGCGCACGTTCGTGGAGGGCCTGGTCAGCCACTACGTCCTCGACGGCGGGAAGCTCGTCGTGTGTCACGCCGGGCTGCCCGAGAAGTACCACGGCCGCACGTCGGGTCGGGTCCGCTCGCACGCGCTGTACGGGGACACGACCGGTGAGACCGACGAGTTCGGGCTGCCGGTGCGCTACCCGTGGGCGGAGGAGTACCGCGGCACGGCGGCCGTGGTCTACGGCCACACCCCGGTGCCGACCGCCACGTGGCTCAACAACACCATCTGCCTCGACACCGGCGCCGTGTTCGGCGGGAAGCTCACCGCGCTGCGCTGGCCGGAGCGCGAGCTGGTCGACGTACCGGCCGAGCGGGTCTGGTACGAGCCGGCCAGGCCGCTGGCCACCGAGGCGCCGGGCGGGCACGAGGGGCGGCCGCTGGACCTCGCCGATGTGCGGGGCCGGCGGGTCGTGGAGACCCGGCACAGTGGGCGCGTCACCGTGCGCGAGGAGAACGCGGCGGCGGCCCTGGAGGTCATGAGCCGGTTCGCGGTCGACCCGCGGTTGGTGCCGTATCTGCCGCCCACGATGGCGCCGACCGCGACGTCGTCGGAGGAGGGCTACCTGGAGCACCCGGCGGAGGCGTTCGCGCAGTACGCCGCCGATGGTGTGGAGCGGGTCGTGTGCGAGGAGAAGCACATGGGTTCGCGGGCCGTGGTGCTGGTGTGCCGGGACGCGGAGGCGGCGCGGGAGCGGTTCGGGGTCGGCGAGGAGGGCGGTGCGGTGGTCACCGGGTCGGTCTACACGCGCACCGGGCGGCCGTTCTTCGACAACGCGGCGACCACCGAGGCGGTTCTCGGACGGGTGCGGGACGCCGTCACCGCCGCCGGTCTCTGGGAGGAGCTCGACACCGACTGGGTGCTGTTCGACACCGAGTTGATGCCGTGGTCGCTCAAGGCGTCCGGGCTTCTGCGCGCGCAGTACGCGGCGGTGGGCGCGGCGTCCGGCGCCGTGTTCCCGGGCGTGCTCGGGGCGCTGGAGGCGGCGGCCGGGCGGGGCGTCGACCTGGGTGATCTGCTGGAGCGTCAGCGGGGGCGGGCGGCCGACGCCGCCGCGTTCACGGACGCGTACCGCCGATACTGCTGGAGCACGGACGGCCTCGACGGGGTGCGGCTCGCGCCGTTCCAGATCCTGGCCGCCCGTGGGCGTTCACTCGCCGGGCTGCCGCACGACGAGCAGCTCGCGCTGATCGACCGGGTCGTCGCGCACGACACGACCGGGCTGCTGCGGACGACGCGGCGGCTGTACGTCGACACGGGTGACGCCGTGTCGGTGCGGGCCGGGGTCGACTGGTGGCTGGAGATGACCGGGCGGGGCGGCGAGGGCATGGTCGTCAAGCCGGTCGGGGCGTTGGTGCGGGACGCGAAGGGGCGGCTCGTGCAGCCGGGGGTGAAGTGCCGTGGGCGTGAGTACCTCCGGATCATTTACGGGCCGGAGTACACGCGGCCGGAGAATCTGGCGGAGCTTCGGCGGCGGTTTCTCGGGCACAAGCGGTCGTTGGCGATTCGTGAGTACGGGTTGGGCCTGGAGGCCCTGGATCGGCTTGTGGAGGGGGAGCCGTTGTGGCGGGTGCATGAGGTGGTGTTCGCGGTGTTGGCGCTCGAGTCGGAGCCGGTCGATCCTCGGCTCTGACGTGATGGTGCGGAGCCCCCGGGCGCAACCGTGGTGTGGCGGGTAAGGATGGTCGTATGGGATTTCACGTCGACTCCGAGGCCGGTCGTTTGCGGCGAGTGATTCTGCACAGGCCCGATCTGGAGCTGAAGCGGCTCACGCCGAGCAATAAGGACCAGTTGCTCTTCGACGACGTGCTGTGGGTGCGCCGGGCCCGGCAGGAGCACGACGGGTTCGCCGACGTGCTGCGCGACCGGGGCGTCAGCGTGCACCTCTTCGGGGACCTGCTCACCGAGGCGCTCGACGTCGACGCCGCCCGCGGCCTCGTCCTGGACCGGGTCTTCGACGAGAAGGAGTACGGGCCGCTGGCCACCGGCCCGCTGCGGGCCGCCTTCGAGACGATGCCGGCGCAGGAGCTCGCCGAGGCGCTCATCGGCGGCATGACGAAGCGCGAGTTCCTGGCGGCGCACCCGGAGCCGACCTCCGTGCGCTTCCACGTGATGGAGCTCGACGACTTCCTGCTCGGCCCGCTGCCCAACCACCTGTTCACCCGCGACACCTCGGCCTGGATCTACGACGGGGTGTCCATCAACGCGATGCGCTGGCCGGCCCGGCAGCGCGAGACCGTCCACTTCGAGGCGATCTATCGGCATCATCCGTTGTTCCGTGACGCCGGCTTCAACGTGTGGTCGGAGGGGCAGGCCGACTATCCGTCGACCATCGAGGGCGGCGACGTCCTCGTCATCGGGCAGGGCGCCGTCCTCATCGGGATGAGCGAGCGGACCACGCCGCAGGCCGTGGAGATGCTCGCGCACAAGCTGTTCGCGGCGGGCTCCGCGCGCACCATCGTCGCCCTCGACATGCCGAAACGGAGGGCCTTCATGCACCTCGACACGGTCATGACGATGGTCGACGGCGATACGTTCACGCAGTACGCGGGGCTCGGCATGCTGCGCTCGTACACCATCGAACCGGGCACGTCCGGCGCGGAGTTGAAGGTCACCGACCATCCGCCCGAGCACATGCACCGGGCGATCGCCGCCGCGCTCGGGCTCCCCGAGATCCGGGTGCTGACCGCGACGCAGGACGTGCACGCCGCCGAACGCGAGCAGTGGGACGACGGCTGCAATGTGCTCGCCGTCGAGCCGGGCGTCGTCGTCGCGTACGAGCGGAACGCCACGACGAACACGTTCCTGCGCAAGCAGGGGGTCGAGGTCATCGAGATCCCGGGGAGCGAGCTGGGGCGTGGCCGGGGCGGGCCGCGGTGCATGAGCTGCCCGGTCGAGAGGGACCCCGTCAACCCGCTTTAAACTCGCTTTAATTCACGGCGAGTTCCGCCCGTTGTGCCACGAGGCCGCGGATCAGTGCGTCCAGCCCCGTCTCGAACGCCTCGTCCGCCCGCCGTGCCTTTTCGCGGGAACAGGCGAGCGCCGCCGCGAGCACCGGGACCTCGCCCGCGTGCTCGGCGGTGTCGATCATCAGCGGTGGCGCGGCGAGGTCCAGGGCCGAGCCGAGCAGGAAGGACTCCACGCTGGTCAGCACGGCCACGAGCCGTTCGCGCGGCCAGCCGCCCCGGGCCAGGGCGTCGACCACCGTCTCGTACATGGTCAGGGTGGCCGCCGAGCTGATGGTCGTGGTGGCGAGCAGCGCGATGGTGTTCGGGTGCCGGGCGAAGGCGTCGCGGTACGAACGGGCCCACGCGGCAAGCCCCTTGGGCCACGGCAGTTCGGCGAAGGCCGAGGTGTCCATCTCGGCCACGACGAGGCGCCGCACGCCTTCGACGACCGCCGCCCTGCCGTCGAGGTGGTTGTAGAGCGACGAGGGCCGTACCCCGAGGCGCGCGGCCAGGCGGGGCAGGCTGAACGCGTCGGCACCCTCGCCGTCGATGAGCGCGAGCGCCTCCCGCGCGATGCGGTCCGCATTCAGGAGCGCCGTGCGCGGTCTGCCCATGTCCCGTCCCCACCTTGTGAGATGCCGCCCTCTTCCCAGAGGGGCTCGGGCCAGCGTACGGTCCTGCCGACCCGGCAAACGAAAGGCATTCGTTTTGACGTCGTCCATCGAGACCGAAGAGGCCGCCCCCACTCTGGAGAAGGGCGCCATCGGCACCGGCGACCTGGTCTTCTTCGTCGTGGCCGCCGCGGCGCCGCTGACCGTCATGGCGGGCGTCGCCCCGCTGGCCATCGGGATGGCGGGCCAGGGCGCGCCGCTCGGCTACCTCGTCTCCGGTCTGCTCCTGATCGTCTTCGCCGCGGGCTTC
The DNA here is from genome assembly GCF_035798155.1 of Streptomyces endophyticus. Classification (NCBI taxonomy): domain Bacteria; kingdom Bacillati; phylum Actinomycetota; class Actinomycetes; order Kitasatosporales; family Streptomycetaceae; genus Streptomyces; species Streptomyces endophyticus. Next base: position 130,156 of record NZ_JAOZYC010000184.1, on the reverse strand, counting down.
ACCGCGATGAGCCGCTACGTACGCAACGCCGGCGCCTTCTACGCGTACATCGGCAGGGGCCTCGGCCGCCCCGCCGGTGTGGGTTCCGCGTACGTCGCGCTGCTCGCGTACAACGCGATCGAGGTCGGACTCCTCGCCGCCTTCGGCTGGTTCACCGAGTCGGGGTTCCAGGACCTGACCGGCGTACTGATCCCCTGGTGGGCCTGGGCGCTCGCCGGGCTCGTCGCCATCGGCGTGCTCGGCTACCTCAAAGTCACGCTCAGCGCCAAGGTGTTGGGCGTCGCGCTCGTCCTCGAAGTGCTCGTCCTGCTGGTGTTCGAGGCGGGGGTGTTCGCGCACGGCGGCGGTCCGCACGGCCCGGAGTTCGCCGTCCTGTCGCCCGCCCACCTCGCGAACGGCGGCGTCGGCGGCATGTTCGTCCTCGCCATCGGCGCGTTCGTCGGCTTCGAGGCGACCGCGATCTACGCCGAGGAGGCCCGCGAGCCGGAGCGTACGGTGCCGCGCGCCACCTACATCGCCGTCGCGTTCCTCGCGCTCTTCTACACCTTCACCGTCTGGATGATCATCAACGCGTACGGGGCCGAGGACGCCCAGCGGGTCGCGAACGGGGACGGCGGCGCCGACATGGTGTTCACCGCCACCGAGCGGTTCGCCGGGGCCTGGGCCGCCGACGCCATGCATCTGCTGATCATCACCAGCGCCTTCGCCGCCACACTCGCCTTCCACAACGGCGCCACCCGCTACTTCTACGCCCTCGGCCGCGAGGGCCTGCTGCCGCGGCGCCTCGGCCGGGTCACCGCCCGCACCGGTTCGCCCGCCGTCGCGGTCGTCGTGCAGTCGGCGATCGCCCTGCTCACGGTCGTCGTGACGCTGATCGTGGGAGTGGACCCGTACAGCGTCACGTTCCTGTGGACCAACGGCACCGGCATCCTCGGCGTGATGCTGATGCAGGCCTGCGCCGCGCTCGCGGTGTACGGGTTCTTCCGCCGCGACCGGCGCGGGCTGCCCGCGTGGCGGGTGGTGCTCGCGCCGCTCCTCTCCTTCGCCGGACTCGCGGTGCTCATCGGGTTGGCGTGCGCCAACCTCGACCTGCTCACCGGCGCGACACCGGGCGTCAACGCGGTGCTGCTCGCCCCGCTGCCGGTGCTGTTCGCTCTCGGTGTCGCGGTTTCGCTGCGCGTGCGACACCGCGACCCGGCCAGGTACGCCCGGCTCACCACCACCGACGCCGAACGCGTCTGACCACCGCATCGAAAGGACCATGTACGTGCTGGTACTCCGCGGGACCGTCCGCACCGGAAGTGAGGCGTACGGCGATGTCACCGCCGTCGCCGTGCGGGGCGGCCGGATCGTCGCTCTGGGGGCGGCGGCCGAGGCGCTGGCCGCCACCGCCGACGAGGTGCTCGACCTCGGCGAAGGCGGACTGCTCATGCCCTCCTTCGGAGACGGCCACGCCCACCCCCTCTTCGGCGGCCTGGAGCACTTCGGCCCGCAGATCAAGGGGTTGGGCTCCGTAGCGGAGATCGTCGCCGAGGTCGGGCGGTGGGCCGAAGCGCATCCCGAAGAGGAGTGGATCGTCGGCGCCAGCTACGACCCGGCGCTCGTCCCCGACGGCGAGTTCGACGCCCGGCTGCTTGACGCCGCCGTCCCGGACCGGCCGGTCGTGCTGCGGGCGTACGACTACCACACGGTGTGGTGCAACACCGAGGCGCTGCGCCGCGCCGGGGTGGACGCCACGACGCAGGAGCCGCGCCTGGGCTGGATCGTGCGCCGCCCCGACGGCACCCCGATGGGCACCCTGCGCGAGTGGCACGCCTGCGACCTGGTGCTCGACCGGGTGCCTGGCCGCCCCGTGGACGAGCTGGTCGACGCGATCGGCGTGGCCGGGGACGCGTACGCGCGGGCGGGCCTGACGTGGGTTCAGGACGCGTGGGTGGAGCCGGAGATGGTCGACGCCTACCTGGAGGCGGCCCGCCGCGGTGCCCTCCGCTTCCGCGTCAACCTCGCCCAGCGCGCCGACCCGGACCGCTGGCGCGAGCAGCGGTCCGAGTTCGAAGCAGCCCGGCACCGCGTCGAGGCCGAGGGCGGCGAACTGCTCACGGCCCGCACCGTGAAGTTCTTCGGCGACGGCGTCATCGAGGGCGGCACCGCCGCGCTCCTGGAGCCGTACGACGACGCCCCGCACAGCTGCGGGATGCCGGTGTGGGAGCCGTCGGCCCTGACCGAGGCGGTGCGGGCGTTCGACGCGGACGGCTTCCAGATCCACATCCACGCCATCGGCGACGCCGGAGTGCGGGCCGCGCTCGACGCGATCGAATCGGCGGCAGCGGCCAACGAGGCGTGGGACCGGCGTCCCGTGATCACGCACGTCCAGCTCGTCGACCCCGCCGATCTGCCGCGCTTCGCCGAACTCGGCGTGATCGCCAACTTCGAGCCGCTGTGGGCGCAGCCCGACCCGCTTCAGACCGTGCTGTCCGTACCGCGCATCGGCGACAAGCGCACGGCGTTGCAGTACCCGATGGGCGAGCTGCGGAGCGGGGGAGCGCGGCTCTCGTTCGGCAGCGACTGGCCGGTGAGCTCGTACGAGCCGCTGGAGGGGATCCAGGTCGCGGTGACCCGGCGGACCTTCGACGGTGACCCGGAGGGCGGCTGGCTGCCCCATCAGCGGCTGACGGTCGAGGAGGCGCTGGACGCGTACACGGCGGGTTCGGCGCACCAGGCGTTCGCCGACGAGCGCGCCGCGCTCGTGCCCGGGGCGCCCGCGGACCTGGTGTGGCTGTCGGCTGACCCGCGGGCCACGGAGCCCATGCTGCTGCGGGAGATCCGGGTGCGGGGCACGTGGCTGGCGGGGGAGCGCACGTTCCAGGGATAATCATGAATAGAAATGTGGAACATCGTATAGACTTCCACTGTCCCGACCCCGTCCCCGAGTCACGCGCAGGAGCCCCGAATGAACCTCACCGGCCGCCACTTCCTCAAGGAGCTGGATTTCACCGCCGAGGAGTTCCGAGGCCTGGTCGACCTGGCCGCTGAGCTGAAGGCGGCCAAGAAGGCGGGGACCGAGACGCAGCACCTCAAGGGTAAGAACGTGGCGCTGATCTTCGAGAAGGCGTCCACGCGTACGCGCTGCTCCTTCGAGGTCGCGGCCGCCGACCAGGGCGCGTCGACGACGTACATCGACCCGGCCGGTTCGCACATCGGCAAGAAGGAGTCGAGCAAGGACACCGCTCGCGTGCTCGGCCGGATGTTCGATGCCATCGAGTTCCGGGGTGACGAGCAGTCCATCGTCGAGACGCTCGCCGAGTACGGCGGCGTGCCGGTCTACAACGGCCTGACCGACGACTGGCACCCCACGCAGATGCTCGCCGACGTGCTCACGATGACCGAGCACAGCGCCAAGCCGCTCACCGAGATGTCCTTCGCCTACCTCGGCGACGCCCGGTTCAACATGGGCAACTCGTACCTCGTCACCGGCGCCCTGCTCGGCATGGACGTCCGCATCGTCGCGCCGAAGGCCTACTGGCCGGCCGAGGACGTCGTCGCCAAGGCCCGTGAGCTGGCCGCCACCAGTGGCGCGCGCATCACGCTCACCGAGGCCGTCGACGAGGGCGTCGCCGGCGCCGACTTCGTGGTCACCGACGTGTGGGTGTCGATGGGCGAGCCGGAGGAGATCTGGGACGAGCGGATCAAGTCGCTCGCGCCGTACGCGGTGACGATGGACGTACTGCGCGCGACGGGGAACGCGGACGTGAAGTTCCTGCACTGCCTCCCCGCCTTCCACGACCTGGGCACCAAGGTCGGCCGCGAGATCCACGCCAAGTACGGTCTGGAGTCCCTGGAGGTCACCGACGAGGTCTTCGAGTCGGAGCACTCCGTCGTCTTCGACGAGGCCGAGAACCGGATGCACACGATCAAGGCGGTCATGGTCGCCACGCTCGGCTGACCACGCCAATCCCGCTGAACCACCCATAACTGTTCAAACTGGTGGGGCCGGAACACCCTCTCCGGCCCCACCGGCATGCGGCATACCCCGCCGCGCTCCCGCACCACCAGAAAAGAGCACCACCCCATGTCGCCGACCCCGTCCGGCCTGCGCATCAAGTCGCCCGAGTCCCTCATCGCCGAATCGGGGGCCGACCTCGAAGGCCACGGCCTCAAGCGCACCATGGGGCTCTTCCAGCTCGTGTGCTTCGGCGTCGGTGCGATCGTCGGCACCGGCATCTTCGTCGGCCTGTCCGACACGGTCGCCGAGGCCGGCCCCGCCGTCATCCTCTCGTTCATCCTCGCGGCGATCACCTGCATCTTCACGGCGTTCTCCTTCGCCGAGCTGGGCGGCGCGATCCCGGTCTCCGGATCCTCGTACTCCTTCGCCTACGCGACCCTCGGCGAGCGCGTCGCGTTCCTCGTGGGCTGGTGTCTGCTCCTGGAGTACGGCGTCTCGGTGTCGGCCGTGGCCGTCGGCTGGAGCCAGTATCTGAACGAGCTGCTCGACAGCGTCTTCGGCCGGCAGCTGCCCGAGGCCCTGTCCGCGGGGCCCGCCGACGGCGGCGTGATCAACCTGCCCGCCGTGGTGGTGATACTGATGGCCGCCACGCTGCTGGTGCGCGGGATCAGGGAGAGCGCGGGGGCGACCGCCGCGATGGCCGTGCTCAAGATCGGCATCCTGATCGTGTTCTGCGCGATCGCGTACTCCGCCTTCGAGGCCGGCAACCTGACCCCGTTCCTGAAGGACGGCATGGCCGGTGTCACCTCCGGCGCCTCGCTCGCCTTCTTCTCGTACATCGGCTTCGACGCGGTCACCACGGCCGGTGAAGAGGTCAAGAACCCGCGGCGCAACATCCCGCTCGCGATCCTGATCTGCATCGGCATCGTCACGCTGCTCTACGTCGCCGTGGCCGTCGCCGCCATCGGCGCGCTCGGCGCGGACGCCGTCGGGAACAAGCCGGCGGCGCTCTCCCTCGTCGTCGACCAGGTCACCGGGTCGAGTGTCGGCGGCGGCGTCATCGCCTTCGGCGCGGTCGTCGCCATCGCCTCGGTCGTGCTCGCGGTGATGTACGGGCAGACCCGGATCCTGATGTCGATGTCCCGCGACGGGCTGATCCCGCGGGTCTTCGAGCGGGTCTCCCCGAAGACGCACACGCCGGTCGCCAATACCTGGATCGTCGCGAGCGTCTTCGCGATCCCGGCCGCGTTCTCCTCGCTCGACGCCGTCGTCAACCTGACCACCATCGGCACGCTCGCCACCATGGTCGCCGTGAACATCGCGGTGATCGCGCTGCGCCGCTCGCACCCCGGCCTGAAGCGCTCGTTCCGGGTGCCGCTGTACCCGGTCAGCCCGATCCTGGGCGTCGGCTTCTGCCTCTACCTGATCTGGGGCACGGGCTGGACGACATGGGTCCAGTTCGCGGTGTTCCTCGTCGTGGGCGCGCTCGTGTACGCGCTGTACGGCCGCCGCAACTCGCGGCTCGGCGCGGGCGAAGGCTGAGCCGACAGGACCTACGCCTCGGACGCCGGGCGCTGCGGCGGCACCGTAGAGGGAAGCGTGAACCACACCGCCTTGCCGGAATCGGTGGGGCGGTGCCCGCACGACGAGCTGAGCGTGCGGATGAGGAGCAGGCCGCGGCCGTGCTCCTGCCAGGGGTCGGGCGGCCCGTCGTCCTCGGGATTGGTGAGGTCGGTGGGCGGCGCCGGGTCCGTGTCGTGCACCTCGACCTGACAGCCGGAGTCGAGCAGCTCCACGACCAGCTCGATCGGTGTGTCCCCCGTCGTGTGCTCCACCGCGTTCGCCACCAGCTCCGCCGTCAGCAGCTCCGCCGTGTCCGCGTCCGCGGCCGGTGAGTCGATCTCGGACAGCGCGGTCCGCACGAGGGCGCGCGCGACCGGCACGGCCGCGACCGTGTGCGGCAGTGCGATGCGCCACGACGTGGGCGTGGGGGGACCGGAGAAGGGAGTCACGGCGGAATCCTGGGGGCGGGCTCGGAGGAACGGGCTCAAGGGGGACTGTCCTGCGTTCAACCTTATGAATGGTACGGCGTGGGGCGAAAGAGGCTCCGGTCGGTGCAGGTCGGGACGTCCGACCCTTTCCGCCCTTTGGCCACACTCTGGCTTATCGCGCACTCGTGACGGCGGTCACGATGCGGTGATACGGTCAACGGGTCTTGCCCCTCCTCGGCACGCCCGCTACCAGCCGGAGGCATCGCATGAGTCCCTTCACCGGCTCCACCCCCCGTACCGACTCCTGGCAGCACCTGACGTACGTCGTGGACGAGAGCGGCGTCGCCACCGTCACGCTCGCCCGCCCCGAGAAACTCAACGCGCTCACCTTCGGCGCCTACGCCGACCTGCGCGACCTCCTCGCCGAGCTGTCCCGGACCAAGTCCGTGCGCGCCCTCGTCCTCACCGGCGAGGGCCGCGGCTTCTGCTCCGGCGGCGACGTCGACGAGATCATCGGCGCCACGCTCTCCATGGACACCGCGCAGATCCTCGACTTCAACCGGATGACCGGGCAGGTCGTACGGGCCGTGCGCGAGGCCCCGTTCCCCGTGATCGCCGCCGTGCACGGGGTCGCGGCCGGGGCGGGCGCGGTCCTGGCGCTCGCCGCCGACTTCCGCGTCGCCGACCCGAGCGCCCGCTTCGCGTTCCTGTTCACGAAGGTCGGCCTGTCCGGCGGCGACATGGGCGCGGCCTATCTGCTGCCCCGCGTCGTCGGCCTCGGCCACGCCACCCGCCTCCTGATGCTCGGCGAGGCGGTCCGCGCGCCCGAGGCCGAGCGCATCGGCCTGATCAGCGAGCTGACCGACGAGGGCGGGGCCGACGAGGCCGCGCTCGCCCTCGGCCGGCGCCTCGCCGAGGGGCCCGCCCTCGCGTACGCACAGACGAAGGCGCTGCTTACGGCCGAGCTGGACATGCCGCTGGCCGGGGCCATCGAGATGGACGCGGCCACGCAGGCGCTGCTCATGCACGGCGAGGACTACGCCGAGTTCCACGCCGCGTTCACGGACAAGCGCTCGCCGAAGTGGCAGGGGAGGTGACCGGCGGATGACCGTACGCGCCCGGCGCATCGCCGTCATCGGAGGCGGCCCCGGCGGCCTGTACGCCGCCGCCCTCCTCAAGCGCCTCGACCCGGACCGGGAGATCACGGTCTGGGAGCGGAACGCCCCGAACGACACCTTCGGCTTCGGCGTCGTCCTGTCCGACGAGACCCTCGGCGGCATCGAGCACGCCGACCCGGTGGTCTACCGGGCGCTCCAGGACGAGTTCGTGCGCTGGGACGACATCGACATCGTGCACCAAGGCCGCCGCCACACCTCGACGGGACACGGATTCGCGGCGCTCGGCCGCCGCCGCCTCCTGGAGATCCTGCACAGCCGCTGCCGCGAACTCGGCGTGGACCTGCGCTTCCAGGCGGAGGCGCCGCCGATCGACGAGCTCCGCGAGGCGTACGACCTGGTCATCGCCGCCGACGGCGTGCACAGCAAGACCCGCGAGGCGTACGCCGACGCGTTCGGACCGCACATCGAGGAGCACCGCAACCGCTACATCTGGCTCGCCGCCGACTTCGCGTTCGACGCCTTCCGCTTCGACATCGCCGAGACCGAGCACGGCGTGATGCAGCTGCACGGCTACCCGTTCAGCGAGGGTGGCTCCACGGTCATCGTCGAGATGCGCGAAGAGGTGTGGCAGGCGGCCGGCTTCGACCGCATGGACGTACGGGAGTCGATCGAGGCCTGCGCCAAGATCTTCACGGACGCCCTCGGCGACCGCACCCTGAAGACCAACAACTCTTCATGGCTGACCTTCCGCACCGTCGTCAACGACCGCTGGTCGCACGGCAATTGCGTGCTCATCGGCGACGCCGCGCACACCGCGCACTTCTCCATCGGCTCCGGTACGAAGCTCGCCGTCGAGGACGCGCTCGCGCTCGCCGCGTGCCTGACCGAGCAGCCCACGACCGACGCGGCGCTGACCGCGTACGAGGAGGAGCGCAGGCCCGTCGTGGCGTCGACGCAGCGGGCGGCGCGGGCCAGCCTCCAGTGGTTCGAGGAGCTGGGCCGCTATCTCGACCAGCCGCCGCGCCAGTTCGCGTTCAACCTGCTCACGCGCTCGCGCCGGGTGACACACGAGAACCTGCGGCTGCGCGACGCGGGCTTCACGGAGGCGGTGGAGCGGGAGTTCGGCTGCCCCGAGGGCACGCCGCCGATGTTCACGCCGTTCCGGCTCGGCGGCCTGGAGCTGAGGAACCGGGTCGTCGTCTCGCCGATGGACATGTACTCGGCGGTGGACGGGGTGCCGGGCGACTTCCACCTCGTGCACCTGGGGGCGCGGGCCCTCGGCGGCGCCGGACTCGTCATGACGGAAATGGTGTGCGTGAGCCCCGAGGGCCGCATCACGCCCGGCTGCGCGGGCCTCTACACACCGGAACAGGCGGCGTCCTGGCGCAGGATCGTGGACTTCGTCCACACGCGGGCGCCCGGCACGGCGATCGGTGTGCAGCTCGGCCACTCGGGCCGCAAGGGTTCCACGCGCCTGATGTGGGAGGGCATGGACGAACCGCTCCCGGAGCGGGACGACAACTGGCCGCTGGTCGCGGCGTCCGCGCTCCGCTACCGCCCGGACAGCCAGCTGCCGCGCGAGCTGCCGACGGCCGAACTCGCCGACGTACGCGAGCAGTTCACGTCGGCGGCACGGAACGCGGCGCGCTCGGGCTTCGACCTCCTCGAACTCCACTGCGCGCACGGCTACTTGCTGTCCGGCTTCCTCTCCCCGCTGACGAACCGGCGCACGGACGCGTACGGCGGCTCGCTGGAGGGTCGGCTGCGGTTCCCGCTGGAGGTCTTCGACGCCGTACGCGAGGTGTGGCCCGACGACCGGCCCATGACGGTGCGGATCTCCGCCACGGACTGGGCGGAGGGCGGCACCAGCGCGGAGGAGGCCGTCGCGATCGCCCGTGCCTTCGCCGCGCACGGCGCCGACGCGATCGACGTGTCCACGGGGCAGGTGGTCTCGGACGAGCGGCCCGCGTTCGGCCGCTCCTACCAGGTGCCGTACGCGGACCGGATCCGCGCGGAGGCCGGTGTCCCGGTCGTCGCGGTCGGCGCGATCTCCTCGTGGGACGACGTCAACTCCCTTGTCCTGGCGGGCCGTACGGACCTCTGCGCCCTGGCCCGCCCGCACCTGTACGACCCGAACTGGACGCTCCACGCGGCGGCGGAACAGGGGTACGCGGGGCCGGGAGTGACGTGGCCCCAGCAGTACGGGGCAGGCAGCAGGCGCCCCCAGACGGGCCGCCTGGACGCCCCGAAACCACGGCTGATGCTGCCGGGGTGAGCATTTAAAGCCCCTGCGGCGATTGAGCAGCGGGGTCCGGGGCGGAGCCCCGTGGCGTGGCGGGACTCACCCGTCGGCACACGTCTCCGGATCGCCCGCGAATCGCGCCCCCGCCTTTCGGAGCCGCAGATCCAGCGACCGGAACACCCCCGCCGCCCGCACCCCCGGCCACCCCTCCGGCAGGAGTTCCGGTGGCAGGCCGGGGTCCGCGTACGGGAGGTGGCGCCAGGAGTCGAGGGCCAGGAGGTAGTCGCGGTAGGCCTCGCGTGGCGGGGTGCCCTCGCGGGCCTCCCACGCCCGCAGCACCGGCTCGTGCTCGTCGAGGAACGCCTCGTGGAGCTTGGCGAGGGCGGAGAGGTCCCACCAGCCGGCCACGGCGTCGGCCGTCGCCGCGAAGCCCAGGTGCTCGCCGCGGAACAGCTCCACGTACCCGGAGCAGCCGATGCGCTCCAGTGTGTGCCGGGTCTCCTCGTAGACGGCGAGGGGCGCGAGCCATACGCCGGGCGCCGCCGTGCCGAAGCCGAGGCCGGTGAGCGTGGAGCGCAGCACGTGCCGCTTGGCGCGCTCGGACTCCGGCACGGAGAACACGGCGAGCACCCAGCCGTCGGCGGGCGAACCGCTCCCGTAGATGCGGCGGTCGCCGTCGTCGAGGAGCTGGCGGGCGTCGTCGGAGAGGGCGTAGGCGGCGGCTCCGGCGGTGGTGCGGGCCGGGAGCAGCAGGCCGCGGCGCTTCAGGCGGGACACCGCCGAGCGGACGGACGGGGCGTCGACGCCGACCGCGCCGAGCAGCCGGATCAGCTCGGCGACCGGCAGCGGCCCCGGCAGACCGCGGCCGTAGGCGCCGTACAGGGTGACGATGAGGGAGCGGGGCGTATGCGTGGGCTGCTCGGGCACGTGATCACTCTACGGCTGAGGGCTCGCGGAGCCGGAACCGCTGGAGCTTTCCCGTGGCCGTGCGCGGCAGCGCGTCCAGGAACTCGATCGCGCGCGGGCACTTGTACGGGACCAGCTCGGCCTTCACGAACTCGCGCAGCCCCTCGGCGTCCTGCCGCGCCCCCGCCCGCAGCACCACATACGCGACGGCGACCTGACCACGTTCCTCGTCGGGCCGCCCGACGACAGCCGCCTCCGCCACGTCCGGGTGGCGCAGCAGCGCGTCCTCCACCTCCGGGCCCGCGATGTTGTACCCGGCGGAAATGATCATGTCGTCGGCGCGGGCCACGTACCGGAAGTAGCCGTCGGCCTCGCGGACGTACGTGTCCCCGGTGACGTTCCAGCCGTGCCGTACGTACACGGTCTGCCGCTCGTCGGCGAGGTAGCGGCAGCCGACGGGGCCGCGCACGGCGAGCAACCCAGGCTCTCCGTCCGGGAGTTGGCGCCCCTCGGTGTCGACGATCCGCGCCTCCCAGCCGGGCACGGGAACGCCCGTGGTGCCGGGCCGGATCGCGTCGTCCGCCGCCGAGATGAAGATGTGGAGCAGTTCCGTCGCGCCGATCCCGTTGATGATGCGGAGCCCGGTCGCCTCCTGCCAGGCCTGCCAGGTCGCGGCGGGCAGATTCTCGCCCGCGGACACGCAGCGGCGCAGCGAGGAGATGTCGTACGAGGGGACCTCGGCAAGCAGAGCAAGCATCGCCCGGTACGCGGTCGGCGCGGTGAACACCACCGACACCCGGTGCTCGGCGATCGCGGGCAACAGCTTCTGCGGGCCCGCCTGTTCGAGCAGCAGCGCCGAAGCACCCGCCCGCAGTGGGAAGATCACAAGCCCGCCGAGCCCGAACGTGAAGCCCAGCGGCGGGCTCCCCGCGAACACGTCGTCGGGACCGGCCTTCAGTACGTGCCGCGCGAAGGTGTCCGCGACCGCGAGCACGTCCCGGTGGAAGTGCATGCACCCCTTGGGGCGCCCGGTGGTCCCCGAGGTGAAGGCGATCAGTGCGACGTCGTCGGCGGCCGTCGGCACGGCCTTGTACGACGCCGGTTTCCCGGCCGCACGGTGCAGCAGGTCGTCGGGTCCGTCGCCGCCGAACGTGGTGACGCGCAGCCCCGGCACCTCGGCCTTCGCCAGGTCGTCGACCGAGCGGATGTCGCACAGGGCGTGCCCCACCTGCGCGATCCCGCACACGGTGGCCAGCTCGCTCGTCCGCGCCTGCGCGAGGACGGTCACGGCGACGGCCCCCGCCTTCATCACGGCGAGCCAGCAGGCAGCGAGATGCCGGGTGGTGGGGCCGCGCAGCAGCACCCGGTTGCCGGGGACGACGCCCAGGTCGTCGGTGAGCACGTGCGCGATCCGGTCGACCGTCGCCTTCAACTCGCCGTAGGACCAAGGGGGTTGGCCAGGGGAGTGGAAGGCCGGGCGGTCCGCGCCGTGCCGTTCCATCGTGGCGTCGAGGAGTTCGGCCCCGCAGTTGAGCCGCTGCGGGTAGCGCAGCTCGGGCAGGTCGAAGGTGAGTCCCGGCCACAGCTCGGCGGGCGGCAGATGGTCGCGCGCGAAGGTGTCGACGTGCCCAGAAGGAAGCAGTGGGCTGAGCGGATGGTGGGTCATGGCCTGGCGCCCCCTCGTGGTGAGTGGCTCGCATGCCGTCGCCGGGTGAGGCGGCGCGCATCGAGCGTATCGTGATGGTGACGACAGTCAACGGGGCGCGATACGGTTCCTGGGTGTGACCGGTAGGCAGTCGTGAGAGGAGCACCACGTATGGGGACATTCTCGCTCGAACCGGAGCAGCTCGCGTGGTGTGGCGAGCTACGGGCCCTCGCGGCCGACCGCCTCGCCCCACTCGCCGAGAAGGGCGAACCGGGTCGCGTCAACCGCCCCCTCGTCGCCGAACTCGGCCAACTCGGGCTCCTTGAGCGCCTGTTCACCTCGGGCGCGCTCGATCTGTGTCTGCTGCGCGAGTCCCTGGCCCGCGTCAGCACGGAGGCCGAGACGGCGCTCGCGCTGCAAGGGCTCGGGGCGTACCCGATCCACGCGTACGGCGGCGCCGCGGTGCGCGAGCGGTGGGTGCCGGAGGTGGGCGCCGGCCGGGCCGTGGCGGCGTTCGCGCTGAGCGAGCCGGGGGCGGGCTCGGACGCGGCGGCGCTGTCCCTGGAAGCCAGGCCCGACGACGGCGACGGCGGCGGCTGGCGGCTCACCGGCGAGAAGTGCTGGATCTCGAACGCACCCGAGGCCGACGTCTACACCGTCTTCGCCCGCACCACCCAGGGCGCGGGCGCGCGCGGCGTGACGGCCTTCGCGGTCCCCGCCGACCGCCCGGGGCTGACCGGCGAGCACCTCGACATGATCTCCCCGCACCCCATCGGAACCCTCGCCTTCGACGGCGTCCCGGTCACCCGCGACGACCTGCTCGGCGAGGTCGACGCCGGGTTCCGCGTCGCGATGGGCACGCTGAACCTGTTCCGGCCCAGCGTCGGCGCCTTCGCCGTAGGCATGGCGCAGGCCGCCCTCGACGCGACGCTCACGCACACCTCGGAGCGGGAGGCGTTCGGCGCGCCCCTGAAGGAGCTCCAGACCGTCGCCCACCAGGTCGCCGACATGTCGGTACGGGTCGAGTCCGCGCGCCTCATGGTCTACGCGGCGGCGTCCGCGTACGACGAGGGTGCCCCGGACGTACCGCGCCGCGCCGCCGCCGCGAAGCTCATCGCCACGGAGGCGGCCCAGCAAGTCGTCGACGCCGCCGTGCAGTTGCACGGAGCGCGGGCGCTGCGCCGCGGTCACGTGCTTGAGCACCTGTACCGCGAGGTCCGGGCGCCCCGCATCTACGAGGGCGCATCCGAGGTCCAACGCGCCATCATCGCCCGCGAGTTGTACAAGGAACACGACAAGGAGTCCTCGTGAGCAGCGGCAACAGCGGCGACCTGCAACGCGTCAACCCGCCCGAACTCTCCCCGCCCACCGGCTTCTCCCACGCCGTCGTCGCGACGGGCGGCCGCCTGGTGATGCTCGCGGGCCAGACGTCGTTGGACGCCGACGGCAAGGTCGTGGGCGCCACGCTCCCCGCACAGTTCACCCGCGCCCTGACGAACCTGCTCACCGCGCTGCGCGCGTCCGGCGGCACACCGGAGCACCTGGCGCGCGTCACGGTCTACGCCACGGACGTGGCGGACTACCGGGAGAACGCCCGCGAACTCGGCCGGATCTGGCGGGAGTTGGCGGGCCGCGACTACCCGGCGATGGCCGTGATCGGAGTGAGCCGCCTGTGGGACGAACAGGCCATGGTGGAACTCGACGGGATCGCCGTCCTGCCCTGAGCACGAACGAGGCCTAGGCTCGGCGGCATGACGCAGCAGACGGAACTCTCGGTGGACCTCTCCGTGGGCCCGATCGCGTACGAGGACACGGGAGGCGACGGCACGACCGTCGTCCTCCTCCACGGGCTCGCCCAGGACGGCACGGTGTGGCGGCACGTCGTCGACGAACTCGGCACGTCCGTGCGGTGCATCGTGCCCACCCTCCCGTACGGGAGCAACCATGTGCCCGTGCGGCCCGGCGCCAAGATCACCCCGCACTCCGTGGCGTTGCTCATCGGCGAGTTCGCCGACGCGCTCAAACTGGGCGACGACACGGTGTTCGTGGAGAACGACGCCGGGCGCCTCCAGCAGCTCGCCGCGGAGCGGCCCGACCGGGTGGGCCGCATGGTCATCGCGGGCTGCGAGGCCTTCGACAACTATCCGCCGGGCCCGGCGGGCAAGCTCCTGGAAGTGGCGGCCCGGGTCCCCGGCGGCATCACGATGCTCGTGCGCACGCTGTCCGTACGGCCCCTGCGACGCATGCCCGGCACGGGGTACGCGGTGATGTCGCAGCGACCGGTCCCGCACGAGCTCATCGACCGCTGGATCGAGCCGCTGCGCAAGGATCCGGCGGCGCGCAAGCTCCTCCTGCACTACCTCCGCTCCGGTGTGAAGACGGAGATGATGGAGGCGGCGGACGCGCTGCGCACCTATGACCGGCCCGCGCTGGTGGTGTGGGGCAAGCAGGACCGCATGATGCCCCTGGCCCACGGCCGGCGCCTCGCGGAACTGCTGCCGCAGGGGCGGCTGGTGGAGCTGGACGACTGCGGAACGTTGATTCCCTTGGACCAGCCAAGGGCCTTGGCGGCGGCGATCCGTGAGTTTGTTGCGGCGGATTAGAGCCCCTGCGGCGATCGAGCAGCGGGGTCCGGGGCGGAGCCCCGAGACCGCAACACCGTTGCCGCGATCAGGACGACGGCGAAGCGTACGGCCGCCGCTTCACCCACGCCGTCGCGTCGAACGCCGCCCGGTCCCGTCCCGACGTGCCTTCCGTGATCCACCAGTGCGTCGGGTTCTCTCCGTACATGGCGAACACGCTGTCCGCGCTCCAGGCAAGGACCAGCTCGTCCCGGCCGTCCCCGTCGAAGTCCGCGGCGGTGTACGGCAGGGCGTGCCGACGCGGGCCGCGGGCGGGCCCCTCGCGGTCGAGTTCCACGACCTCGTCGGTCCCGTTGAGCAGCGCCACGCCGTGCTCCGTGGCCACGAGGACGCCGTCGCGGCCGTCGCCGTCCGGGTCGGCCGCCGCGTACACCAGAGCGGCACGGAAGCCCTTTTGCCCGGGGCGCGGCAGCTCCCGGCGGACCGGGGCACCGCCGTCGCCCGGGTACATCGTCATCGCGTGGTCGACCTCCGGCTCCTCGGTCCCGGCGCCCGGTTCGTCGTTGCGGCTGCCGTTGTCGCCGACGACCACGTCGCGGCGCCCGTCGCCGTCGAAATCGCCGAAGGCATGGGCGCTGCCGGCGACGAGTTCGCGGCCCTTGCCGGTGGCGGGCGCGGTGTAGAGCATGTTGTGGGCCTGCTCCCCGTCGTCGCCCTCGCGCATGAGGAGCGCGGTGACGTGCGGCTTGTCGCCGGTCGGGTCGATGTCGTCGGCGTACAGCATGCCGCCGGACGCGGGCAGCGTCCCGGTCCGTGCGGGCGCCCCGGTGGACCGGTCGAACGGCCCGTACAGCAGCCATGCCTTGGTGCCCGACTGCTCAAGACCGGCCAGGTCGTGGTGTCCGTCCCCGTCGAAGTCGCCGCGCACCACACCGTCGAATCCCAGCGCGGCGGCCGGGGGCGGGAGCCGTAGCTTCGTCGGTTTCCGCCCGGACCTGCCGGGCCCGTGCGCCGAACCCCAGATCACGTACGAGGCGGTGGGCTTGGAGATGAGCTTCCCGTCGTCCACGTCCTCCTGGCCCAGGACCGGCACGGTGAGATCGGGGAACCCGTCCCCGTCGAGGTCCGCGACGGCCACCCGCGGAGTGTCGACGGCCTCGGGGCGGTCGACGCCGCTGGGGGACTTCGCGGCGGGCAGCCCCAGATCGCTGCGCCCCCACACCGACCGGGTCACCGGGTCGAGCCCGTGCGCCGACCCGTACACGACGAGGATCCGCTCGTCGGCGGGCTCCCACTGCGGCTCCCCGCCGGGCGCCTCCACCGGGAGCAGCAGGTCCCGGTACCCGTCCCCGTTGAGGTCGTCCGGGTCCTTGGAGCCCTTTCCCGCGGCGGGGGAGCGGCTCGCGGCCGGCGCCCCGAAGGACGCCGAACCGCCGCCCGGCGAGGGCGACTTGGTGTCAGGACCGCCCTTCCCGCTGCCGCATGCGGTGAGCAGAACCAGGGCGGCGCACGCGGCGATGGTGGCGCGGGAGGAACGCTTCATGCGCACACCCTCACACCCCGCCCGCCCCAAGGGCAGGCGGGAGTTGAACGCGAGGGCTCAGATGTCCCGGAACGTCTCGATCTGCGCGCCGACGGAGTTGAGCCGCTCCGCCAGGTCCTCGTAGCCGCGGTTGATCACGTACACGTTGCGCAGCACCGACGTGCCCTCGGCCGCCATCATCGCCAGCAGCACGACCACGGCGGGACGGAGCGCCGGCGGGCACATCATCTCGGCGGCGCGCCAGCGGGTCGGGCCCTCGACCAACACCCGGTGCGGGTCGAGGAGTTGGAGGCGCCCGCCCAGCCGGTTCAGGTCGGTCAGGTAGATCGCCCGGTTGTCGTAGACCCAGTCGTGGATGAGGGTCTTGCCCTGGGCCGACGCCGCGATCGCCGCGAAGAACGGCACGTTGTCGATGTTCAGGCCGGGGAACGGCATCGGGTGGATCTTGTCGATGGGGGCTTCGAGCTTCGACGGGCGGACCGTGAGGTCGATCAGCCGCGTGCGCCCGTTGTCGGCGGGGTACTCCGCCGAGCGGTCGTGGTCGAGGCCCATCTCCTCCAGGACCGCCAGCTCGATCTCCAGGAACTCGACCGGCACGCGCTTGACCGTGAGTTCGGACTGCGTGACGACGGCGGCGGTCAGCAGGCTCATCGCCTCGACCGGGTCCTCGGACGGCGAGTAGTCGACGTCGACGTCGATGTGCGGCACGCCGTGCACGGTGAGCGTCGTCGTGCCGACGCCCTCGACCTCGACGCCCAGCGCCTCAAGGAAGAAGCACAGGTCCTGGACCATGTAATTGGAGGAGGCGTTGCGGATGATCGTCGTGCCGTCGGCGCGGGCCGCGGCAAGCAGCGCGTTCTCCGTCACGGTGTCGCCGCGCTCGGTCAGCACGATGGGGCGGTCCGGAGCGACGTCCGGGTGCACCTCCGCGTGGTAGAGGCCCTCGGTCGCGGTGATGTCGAGGCCGAAGCGGCGCAGCGCGATCATGTGCGGCTCGATCGTGCGGGTGCCGAGGTCGCAGCCGCCCGCGTAGGGCAGCTTGAAGCGGTCCATGCGGTGCAGCAGCGGGCCGAGGAACATGATGATCGACCGGGTGCGGCGCGCGGCGTCCGCGTCGATGGCGTTCATGTCGAGCTCGGCGGGCGGCACGATCTCGAGGTCCGCGCCGTCGTTGATCCAGCGGGCGCGCACGCCGATCGAGCCGAGTACCTCCAGAAGGCGGTACACCTCCTCGATGCGGGCGACCCGGCGCAGCACGGTGCGGCCCTTGTTGAGCAGCGAGGCGCACAGCAGCGCCACACACGCGTTCTTGCTCGTCTTCACTTCGATCGAACCCGACAGCCGACGTCCGCCGACCACGCGCAGATGCATCGGTCCCGCGTACCCGAGGGAGACGATTTCACTGTCGAGGGCTTCGCCAATTCGAGCGATCATCTCAAGGCTGATGTTTTGGTTCCCGCGCTCGATGCGGTTGACGGCGCTCTGGCTGGTGTTGAGCGCCTCCGCGAGCTGCGACTGCGTCCAGCCCCGGTGCTGGCGGGCGTCGCGGATGAGCTTGCCGATGCGTTCGAGGTAGTCGTCTGCCATGGCGGCAGGTTATCTCAGATATGAGATGTTGCATCTTGAGGGGTTCGCCGGGGCGACGAGTCGCCGAGGTTCGCGCCCCGTACGACGATGGAGGGGGCGGGCGGCGGGTACGCGCGCAGGTGTGGGCTCGGCGGCACCGCTTGATGGCACCACCGGGTGATGTATTAGAGTTATCTCGACATCGAGATATCTACCGAGGCGCACCACGGCCGCACGGTATCGAGGATCGAAGAGTAAGGCTTACCTAACTTAGCCTTACCTTAGCGGATCGTCGAGTCGGCGTGGCGGCAGGATGCGGTGGAACGCGCACATATATGAAGGAGACTGTCGTGTCGGCGAACAGCTTCGACGCCCGCAGCACGCTGCGCGTGGGCGACGAGTCGTACGAGATCTTCAAGCTGGACAAGGTTGAGGGCTCGGCCCGCCTTCCCTACAGCCTGAAGGTCCTTCTGGAGAACCTGCTCCGCACCGAGGACGGCGCGAACATCACCGCCGACCACATCCGTGCGCTCGGCAACTGGGACTCCCAGGCTCAGCCCGCGCAGGAGATCCAGTTCACGCCGGCCCGCGTGATCATGCAGGACTTCACCGGCGTCCCCTGCGTCGTGGACCTCGCCACGATGCGTGAGGCCGTGAAGGCCCTCGGCGGCGACCCGGCGAAGATCAACCCGCTGTCCCCGGCCGAGATGGTCATCGACCACTCCGTGATCGCCGACAAGTTCGGCACGAACGACGCGTTCAAGCAGAACGTGGACCTGGAGTACGGCCGCAACAAGGAGCGCTACCAGTTCCTGCGCTGGGGCCAGACCGCGTTCGACGACTTCAAGGTCGTCCCCCCGGGCACCGGCATCGTCCACCAGGTCAACATCGAGAAGCTGGCCCGTACGGTCATGGTCCGTAACGGCCAGGCCTACCCCGACACCCTGGTCGGCACGGACTCGCACACCACGATGGTCAACGGCCTGGGCGTCCTGGGCTGGGGCGTCGGCGGCATCGAGGCCGAGGCCGCGATGCTCGGCCAGCCGGTCTCCATGCTGATCCCGCGCGTCGTCGGCTTCAAGCTGACCGGTGAGCTGCCGGCCGGCACGACCGCCACCGACCTGGTCCTCACGATCACCGAGATGCTGCGCAAGCACGGCGTCGTCGGCAAGTTCGTCGAGTTCTACGGCGAGGGTGTGGCCGCCACGTCGCTGGCCAACCGCGCCACCATCGGCAACATGTCGCCGGAGTTCGGCTCCACCGCCGCGATCTTCCCGATCGACGACGAGACGCTGAACTACCTGCGTCTGACCGGCCGTGACGCCCAGCAGGTCGCGCTCGTCGAGGCGTACGCCAAGGAGCAGGGCCTCTGGCTGGACCCGGCCGCCGAGCCCGACTTCTCCGAGAAGCTGGAGCTCGACCTCTCCACGGTCGTCCCCTCCATCGCCGGCCCGAAGCGCCCGCAGGACCGCATCGTCCTCGCGAACGCCGCGCAGCAGTTCTCGCAGGACGTGCGCAACTACGTCGCCGACGACTCCGAGGCCGGCAAGGAGTCCTTCCCGGCCTCCGACGCCCCGGCCGTCTCCAACGGCGTCCCGTCGAACCCGGTCACCGTGACCGCCCCCGACGGCTCGACGTACGAGCTCGACCACGGCGCCGTCACCGTCGCCGCGATCACCTCCTGCACCAACACCTCGAACCCCTACGTGATGGTGGCCGCGGCCCTCGTCGCGAAGAAGGCCGTCGAGAAGGGCCTGACCCGCAAGCCGTGGGTCAAGACCACGCTCGCCCCGGGCTCGAAGGTCGTCACCGACTACTTCGACAAGGCGGGTCTGACCCCGTACCTCGACAAGGTCGGCTTCAACCTCGTCGGCTACGGCTGCACCACCTGCATCGGCAACTCGGGCCCGCTGCCCGACGAGGTCTCGAAGGCCGTCAACGACCACGACCTGGCCGTGACGTCCGTCCTCTCCGGTAACCGGAACTTCGAGGGCCGCATCAACCCCGACGTCAAGATGAAC
The DNA here is from genome assembly GCF_035798155.1 of Streptomyces endophyticus. Classification (NCBI taxonomy): domain Bacteria; kingdom Bacillati; phylum Actinomycetota; class Actinomycetes; order Kitasatosporales; family Streptomycetaceae; genus Streptomyces; species Streptomyces endophyticus. The sequence goes on along the minus strand of NZ_JAOZYC010000184.1, from coordinate 110,599 downwards.
TACCTGGCGTCCCCGCCGCTGGTCGTCGCGTACGCCCTCGCCGGTTCGATGAAGGTCAACATCACGAAGGACGCCCTCGGCGTCGACCAGGACGGCAAGCCCGTCTTCCTGGCCGACATCTGGCCGACGGAGGCCGAGGTCAACGACGTCGTCGCCAACTCCATCGGTGAGGACATGTTCAACAAGTCCTACCAGGACGTCTTCGCGGGCGACGCCCAGTGGCAGGCGCTCTCGATCCCGACCGGCGACACCTTCGAGTGGGACGCCGAGTCGACCTACGTCCGTAAGCCCCCGTACTTCGAGGGCATGACGATGGAGACCACGCCGGTCCAGGACATCGCGGACGCCCGCGTCCTGGCCAAGCTCGGCGACTCGGTCACCACCGACCACATCTCCCCGGCCGGTGCGATCAAGGCCGACACCCCGGCCGGCAAGTACCTGTCGGAGCACGGCGTCGAGCGTCGTGACTTCAACTCGTACGGCTCGCGTCGCGGCAACCACGAGATCATGATCCGTGGCACGTTCGCCAACATCCGCCTGCGCAACCAGATCGCGCCGGGCACCGAGGGCGGCTACACCCGCGACTTCACCCAGGCCGACGGCCCGGTGTCGTTCATCTACGACGCGTCGCAGAACTACCAGGCGCAGGGCACCCCGCTCGTCATCCTGGGCGGCAAGGAGTACGGCTCCGGTTCGTCCCGCGACTGGGCCGCCAAGGGCACCGCGCTGCTCGGCGTCAAGGCCGTCATCACCGAGTCGTACGAGCGCATCCACCGCTCGAACCTCATCGGCATGGGCGTCCTGCCGCTGCAGTTCCCGGAGGGCCAGTCGGCCGACTCGCTCGGCCTGACCGGCGAGGAGTCCTTCTCGATCTCCGGCGTGACCGAGCTCAACAACGGCACGACCCCGGCCACGGTCAAGGTCACGACCGACTCCGGCGTGGAGTTCGACGCGGTCGTCCGCATCGACACCCCCGGTGAGGCGGACTACTACCGCAACGGCGGCATCCTTCAGTACGTGCTGCGCAGCCTGATCAGCGAGTAAGCAGGCAGGCCAAGGCAGTTGAGGGCCGCATTCCCGTCCTGGTGGCGGGGGTGCGGCCCTTGTCCGTGCGTGCTCAGACGGTGGTTTGCACGCGGATCATGGAGATGTCGGGACACACCTTCGCGATGGCTCCGAAGTCGTCGTCGACGTGCACCAGAGTCAGTCCGTGCTGCTGCGCGGTCAGTGCGATGAGGATGTCGATCGGTGAGGGGCCCCGGTGGTGGCCGATGCGCACCAGGTCGCGCTGGACCGCGATGACGCGCGGCCACGGGTCGTCGAGGACGGGGACCCAGCCGAAGGTCTGCCCGAGCATCGTGAAGAACGGTTCGTAGTGCCGGTCCGAGCGCAGGCCCGGCATGAGCTCTGATTCAACGGGAGGGCAGATGGCGACCAGGCCGCGTGCGACGCGGCCTGGCCAGGGGTCGCCGAGCTGCCCGCGCAACAGGCGCCAAACGGCGGAGGTGTCCGCGAGGTAGGTCACAACCCGGACGCCTCCCGCTCCTCCAGGACGTCGAAGTCGAGGTAGTCCTCCGCGTTCTCCTGCAGCCATCGCAAGGCGCGGGCCCGGTCGTCAGCACTGATGGACGCCGCTATCGCCAGCGCGCGGTTGATGGTGTCCCGCTTGGTGGCCGTCCCCAGTTGCCGCTGTGCGGCAGTGAGCATCTCGTCGTTGACATCCACCAGGGTCTTGCTCATGGGAACCTCCAGGGTGATATATCGAGTCACCCAGTATATACGCCGTGCCCTCCTGGCGGATGTCAGGATCCGTGCGGTCGCTCCCACGGCAGTGGCCGGAGCTTCGGCCAGCGCGTCAGCATGCTCGTGCGCAGGTCCACGGCGAGGCGGCCGAGGGCCGGGAGCTCGCCGCTCCGGTCGGCGACGACGCCCAGCCGGTGCGTGAGGCGCTGCCGGGCCGTCGCGGTGCCCCACTCCCAGTCGGCGTCCGGGACGCGGGCCAGGTGGTCGACGGTGCCGCGCTCGGCCCGCGGCACCAGCGCGTCGCCGCGCAGCATCCACCCGGCGCAGGCGTCCGTGACGTCGCCCCGGACCTCGGTGCCGGTGGCCTCGCGCCACGCCGCCCGGTACGCGGCCTCCGCCTCGGCCAGTTGTTCCGGGGCCGGGGACGTGGAGCACCAGCAGGTCGGGAAGCCGATGCGGAGGTAGGCGAGTTCGACGAGGCCGTCACCGAGGGAGGCCTGCTCGAAGTCGATGAACCGTACGCCGTCGGCGGTGTGCAGATCGTTGCCCGGGCAGGGGTCGCCGTGCAGCAGCGCCCGGTTGGTGGTCCGCGCCAGGCGGGCCACCAGACCCTCCAACTCCGCTCCTACGCCCGGTGGTTCGGGCACACCGAGCGCGGCGGCGAGCCGGAGGAGCGCCTCGATGTCGTCCCCGGTCGGCCCCGACCAGACCGGCAGAGCGCGGGTCTCGGTGTCGGCGGCGGTGTGCCCCGCCGCGTGGAGCCGTGCGAGCGCTGCCGCGTAGTCGACCCGCCAGTCCGGTCCTGGGTGCCGGTGCTCCACGTACTCCAGGACCAGCACGCGTTCATCGGGGTCGGTGTCGAGGAGGCGGGGGACCACGGGTGGGTTCACGGTGGCGGCGAGCCGCAGGGACGTCACCTCGCGGGCGTACCGGTCGGCGGCCTCCGGCGCGTCGACCAGTTGCTTGACCATCACCGGGGTGCCGTGGAGCTCGGCGCGCCAGAGCCGGGACCGGGGGCCCTCCAGTTCCCGGACCCGCCGGACCGAGTCAAGCCCGAACGGCTTCAGCCCCGACCGCCACGGACGAACGCGCTCCACGCCTCCGGCGTGACGGTGAAGTGCGGGCCGCCGTCGGCGTTCTTGGAGTCGCGGACGTGGACGGCGGTGGGGTGGGTGGCGACCTCTACGCAGGCGCCGTGGTTGAAGTCGCTGTGGCTCGACTTCCGCCAGTCGTAGGCGACTTCGAGGCAGGCGCCACCTTCGCTACCGCTATAGCTCGACTTGAACCAGTGCATGCGGCCCTCAACTTCCTTTCCGGTCTGCGCTCAGTCCGCGGCGATCAGGTCAAGCAGTCCCGGGAACCGCTCGTCCAACTCCCCCCGCCGCAGTATCGCCGTGCGGCTGTTGCCATGGTCGATCATGCGGATCAGGCCTGCCTCGCGCATCACTTTGAAGTGGTGTGAGGTCGTGGACTTCGAGACGGGGAGTTCGAAGTACGCGCAGGTGCGTTCGGCGTCCGCCGGCTCCCTCAGAAACTGGGCGATCACGCCGAACCGGAGGGGGTCGGCGAGTGCGTGCAGGACCGTGCGCAGGTCCATCTCGGCCGGTGTGGGGTGGCCGTCGTCGTCCGGCATGGGGTGTCGCCCTTCGCTCAGGTTCTACTTGCATCGTACCTTCCCCTCGTGCGAAGGTAAGGTTCGATCAATTCCGAACCTCAACCTCCGTCGGGGGCGCTCGCGCATGTCCGCAACAACCGCCGAACAGCTCAAGCCTGTTGAGGAGGCGCGGGGTCGCCGTGGCCCGACCCTCGCCGCCGTCCTCCTCGCCGTCTTCGTCGTCCCCATGTCGATCTCCGGCACGGCCGTGGCCCTGCCCGCCATCGGCGCGGATCTGGGCGCCTCCGACACCGCGCTCCAGTGGGTCGTGAACGCCTTCAACGTCGCCTTCGCCTGCTGCACCCTCGTCTGGGGCTCCGTCGCCGACGTCGTGGGGCGGGTGCGGGTCTTCGCCGCGGGCGCCGCGCTCTTCGCCGTGGCCTCCGCCGTCAGCGCCCTCGCGCCGGGGGCCCTGGTTCTCGACGTGGCCCGCGCCCTCGCCGGCGTCGGCGGTGCCGCGATCTTCTCGGCCGGTGCCGCGATCCTCTCCACCGCGTACGAAGGTCCCGCCCGCGCCCGCGCGTTCGCGCTCTTCGGGACCGTCGCGGGCGTCGGCATCTCGCTCGGCCCGACCCTCGCCGGGCAGCTCGTCGCCACTGCCGGCTGGCGCTGGGTGTTCGCCCTGCACGCCGCCGCACTGGCCGTGGCGCTGCTCGCCGTACCCCTGATCGCACGTTCCGTCCCGACGTCCGTACGCGGATCAGCGCGGGTCGACGTCGTCGGCGGCCTGCTCTTCGTCGCGACGATGGTGCTGCTGACCACCGGCATCGTGCAGGCCTCGCAGTGGGGCTGGGGGAGCGCGGGAGTGCTGGCCCTGTTCGTGGCGGCCGTCGTCGCGCTGTGCGTCTTCGTCGGCGTCGAGCGGCGTAGCGCCCACCCCGTGCTCGATCTCGGCCTGTTGCGCGAGCGCCGCTTCGTGGGCCTGGCGCTGGTGCCGGTGGCGGCCTCGTTCGGCTTCGTCACGATGCTCACGTACCTGCCGAGCTACCTCACCGCGGTCACCGGGCGCGACGGCTCCGCGGCCGGGTGGCTGATGCTGCTGCTGACCGTGCCGGTGCTCGTCTCGCCGGTGCTTGCGGCGAAGCTGGTCGAACGGGGCGTCAGCGCAACGGTGTTGATCCTCGTGAGCCTCGGGTGTCTGGTCGTCGGCGACCTCGGCCTGTTGCTCTTCTCGCCGCACGTGTCCGTGGCCGTTGTCGCCCTGCCGATGATCGTCACCGGCGCCGGTATGGGTCTCTCCGCCGGGCTCGTCGACGGCCAGGCCCTCGCGCTCGTCGCCCCGGAGCGGGCCGGGATGGCCGCCGGGTTCGTGAACACGTTGCGGCTGGGCGGCGAGGCGGTGGCGGTGGCCGCGTACGGGTCGGTGGTGGCGACGCTGACCCGCTCGGGCACGTACGACAGCGCCTTCCACGTGGTGCTCGGCGGGCTCGTCGTGGTGGGTCTGCTGCTGGGGGGCGGAGTGGCTGTACTGCTGCGCCGCAGGTGAGCGGGGAGGGGGGGCATGAGCCACAGGAACGTATGGATAAGGTGAGCCTTACCTAATTAATCCGGGCCCGTCGGTCCGTCTCCGAGGGGATTCCTGTGCGTGCGTGGAGCGTGAAGGCCGTCGTCGGCCTCGCCGTCATCGGCAGTCTGCTGACCGGATGCGCCTCCGGGGGCGACGGTGACGGCAAGAGCGCGGCCGAGGGCAAGCGCAACAAGGTCGCCGGATCCGCGCAGGGTCCGGCCGCCGCGCCCGCCTCCCTCACCGACGGCATGGGCAGCAAGGCCGCCGACGGCGCCTTCCCGCGCACCGTCAAGCACTACGAGGGCACCACGAAGATCGCCGCGCGGCCGCAGCGGATCGCCACCATCAGCACCGGCCAGCTCGACGACCTGCTCACCCTGGGAACCGTCCCCGTCGCCGCCACCCGCGCAGACAACGCCGGACTCGTGCCCGACTACCTCCGCGACGCCTACCCCAAGGACCGCGCGGAGCTGGCGAAGATGGCCGACATCGGCACCCGCGCCGCCCCCAACCTGGAGAGCATCGAGGCCGCCGAGCCCGACCTCATCCTCGTCAACCAGTCCCTCGCCGACCTCTACCCGAAGCTGTCCAGGATCGCCCCGACCGTCGTCACCAAGGGGCAGGGCGTCAACTGGAAGCGGGACTTCCTCATGGTCGGCGCCGCCGTGGGCAAGCAGCAGGCCGCGCAGACGGCCATCGACGGCATCGCCGCCGACGCGAAGGCGAAGGGCGACGTGCGCGGCGCCGCCGATACCACCGTGTCCATGCTGCGCTTCACGCCCGGCCGCACCCGGATGTTCGGCGTCTCCTCCTTCACCGGTTCGATCGCCGTCGACATGGGCGTAGGACGGCCCAAGTCCCAGCAGTTCAAGGCCATTTCGCAGGACATCAGCGCCGAACGCGTCGACCTCGCCGACGGTGACCGGATCTTCTACTCGGTGCAGGGCGACGCCAAGAAGACCGACGCGGGCAGCGTGCTGGCCGGGCCGCTGTGGAAGTCGATGAAGGCGGTCAAGGCCGGGCACGCCATCAAGGTCGACGACGATCCCTGGTACCTGAACGCGGGCCCCACCGCCGCCCGCCTCGTCATAAAGCAGCTCGCGAACGCCCTCGGCGAGTGAGCAACTCACGGGCGGCCCAGGTGGGTTGGGCGGGCGCCGCGCTCGGGGCCGCGCTGGCGCTCACCCTGCTCGCCGTCGCCCTCAGCCTCGCCGTCGGCACCCGGCAGGTACCGCTCGCCACCGCCGTCGACGCCGTCCTCGGGCACGCCGAAAGCCCGGACGCCCTCGTCGTCCGCTCCCTGCGCGTGCCGCGCACCGCCGTCGGCCTGGTGGCGGGCGCCGCGCTCGGCCTGTCCGGCGCCGCCCTCCAGGCCGTCACCCGCAACCCCCTCGCCGACCCCGGCATCCTCGGCCTGAGCCAGGGCGCCGCCGCCGGTGTCGTCCTCGCCACCGCGACCGGTCTCGCGAGCGGGTTCACGGGATACATCTGGTACGCGTTCGGGGGCGCCGTCGTCGCCGCGTGCGCGGTGTACGTGATCGCGGCGCGCGGCCGGGGCGGCGCCTCGCCGGTGAAGCTGGCCCTCGCGGGGACGGCGTTCTCGGCGATGGTCGCGGGCCTCAACACCGTTGTCCTGACGTCGAGTTCGGCCACGCTCGACCAGTACCGGTTCTGGCAGGCGGGCTCCCTCGCGGGCCGCGACGCCGGAACCGTCGTCCGCATGCTGCCGTTCCTCGCGGCGGGCGTGCTGCTCGTGCTCGGCTGCGCGCGCGGCCTCGACGCCCTCGCCCTCGGTGACGACACGGCACGCTCCCTCGGGCATCGCGTGCACACGGTGCGGGTCTGCGCGGCGCTCGGCGCGACCCTGCTCACGGCGGCCGCGGTCGCCGCCGCGGGCCCGATCGCGTTCATCGGCCTCGCGGTACCGCACCTCGCCCGCCGCCTGATCCGCGCGGGCCACCGGGCGACGCTGCCGCTGTCGGCACTCCTGGGCGCTGCCCTGCTGCTGGCCGCGGATGTACTGGGCCGGATCGTACGGCCACCGGGGGAGGTGCCGGCGGGGGTGATGACCGCGCTGGTCGGGGTGCCGGTTCTGGTGGTTCTCGTACGGCGCCGGGGGGTGGCGGCGTAGTGGCCGGGACGGGGCGTGCGGCTGGGCCGCGGGCCGGCGTGACGGTGCTGCGCAGCGGGGGCAACTCGCTGCTTCTGCACCGGCGTTCGGCCGGAGTGGCCTGTGCGCTGACCGTGCTGCTCGGCGTCGTCATGGTGCTCGCGGCCTGCGCCGGGCAGGCGTGGGTCGCACCCGCCGACGTCCTCCACGAACTGACCTCAGGACCCGGACCGCACGCCCTCGTCGTCTCCGAGCTGCGCGTGCCCCGGATCGCTCTCGGCGCCCTGGTCGGCGCCGCGCTCGGCGCGTCCGGCGCCCTCGTGCAGACCGTCACCCGCAACCCACTCGCGAGCCCCGACGTCCTCGGCGTCGGCCACGGCGCCGCGGCCGCCACGGTCGCTCTGCTGGCCACAGGCGTCGCGGTGGCGCCCGCGGCGCTGCCGCTCGTCGCGGTGGCCGGAGGCCTGGGTGCGGCTGCCGTTGTGTACGCGGCGGCCTGGCGCCGCAGCGGAATGCATCCAACTCGCTTTGTGCTGACGGGGGTCGGGATCGGGCTCGCCCTGTCCGCGCTCGTGCAGCTCTACCTCACCGACAGTGAACTGGACGCCGCGGAGCAGCTCAAGCTGTGGCTCGCGGGCAGCCTCAACGGGCGCGGCCTGGACCAGGCCGTCCCGCTCGCCTGCCTGCTCCTCCTCGCGGTGCCGACCCTGCCATGGGCGGCCCGCGCGCAACGCGTCCTCGGCCTCGACGACGACACCGCGACCGCCCTCGGCGCGCCGGTCGGCCGTCTGCGTATCGGCCTGACCCTCCTCGGTGTGACCCTCGCCGCGAGCGCCACCGGGGCGGCGGGGCCCATCGGCTTCGTCGCCCTCACCGCGCCCCAGTTGGCCCGGCGCCTCACCTGTACGCCTCAACTGCCGTTGATCTGTTCGGCGTTGACCGGCGCGGTCACCGTGGTCGCGGCGGACCTGGCCGCGCGCGTCCTGATCCCACCGCTGGAAATCCCGGTGGGCGCGCTCACCGCGCTCGTCGGCGGTCCGTATCTGCTGTGGCTACTGGGACGAAGGCGCCCCAGGCCTCCGGCGTGACCGTGAAGTGGGGGCCGTCGGGGTTCTTGGAGTCGCGGATGTGGACGGCGGTGGGGTGCGTGGCGACCTCGACGCAGGCGCCACCTTCGCTGCCGCTGTAGCTCGACTTCCGCCAGTCGTAGGCGACTTCGAGGCACTGGCCGCCTTCGCTGCCGCTGTAGCTCGACTTGAACCAGTTCAGTGCGGTGCTCATCGTTCTCCTAGCAGCCGGTCCAGTAGGCCCATGGACTGCTCGGGCGTGAGGGCCTGTGATCGCAGCATCGCATACTTGCGTGCCAGCGAAGACAGCTGGTCGGGGTCGGAAACCCACTGGCTACCGCGCTGGGATTCCGTGTAAGCGAGGTGCTGGTGCGAGGGGGTTTCCAAGAGGGTGAAGGCCCCGTCGAGGCCCGCGTGGGTAGGGGAGTCCAGCGGCAAGAACTGGAGCGCCAGCCCCGGAAGTTCCGCACACACCCGCAAGTGCCGGAGCTGCTCCGCACGCACCAGCGGGTCGAGATACGCCAGCTTGAGCGCCGCCTCCCAGACGACGAAGCTCAGCGTCGGCGGGCACTTCCGGTGCAGCACCTCTTGTCGCTGCACACGCGCGGCCGTCTTGGTCTCGATCTCGTCCTCGTCGTACGCCGGGACGCGGTTGCGCAGCACCGTGCGGGCGCAGTCCTCGGTCTGGAGGATGCCGGGCACGGTCACGACGTCGTACCAGGACAGCGCGATGGCCTCGCGCTCGTGCGCCATGTACGACTCCGCCCACTACGGAAACTGGTCCACCTCCGGCATCGCTGCCACCGCCGTGACCAACGCCCCCTTGGTTTCCAGGAGTTGGTCCATCGACGCCGCCAGCTTCGGCACCAGCGGGCGTCGCGCCTGCTCGATCGCCGCGATCGTCGACTCGGCCACTATCAGCCGCTCCGCGAGCGCCGCCTGTGTGTAGCCGGCGGCCTTCCGGAAGAGGGCGACGAGGTCGGCGACCAGCCTCATCGCCGAGGGATTCTTCGGCGGATGTTGCGCAGGGCTCATGACGGGCATCTCCCCGCCCCCGTTCCTTCTTGACCCCACCCGAACCCCGACAAAAAATCTGTCGGGGTTGATTCACTGTCGCCAGTCAATCACTCTCCGCAACATTCCACTCGTGAACCAGGAACCCCGCGAGCGCTTCTACCGCCGCGAACGTCAATCCGTCCCCGCCGCCCGGGAGTTCACCCGTGCCGCGCTGGCCGACTGGGGCGTGGACGACGACCGCGCTCACGACATCGCGCTCTGCGTCAGTGAACTCGCCACCAACGCCCTCCTCCACGGCGTCCCGCCCGGCCGCGGCTACCTCCTGCGCCTCCTGCCCCACGCGGACGCGCTCCGCGTCGAGGTGCACGACAGTGGCAACGGCGTGCCGCGTGTGGTGCGGCCGGACGAGGGTGGGCGGGGGCTGCTCCTGGTGGCGGCGGTAGCCGACGCGTGGGGCGTGGGGGAGCGGGACCCCGGCAAGGTGGTGTGGTGTGAGTTCGGGCATCTGGTGCCCCGCCCTCGTACACGTAAAGTAGAAGACACGTGGGCGATGGGGGTGAGCGGTGGAACTGGGCGCAATGGGGCTGAAGCTCGCGTCCTCGGTGGTGGTGCCGCTGCTGAAGCGGTTCGTGCTGCCTCCGGCGAAGGTGGCGGGCGCCGAGTTCCCCGGTGAAAAGCCCATCCGCGTACGGGCGTTGCTGTCCTTTGTCGGCGATCATCCGGCTCTCAGCCGTGACGACATGCACCGGCTGTCCAGGGAGCTGGTGCGCCGCGCGGTGCGGGCCGCGCCGTCGCACGAGGCCAGGCTGCCCGACGACGAGCACGACGCGGTGGGCCAGGCCCTGACCCGTACGCTCTTCGCGCTCGGTCAACTCGACATGAACGATGTCGACCTGGTGGTGCTCGGGCCCGAGGAGCTGGCCGCCACGCTGTCCAACGCGGCGGAGCGGGACATCAAGGGGCTGCTCACCGCGGACGCGGCCCGCTTCCACGACGCGCTGCTCGTCACCGCCTGCGTGCACCTCGTGCGGTTCTTCACCGAGCGGCCCGGCTTCGAGGCCCGCGCCCAGCTGTCGAACTTCCGCCAACTCCGCGAACAGAAGGAGCTGTTGGAGCGCGTGCTGCGGACCGTCTCCGGTGAGGACCACCAGGCCGCCGACATCCGGTTCGAGGAGAGCTACGCGGACTATGTCGTCGGGCGGCACGGTCAGCTCACCATCTACGGCGTCGACCTGCGCGACCCGGCCGGGCCCGAATGGCCGCTCGACGACGCCTACTTGAGCCCCACCGCCGTACCGCTGGCGGCCGCGGAGGACGAGGGCGGCGACTACGAGACCGTGCCCGAGGAGAGCGTCGAGACGGCGCTCGCCGGGCACGGCAAGGTCCTCCTGCACGGCCTCGCCGGCACCGGCAAGACGACGCTCGTGCAGTGGCTCGCCCTGACCACCGCACGCCAGGAGTCCGTGCCCGTCGCGCTGCCGCAGCTGATCGGGCGGGTCCCGTTCGTGCTGCCGCTGCGCACCCTCACCCGCCAGGGCGCCGAACTCCCGCTGCCCGAGGAGTTCCTGGAGTGGATGCGCTGCGGGCTCAGCGGCAGTGAACCCGACGGCTGGGTCGTCCGCGTCCTGCGCAACGGCCGCGGGGTGCTGCTCGTCGACGGCCTCGACGAGATCCCCAAGGCCGACCGGCGCCGCGCCCGCCAATGGCTGCGCGACCTCGTGCAGCAGTTCCCGGGCAACCTCTGGCTGTGCACCACCCGGCCCTCCGCGCTCGAACCGGGCTGGCTGCGCAGCGAGGGCTTCCACGAACTGAGCCTCAACCCGCTCAGCCCCGCCGACCTGCGCCGCTTCATCGCGCGCTGGCACATCGCGGCCGGGGCGCGCGAGGGGCTCGCCGAGGAGCTCGTCGAATCCCTGCGCTCCAACCCCGAGCTGAGCCGCCTCGCCACCAACCCCCTGATGTGCAGCCTGATCTGCGCCCTGCACCGCGAACGCCGGGGCTTTCTGCCGCACGGCCGGGCCTCTCTCTACAAGGCCGCCCTGTCGATGCTCCTTGAGCGGCGCGACGTGGAGCGGGACCTGTACGGGCGGGGCGACGACCGGCCCCGGCTCGACGAGGAGTCCGCGACCGAGCCGCTCAAACGGCTCGCGTACCGGCTGATCCGCAACGACGACAGCCAGATGGAACGCGACGACGCCATCCATGAGCTGCGCAGACTTGAGCCGCAGGTGCCGAGCCTGGAGCGGCTCGGCGGGCCCGAGCACGCGCTGGAATACCTGCTGGAGCGCTCCGGGCTGCTCCGCGAGCCGGCGCCCGGCGCCGTGGACTTCATTCATCGTACGTTTCAGGACTACCTGGGTGCCAAGGCTGTTCTTGAGGACCGTGACTTCGGCATGCTGGTGAAACACGCTCACATGGACCAGTGGGAGGACGTGGTGCAGATGGCTGTCGCGCAAGCCGATCACAATGGGCGGGCCGACCTGCTGATGCGCCTCAGCGACCGCGGAAAGCGCGAGAAGGACGTGACCGTCCAGGCCAGGATCCGCCTCCTGGCCCTCGCCTCCCTCGAACAGGCCACGCGGCTCGAACCCGCCGTGCGCCAGACCATCGAGGCCGAGGCCGCGAGCATGCTCCCGCCGCGCAGCCTGCGCCAGGCCCGCGTCCTCGCCCGCACGGGGCCGCTGCTCCTCGGGCTGCTCCCGAGGGCCGACGAACTCGACGGGGACGCCGAGCTTGCGACCGCGCACGCCATCTGCCAGATCGGCGGCGACGCGGCCATCCCGCGCCTGCGCGAGTTCCTCACCACCTCGCAGTCCACCGTGCGCGCCCAGCTCCTCGGCCACTGGGACCGCTTCGACACCGAGACGTACGCCCGCGAGATCATCGCCCCGCTCCTCGAAGCGGCGCCCGGCGAGCCCGTCACCGTCCGCTCACGGGCCGAACTCGACGCCCTGTCCCGGCTGCCCGGCTGCGAGCGCGTCGGCATCCACGGCGACTTCGACCCCGACGCCGTCCGCGCCGCCCTGTCCTCGGAGCACCTGCGCGAGCTGCGGCTGCGCGGCGCGCTGCGGATCGACGACCTCTCCCTCCTCCACGACTTCCAGCACCTGGAGAGCCTCACCCTCCAGGGCTGCCGCAACGTCAAGGACCCGGAACCGCTCACCGGCCTCCCCCAGCTGCGCAGTCTCACCCTGGAGAACGTGCCGCAGTTCGAGCCGTTGGAGCAGCTCGACCAGTGCGCGCGGCTCGAAGCCCTGCACATCGGCGCGGGCGTCCCGTGGCGCGGCGTGGCCGAACTGCCCAGGCCAGGACGGCTCAAGACACTGTCGCTTCCGCCGGGGACCTCCGACCTCGCCGACATCACCCGCTGCGTCGCGCTGGAGGAGCTGCGCCTCCAGGACGCGAGCAGCCGACTGCTCCCCGACGGCTGGGGCGGACTCCTCGGCCACCTGCCCGAGCTGCGCACGCTCTGCCTCTCGGCCGAACAGCTCAGCACCCTCCTCTTCAACCCGGCCAGCCAGATCCCGCAGCTGACCAAGCTCTACGTCTACGCCCAGCAGGGCACCCCGCTGCAACTGCGGCGCATGTCCCGCCGACTGCAAGGTCTTGAGGAGTTGCATGTGACGCAGGGCGGCGACATCGACCTCTCGCCGCTGAAGGGGATCGCGTCGCTGCGCAAGGTCCGGATCGCCTACCCGGGCGGCGTCGTCCAGGGCGTCGAGGAGCTGCCCGAGGGCGCCGAGCTGGAGATTTATCCGCAACCGTGAGGGGGTCGGAAGCCTGCGGTCCATCTGGTAAGAGATCGGCGTCACAGGTAAGTTCTAGGGTTCACGCAGAAGTTGACGATCCCTAGGGAAGCAGGACAGCCGAAGATGGCCAGGCCCAAGGCGCCCTTTCTGTACGGGCGTGAACCCCTGGTGGGATCGCTCGTCCCCTCGCTCACCGGGTTGGCGTTCCATGAACGTGCCCGCGCGAAGCGGGAGTTCGGGTCCGACGTGCCCGTCGTGCTGCTCACCGGGGAGCACGGCACCGGACGCAGCGCCCTCCTCGACACCCTCGCCCGCGGCTACCGGGGCCGCCTCCCGCTCGCCCATGTGCGCGCCGTCGTACCGGGGTCCCCTGTCGCGACCGGCCTCGCCGAGGAGGTCCCCGAGGGCAGCGTGCCGCCGCAGCACGCCGCGTCGCCCGCCGAGATCCTGGAGCGCCTCGTCTGCGCGCTCACCCCCACGTACGGCACCTTCCGGACGCTGATGCCCGCCCTGTTCGCCGTGTCCGGCTGGCACCTGGGGCAGACGGACGAGCGCGACGAGGTCTGCCGCCGGCACGCCCGGATGCTCATGGTGAGCGGTCTGGCCCGCGGTACCGAGCGCGAGGTCGCCCGCGACTGGGCCACCCAGGTCGAGACCTCGCTCAGCGAGGCGGCCGCCCGTAACGGCGACCCAGACGACCCGGACGGGACGCAGCCCGTCACCGCCGCCGTGCTGCGCCAGCTCGGCGCCAGGATCCCCCTCGACCCCGCCCGCGCCTGGTTCCGCAAGCGGCACACCACGCCCGACGGCACCATCGCCGAGGAGGACCCGCTGTGGCTGCTGTCCCGCCGCTTCCACCGCGGCGGCGACTATCTCCACGCCGCGGAACAGGCCCTGACCGCCGCCTTCCTGGAAGAGCTGGCCCACTCGCACGGCCTGGTGCGCCGCCTCAACCGTGAGCCCTGGCCGCTGATCCTCCTCGACGAGGCACACACCCCCGCGGGCTCCCGCTTCCTCGAACTCCTCCTGGAGCAGCGGGCCCTGGGGCAGCGCAAGTACGACGACCGGACCGTCGTCGTCGCCACCCGGCTCGGCGACCTGCCGCGGGAGGACGCGCCGCACGCCGTACGCCGGGAGCTCGTCGACCTGCTGCCGCCCGGCGGCGTCAGACGCCCGGGACACGCCGCCACCCTGTGGAAGCGGACAGGACATGAGCCGTCCGAAGGCCTCCTCGTCCTCCCGCTCACCCCGCTGACCAGGGACGACATCCTCTCCATGCTCGACCGGGCGTCCTCGCGCCTGCTCCACCCGCACCTCGCCTCCGCACTGCACGCACTCACCGGAGGCCACCCCTCGGCCAGCACCGTCCTGGCCGACGCCGCCGTCGAGACCGCCAAGCAGAACCGCTCGGTCGTCCCGCGCGACCTGCTCGACCTGCGCGTCGAGGGCGGCCGCGCCGTCACCGAGGTGCTGCTGCGGGACCTGCTGCCCGACCGCAGGCAGCGCGACCGCCTCGTCAAGCTCTGCCTCGCCAGGGACTCCAAGGCGGCCGAGGCGCTCGCCCGGGACCTCGGCCTGGTCGGGCCCGAGCAACTGCCCGCCACGGCCGCCGCGCAGTACCTCGTCGAGCGGAAGTGGCAGGAACTCCCGGTCGCCGACGGGCCGCTGGTCACCAGCGGGCTGCTGCGCACGCTCCTCGTCCACGAGGCGCGGCGCACCCTGCCGCCGGGCGACGAACCGCACAGCTGGCGCTCCGTGCACGCCTTCCTCCACCTCCACCACGTCCAGCGCGCCGAGACCGAGGAGGCCGACGCCCTGCGCCACAACCTCGCCGCCGGAAACCCGCAGCAGGTCGTCGCGATGCTCGCCGACGAGTTCGACGCGGAAGAGGCCGAACAGAGCGTCGAGCACTGGCTGCTGTGCCTCAAGCGCTGCGCCGGCGCGCCCGTGCCGCCCACCGACGAGGCCTGGCGCGACCAGCGCGTCGAGATCGCCGACGGCGAGCACGCGGCCCGCTACGCACGCCTCGACCCCTCGGGGCGCAGCATCAACCGACTGCTGCACGCCCTGTGGTACCTCTCCGAGCCGTACGCCGACGCCGCACTCGACCCGGACGCCGACCGGATGTGCAAGGCGGTGGGGGAGGAGCTGGGCTTTCTCGCGCGCCGCCATCCCACCTGGTACGCGGCCCTCGGCCAGGCGGCCCGCGACTGGCCGACGGCCGCCCGCAAGAGGCAGGAACTGCCCGTCCCCGCAAGCGCCAACTCCGTGGAGGCAGGCTGATGTTCGGCAGCAGGATCAGGGAGTGGGGGCCGCTGGACTGGTGCGTCGCGGCGGTCGTCGTGCTCGCGCTCGTGGCGGGCGGGATCTACGGCGGCTCCAAGCTGCTGCGCAAGTGCGACAACGGGCTGAGCGACATCGACGGCCAGTGCATCGGCGTGACCACACAGTCCTTCGAGGCGGACGACGACATCGGCTCGCTCCTCGACGCCATCGCCGACGAGAACGACCAGGTCGCGTCGGAGAGCGGCACTCCGTACGTCCGTGTCGCCCTGATGATGTCCTTCACCTCGGGGGACAAGAGCGCGATGACCGGCGACATGATCCGCCGCGCGCTCGCGGGCTCCCTCGCCGCGCTCAAGGAGGCGAACGCCGGAGCGGGCGGCCCGCAGGTCCAGCTGATGCTCGCGCCGATCGGCAGCCAGCTCGACCAATGGCGGCCGGTGGTCAAGAAGTTGGACACCCTGGCCGCCGACGGGAAGCACCCGCTCGTCGGCGTCACGGGCATCCCCAGCAGCCAGACGGACACCAAGCAGGCCCTCGAAGAACTGAGCACACGCAAGATCCCCACGGTGGGGCCGGTGATCAACGCCTCGTCGATGAACTTCCCGTACTTCTTCAAGACCTCGCCGGACGACAAGGAGTTCGCGAACGCCCTGCGGAACTACCTCCGCACCTACCCGCAGGGCAAGAAGAAGGGGCTGCTGCTGCTCGACCGGCACACGGGCGACGTGTACTCGGCGGACCTGACGAACACCCTCAAGGACCGCTTCGGCAAGGACTACGGCCTCACCACCAGCTCGTCCCTCTTCACCGGTTCCTCCGGCAGCGACGAGGGCGAGCCGGGCCTCTTCGTCGACGCGGTCGGCAAGATCTGCCGCGAGCGCACGGACACGGTCTTCTTCGCGGGCCGCGACCAGGACCTCCCGGGCTTCATCGACGCCCTCTCCGACGAGGGAAGCTGCAACCACGGCGGCCCCCTGCGCATCCTGAAGACCGGCATCGGCCTCGAACCCACCCTCACCAAGCCGGAGGTGAAGCGGGACCTGAAGAAGGCGAAGGCCACGATCGTCGACGCCGCCTCCTTCGACCCGGGCTGGGAGAAGGCGGGCTCCGCGGACCGCCCCGCCGGCGTCGACGACTTCCTCGACCGCTTCGACGAGCTCAGGACCGCGCACACGCTCGGCGAGAAGCCCCTGGCCGACGGCTACGCGGCCTCGTACTACGACGGCCTGAGGCTGCTCACCGAGGCCATGAAGCGCACCTTCGCCGAGATGAACAAGAGCGGGAAAACCGAGCAACTGCCCACGAGGCAGGAGCTGTACACGATGCTGTCGCAGCCCACCGTGAACAGCTCGGGCATGCTCCAGGGGGCGACCGGAACGTACGGCTTCGCGGGCCAGGACACCCACAACAGATGGTCGGTGTGCAAGCCGGTGCCGGTCGTGGAGTTCCCCGCACCACGTCACGACCGGAAGCTGTCGCTGTACCGGACCTACGACAACGGAGACTGCCCCGGGTGACGCGCCGCGCGCGGCACG
Source organism: Streptomyces endophyticus (assembly GCF_035798155.1). Taxonomy (NCBI): domain Bacteria; kingdom Bacillati; phylum Actinomycetota; class Actinomycetes; order Kitasatosporales; family Streptomycetaceae; genus Streptomyces; species Streptomyces endophyticus. The sequence goes on along the minus strand of NZ_JAOZYC010000184.1, from coordinate 93,931 downwards.
CCACCCGGGAACGGGTCACGACAGCAGCTCCACCTCCGCCACCGTCGCCGCTCCACCGGTGAACACCAGCCGGTAGTGCTTGTGCGCCGCCGGGGACGGCACGGAGAACGCCCGTGTCTGCTTGTCCCAGGCGAAGGACTCGCCGGAGCGTGTGTCGACGGCCTTCCAGTCCTTGGCGTCGTCGGAAGCCTCAAGGCGCCAGCCCTTCGGCGCCTTCGCCTTGTCCTCCGACGTCAGCGTGTACTGGACCGCCTTCGCTCCGTCCGCCCCGACCGGCAGCTCCACCGACTCCGAACTCGCGGACGTCGCCGAGGAGTTGTCGAAGAGCGGGCCCGAGCCCTTGATGGCGTCGGAGCGCGGCGCGGGCACCTTGTCGTCGTTCGTGATCGACGTCGGCGCCGCGTCCTTGCCCGTGCCCCACTTCGACGGCTTGTCGCCCATCGCGAACTCGATGACGCCACCCTTGGCGATCGCCGAGTGCGGCAGCGACGTCTTGTTCCACGCCTTGCCGTTGACCTTCACGCCCTGCACGTAGATGTTCTTCGCGCTGTTCTTCGGCGCCTTGACGACGAGGTCCTTGCCGCCGTCCAGGTGCAGCGTCATCTTCGTGAACTGCGGGGAGCCGATGGCGTATTCACCACTGCCCATGACCAGCGGGTAGAAGCCCAGCGAGGAGAACAGGTACCAGGCCGACTGCTCGCCGTTGTCCTCGTCGCCGTGGTAGCCCTGCCCGATCTCGCTGCCGGTGTAGAGCCGCGACATGACCTCGCGGACCTTCTCCTGCGTCTTCCACGGCTGACCCGCCGCGTCGTACATGTACGTGACGTGGTGCGCGACCTGGTTCGAGTGGCCGTACATGCCCATGCGCACGTCACGCGCCTCGGTCATCTCGTGGATGACACCGCCGTACGAGCCGGCGACGTCCTTGGAGCCGGTCTCCGGAGTGTCGAAGTACGTGTCGAGCTTCTTGGCGAGGCCGCCCCGGCCGCCGTACAGATTGGCGAGGCCGCGGCTGTCCTGGACGGCGGTGAAGGCGTAGCCCCAGGCGTTGGTCTCCGTGTAGTCGTAGCCCCAGATCGCCGGGTCGAAGTCCGCGGACTTCACGCGCCAGTTGCCGTCCTTGTCCTTGCCCTGGAAGAAGCCGGGGCTCGAACTCCCGCCTGCCGCCTTGTCGTCGAACATGTTGACGTAGTCACGGGCGCGGTTCAGGAAGTAGTCGGACTCCTCCTTGTAATGCTTCTCGCCGGTCTTCTTGTAGAGCTTCCGGCCCATCTCCGCGATGCCGTAGTCGTTGAGATAGCCCTCAAGCGCCCACGACATGCCCTCGTGCGTGTCCGAGGACGTGTAGCCGAGGAAGGGCGACGTCTCCATGCCCTTGCGGCCGACGCCCGACGAGGGCGCGACGACGGTCGCGTTCTTCACGGCCGCCTTGTACGCCGACTCGACGTCGAAGTCGTCGACGCCCTTCACGTACGCGTCGGCGAACGCCACGTCGGAGGAGGTGCCGGTCATCAGGTCCGCGTAGCCCGGCGAGGACCAGCGCGAGGTCCAGCCGCCGTCCCGGTACTGCTGCACGAACCCGTCGACCAGCTCACCCGCCTTCTTCGGCGTCAGCAGCGAGTAGGCGGGCCAGGTCGTGCGATACGTGTCCCAGAAGCCGTTGTTCACATACGGCTTGCCCTCGACGATCTTCGCGCCGGTGTGGGTGGGGGTGTCGGGACCCGGCATCGGTGAGAAGGGAGAGGCGTACTTGTACGTCGCCTTGCTGGAAGTACCCCCCGAACGGACCTTCTCGAAGCCGGAGTTGGGGTACAGGTACAGCCGGTACAGCGACGAGTAGAGAGCGGTGCGCTGATCGTCCGTCGCGCCCTCGACCTCCACCTTCTTCATCAGCGTGTCCCACTGGGCACGCGCCGCGTCCCGTACGTCGCTGAAGGAGCGGTTCGCCGGAAGCTCCTGCGCGAGGTTGTCCTTGGCCTGGTCGATGCCGATCAGGGACGTCGCGAGGCGCAGCGTGACCGTGCGGTCCTTGCCCGCGTCGAACGTGAAGTGGCCCTTCACGCCCGCCGAGTCGGCGTCCTTCACCGGCTTGTCGAAGACCCCGTAGACGAACAGCCGCGTGGCGCCCGCCGACAGACCGGACTTCACGTCCGAGTAGCCGGTGACGACCCCGTTCTCCTTGTCGAGCGTGAGGCCGCCCTGGTCGGAGACGTTGTCGAAGACCACGCTCGCGTCGTCGTCGGGGTAGCTGAAGCGGAGCGCCGCCGCGTGATCGGTCGGCGTCATCTCCGCCTTCACGCCGTTCTGGAACTTCACGCCGTAGTACGAGGGCGTCGCCGTCTCGTCGTCGTGCTTGAACGGCAGCGCGCGGCCCGAGCGCGACGTGTCCAGCGCCTCGCCCGTCTTCGCCGACGGCATCACCTGGAACGTCTGCCGGTCGCCCATCCACGGACTCGGCTCATGGCTCGCCGCGAACGCCTCAAGGGTGGGCAGGTTGTCCGCGTTGTTGTCGCGCGCGTAGTCGTACAGCCAGCTCAGCGAGCCCGCGTTGGTGACCGGCGTCCAGAAGTTGAAGCCGTGCGGGACGGCCGTCGCCGGGAAGGTGTTGCCGCGCGAGAAGTTGCCGGTGGAGTTCGTGCCGCGGGTCGTCGACGCGTAGTCGCTCAAGTGCGCCTTCTTCGGCGCCTGTTGAGCCTTGGCGATGCTGATGTCGTCGAGCCAGCCGCGGAACTTCGTCTGCCCCTTGGGGGAGTCGTACGCGACGAGGACCCGGTCGACCGTCTTGCCGGCCGCGACGGACCCGATGCCGGACTTCACGGCGTTCCACTGGTTCACGTACAGCCGCTTGGCCGCGCCCTGTCCCTGCGGGGTCAGCGCTCCGCCGTGGGAGTCGAGGGCCTTGAGGTCGCTGAGGTACGTGCCGTCGGTGAAGGCGAGGTCGACGGAGACGTTCGTGGCGTCGTAGTCGCGGTCGCCGTCCGCCATCGACGGGAAGATCTTGTACGCCAGTTCGGTGTCCCTGGCCACCGCCACGTCGACGTCGAAGACCTTGTTGTACGAGTAGGCGCGGCCTTCGCCCTTGTGCGTGCCCGCGTAGCGCAGCGCGCGCGTGCCGGTGAAGCCGACGCCCGCCTTGGCGGTCGGCGAGGCCGTGGGGCCGCGGTCCACGAGCGAGAGCATGTCCTCGGGGGCCGGGGTGGAGTCGTCGCCGGTCGACAGCTGAAGGTCGGCGAGCTGCGTCGCGTCGCTCGCGCCGTTGTTCTTCGTGAACTCGATACGGAAGTGGGAGTACTCCGCCGGGGTCTGGATGTCGTACGACTTCAGCTGCTGGCGCTTGTCGAACGTCTCGCCCGAGCGGGAGTCGAGTGTCGTCCACTCCTTGCCGTCCGTCGAACCCTTCAGGGTCCAGTCCTTCGGGTCGCGCTCGTCGTGGTCGTTGGCCGAAGTGAGCGCGTACTTGGAGATCTTGACCGGTTCGTCGAGGTCGTACTCGACCCAGGCGGTCGGCGTGAACGCCAGCCACTTGGTCGTCGGCTCACCGTCGACGAGGTTCTCCTTGGTCTCACCGCCGCCCGTGTTCTCGTCACTGGCCCGGACGTCGGTGACATGGCCGTTCACATTGCCCGGCATGCCACTGCTGTACGCGCCGTCCACGCCGCTCGCCCGCTTGCCGCCGTCGGCGTCGGTGTCGACGGTGTTCAGCCAGTCGGGGGCGGGCTGAGCGGCCTCGAAGGAGGAGCGGAACTCCGGCTTTCCCTCGGCGGCGTGGGCGGCGGTGTCGGGGCCGAGGCCCTGGCCCGCCGCCGTGAGCACCAGTGCGGCCGCGCCGAGCGCGGCCACGGTCCCGAGTCTGTGTCTGGACTTGAGCTGTCTGGATCTGCCTCGCATAAAGGCGCACCCTCCGGCTACTGGACAACGTTGTCAGTTGCTGAGCAAGGTCCAGTAGGGGCGCAAGTGGGCATTGGTGTCAAGGGTGTTGGGCCCTGTGTCGCCCCTGCCGCTCATGGAATTCGGCGCATCGGAGCAAGCGGTTCGAGTGGTTCCGCTACACCCTTTGTAGACAAGGCAGTTGGAAAGCTCGGTTCGTCGCTGGTGCGACGTATTTCCGGGAGGTCTCAACTCGGAAAAGACCGATGCCCAAACCTGCATTCGATCTTGCCCCCCTCACAGTGAGTGGACTATACCTGTCGCCACCGCCCCGGCATGTTCGAGATCCGGGCGGGCACCACCCAGCTCCACCTGCGTTACGCAGCACATCACCGCGGTGCCGGGGAGGATCCGGTTCACCGCCTGAGTCCTGGAGAAGGCGAGGACTTGAGCATGGGATCCACTTCCGAGCAGAACACGCAGAACATCAACGGTGGCGTGGGCCGCCGCAGCCTGATCAAGCGTTCCGCGGCACTCGGCCTGCTGTCCGTTCCGGCCATGGGCATGCTCTCCGCGTGTGCCAGCGGCAGCGACGACTCGGACAAGAAGTCCAAGGGCGGCAAGAAGTCCGCCAAGAACCCGCTGGGCATCAACGAGAGCGCCGCGCTCTCCGTGGTCATCTTCGACGGTGGATTTGGCACGCAGTACGCCAAGGACGCCAACAAGATGTACGAGCAGGCGCACCCGAAGGCGAAGGTCAACTTCCACTCGACGCAGAAGATCCAGTCGGAACTTCAGCCGAAATTCAACGGTGGCACCCCGCCGGACCTGATCGACAACTCCGGTGCCGAGCAGATGGACATGGGCGTGCTCTTCTCGAAGAAGCAGCTCGCCGACCTCACGCCGCTGCTCGACGCCCCGTCCGTCGACGACGCGAGCAAGAAGTTCCGCGACACCCTGCGCCCCGGTGTCGTCGAGATGGGCCAGTTCGAGGGCAAGCAGTGCGTCGTGATGTACATGGCGTACACCGTGTACGGCGTCTGGTACTCGAAGAAGGCGCTCGACGGGCTCGACGCGGAGTACCCGCAGACCTGGGACGACATGCTCGCCGTCTGCGAGAAGGCGAAGAAGAAGGGCATGGCCGGCTGGACGTACGCCGGTAAGTACCCGTACTACCTGCCGTTCTCGCTCTACCCGTTCATCGCGAAGATCGGTGGCCGCGAGGTCCTCGACAAGATCGACAACCTGGAGCCGGGCGCCTGGAAGGACCCGGCCGTCAAGGCCGCCTTCGAGGCCTACTACGAGCTCTACAAGAAGGGCTACATCCTCAAGGGCACGCCCGGCATCGACCACATCCAGTCGCAGACCGCGTGGGCCAAGGGCAAGGCGCTGTTCCTTCCGAACGGCTCCTGGGTGGAGAACGAGTCGGCGAGCGTCATCCCCAAGGACTTCGAGCTCACCGTCAGCGCGCCGTCCGGCCTCGACAAGAGCGACAAGATGCCGTTCGGCACCATCTGGGCGGCCGGCTCCGAGCCGTACATCGTCCCGGCGAACGCGAAGAACCCCGAGGGCGGCATGGAGCAGCTGCGCATCATGCTCAGCGAGAAGTCCTCGCAGAACACCACGAAGCTGGTGAAGTCGCTGACCGCGTTCAACGGCGGCACCGACGGCATCAAGCTGACGTCCGGCACGGAGTCGGCCAACGCCGCGCTCGAACTGGCCAAGGACAACGTGGTCAACCCGCGCCTTCAGGACTGGTACGCCAAGCTCCAGAAGGAGCAGATCGGCGTCGCCTGTCTGGGCGAGATGATGGCGGGCCGCATGACCCCGGCCGAGGCCATCAAGAAGATCCAGGCCTTCGCGGACGCGACGGCCAAGGATTCGTCCATCAAGCACTACAAGCACCAGTAGCAGCAGGGCACATGAGCACGCGTCACCAGCGGCGGCGCCCGCCTACCGATCGGGGTCGTTAACCATGCAACACGGCAAGTACCGCTTCATCGTGGGGTTCTTGGTGGCCCCCTTGGCGTTGTACGCCGTCTTCGTCATCTGGCCGTTCATCCAGGCGATCTACTATTCGTTCACCGACTGGACCGGACTCAGCCCGGATTTCAAGATGGTGGGCTTCGCGAACTACAAGAGGATGTTCGAGGACGACGTCTTCTGGAAGGCGTTGCAACACAGCGCCCTGTTCGTGGTGTTGCTGCCGCTGGTGACGCTCGGCCTCGCACTGTTCTTCGCCTTCATGATCAATGTGGGCGGGCGGCACCGGAAGGGTGCCGCCGTCTCAGGAGTGCGGGGTTCGGGCTTCTACAAGATCGCGTACTTCTTCCCGCAGGTATTGTCGATCGCGATCGTCGCGATCCTCTTCCGGTTCGCGTACAGCCCCAACGACGGTGCGATCAACGGGGCGTTGAACGCCGTCGGCCTGGACTCGCTCGCCCAGGACTGGCTGGGCGACCCGAACGTCGCCCTGTGGTCCATCATGGCGGTCCTGGTGTGGAGCACCGTCGGGTTCTTCGTGGTCCTGTTCTCCGCGGGCATGGCGTCCATCCCGAAGGACTTCTACGAGGCGGCGCTGCTCGACGGCGCCGGCCGGGCCACCACCTTCTTCAAGATCACCATGCCGCTGCTGTGGGACACCATCCAGTCCGGCTGGATCTACATGGGCATCCTCGCCCTCGGCGCCGAAGCCTTCGCCTCGGTCCAGATCATGTCGGTGGGACCGGGCGGCCCCGACTACTCGACGACCGTCCTTCCCCTGTACGTCTGGCAATCGGCGTTCCGTGACGCGAACGCCGCCTACGCAACGACGATCGGTGTCGCCCTGCTCGTCCTCACGCTGCTGTTCGCGGCCGTCGTGATGCGCCTCGGTCGACGCGAGCGGCTGGAGTTCTGACCATGAAGACCACCGACACCCCGTCGTCCGAGGTCCCCGCCCAGCGCGGCAGCGGCGGCGACCCGGTCACCAAGACCAAGGCCCCGCAGCAGGGCAAGGAGAAGAGCAGCGAGGGCGGCGTCCTCAACGTCTTCTCGCACGGCATGCTCATCCTCTGGGCGATCATGGTCGTCATGCCGCTGCTGTGGGCGGTGATGACGTCCTTCAAGACGGACGGCGACATCTTCGGCTCGCCCTGGTCGCTGCCGGACAAGCTGCACTTCGAGAACTGGTCGCGGGCGTGGTCCGACGCCCACATGAGCGACTACTTCCTCAACACCATCGTCGTCGTGGGCTTCTCGCTCGCCGGCACGCTCGTGCTCGGCTCGATGGTCGCGTACGTCCTCGCACGCTTCGAGTTCCCGGGCCGGCAGTTCATCTACTTCCTGTTCGTCGGCGGCATGAGCTTCCCGATCATGCTGGCCCTGGTGCCGCTGTTCTACGTGATGAAGAACCTGGCCCTGCTGGACACGCTGCCCGGGCTGATCCTCGCCTACATCGCGTACTCGCTGCCGTTCACGGTGTTCTTCCTCACCTCGTTCTTCCGAACGCTGCCGTCCTCGATCGCGGAGGCGGCGTTCGTCGACGGTGCCTCGCACACCCGGACGTTCTTCCAGATCATGCTGCCGATGGCCAAGCCGGGCCTGATCAGCGTGGGCATCTTCAACTTCCTCGGGCAGTGGAACCAGTACATGCTGCCGACCGTCCTGAACCCCAGCCCGGACAACCGCGTCCTCGCCCAGGGCCTCGTCGAGCTCGCCACCAGCCAGGGCTACAAGGGCGACTGGTCGGGCCTCTTCGCGGGCCTGGTGATGGCGATGCTCCCGGTGCTGGCGGCGTACATCATCTTCCAGCGTCAGGTCGTTCAGGGGTTGACCGCGGGGGCGCTGAAGTAGCCGCCTGGTTTCTGGTGCGACGAAGGGTCCGGCCCCGGGGCAAATCCCCCCGGGGCCGGACTTCTGGGCGTTTCGGCGGGAAGGTATTTCTGTCAAGGGCTTGACGACGGAGACACCTTCAGCGGAGCTTGGAGTTCATAACTTGTACAAGGTCCGGTCACGTAGGGTGACGTGGGCCAAGGGACTAAGGGTGGGTCAATGGAGACTCCGGGGTCGCAGTCCTCGCTGCACCGGGCCAATCTCGAGCGGGTCGTACGTGCCGTACGTCTTGCCGGTTCGCTCACGCAGGCGGAGATCGCGAGGGCGACGGGCCTGTCGGCCGCGACGGTCTCCAACATCGTCCGCGAGCTCAAGGACGGCGGAACCGTCGAGGTCACGCCCACATCGGCCGGCGGCCGCAGGGCCCGCAGCGTCTCCCTCAGCGGCGACGCGGGCATCGTGATCGGCGTCGACTTCGGCCACACCCACCTGCGGGTGGCCGTCGGCAACCTCGCCCACCAGGTGCTCGCCGAGGAGTCCGAGCCGCTCGACGTGGACGCCTCCGCCGCGCAGGGCTTCGACCGGGCCGAAGAGCTGGTCGAGCGCCTCATCGTGGCCACCGGTGTGGACCGGGCGAAGGTCGCGGGCGTCGGGCTCGGCGTGCCGGGCCCGATCGATGTGGAGAGCGGCACGCTCGGCTCCACCTCGATCCTGCCGGGCTGGTCCGGCACCAAGCCCGCCGAGGAGCTGGCCCGCCGCCTGGGCGTCCCCGTGCACGTCGACAACGACGCCAACCTCGGCGCGCTCGGCGAGCTGGTGTGGGGCAGCGGCCGGGGCGTGAAGGACCTCGCGTACATCAAGGTGGCCAGCGGTGTCGGTGCGGGCCTCGTGATCAGCGGGAAGATCTACCGCGGCCCCGGCGGCACGGCGGGGGAGATCGGGCACATCACGCTCGACGAGTCGGGGCCCGTGTGCCGCTGCGGCAACCGCGGCTGCCTGGAGACCTTCGCCGCCGCCCGCTACGTGCTGCCGCTGCTCCAGTCCAGCCACGGCACCGACCTCACCATGGAGGGCGTCGTGCGGCTCGCGCGCGACGGGGACCCGGGCTGCCGCCGCGTCGTCGCGGACGTGGGCCGGCACATCGGCTCCGGGGTCGCGAACCTGTGCAACCTGCTCAACCCCAGCCGGGTCGTCCTGGGCGGCGATCTCGCGGAGGCCGGTGAGCTGGTCCTGGGGCCCATCAGGGAGTCCGTGGGGCGCTATGCCATCCCCAGCGCCGGGCGCCAACTCTCGGTCCTTCCTGGGGCGTTGGGTGGCCGCGCGGAGGTGCTCGGGGCGCTGGCCCTCGCACTGAGCGAGATGGGCGATTCGATGCTTTTGGACGGGTCCGGTGCAGGCGCTGTGCCCGCAGCCACACCTGCCTTCACTTAGAGAACGCATGACACCGTTGCCAACCCGTTAAGGATTTACTCCTTGACGCCGCTGTTGCGGCCGAGTTGACTTCCAGCCACCTCGGCCGCAACGACGCGGCCTCGTCAGGGAGGTTTCTGAAGTGAACACGCGTATGCGTCGTGCCGCCGTTGCATTCTGTGCCACCGCCATGGCCGTGTCTCTCGCCGCCTGTGGCAGCGCCAAGGAGTCCAAGGGCGAGGGCGACAAGACCGCCGGCAAGAAGTCCGACGCGCTGAAGATAGGTCTGCTCCTTCCGGAGAACCAGACGGCGCGTTACGAGAAGTTCGACAAGCCCATCATCGAGCAGCAGGTCAAGAAGCTGACGAATGGCAAGGGCACGATCCAGTACCTCAATGCCAAGCAGGACGCGTCCGTCCAGTCGCAGCAGATCGACACGATGATCACCAACAAGGTGGACGTGCTGATCCTCGACGCGGTCGACTCCAAGGCGGTCGCCGGCGGTGTGAAGAAGGCCAAGGACGCGGACATCCCCGTCGTCGCGTACGACCGCCTGGCCGAGGGCCCGATCTCCGCCTACACCTCGTTCGACAACGAGGAGGTCGGCAAGGAGCAGGGCAAGGCGCTCCTGAAGGCCCTGGGCGACAAGGCCAAGCCGAGCAACGAGATCGTCATGATGAACGGGGCCGCCACGGACCCGAACGCCGGCGACTTCAAGAAGGGCGCCCACTCCGTCCTCGACGGCAAGGTGAAGATCGGCAAGGAGTACGACACCAAGGAGTGGAAGCCGGAGAACGCCAACGCCAGCATGGAGGCCGCGATCTCCGCCCTCGGCAAGGACAAGATCGTGGGCGTCTACTCCGCCAACGACGGCCTCGCCGGCGGCATCATCACCGCGCTCAAGGGCGCGGGCGTCTCCAAGATTCCGCCGGTCACCGGCCAGGACGCCGAACTCGCGGGCGTGCAGCGCATCGTGACGGGCGACCAGTACATGTCGGTCTTCAAGTCGTACCCGCAGGAGGCCGAGACCGTCGCCAAGATGGCCGTCTCGATCGCCAAGACGGGCAAGCTCGACAGCTCGCTGAAGACCACGAAGGTCGACAGCGGCACCGAGCAGGGCATCCCCTCCGTGATCGTCCCGATCGTCTCCCTGACGCAGGACAACATCAAGGACACGGTCATCAAGGAGGGTTACTACACGGTCAACGACATCTGCACGGCCAAGTACAAGAAGGCCTGCGACAAGATCGGCCTGAAGTAACCCGAGCGAACCGGGAGCGCGCAGCAGCCTCCCCCGCGGCCCTGACGGGCCCCTGATGCACGTCCGGCGCCCCGCCGCCAACAGCCCCGCAGCTCAACGGCGCGGCGCCGGACGGAACACCAACACCCCCCTCATTCTTCTGAGTTCAACCTCCCGCCGGGTCAGGCCTTGGCGGTGAAGGAGATGGTTCACGTGTCCGCTACGCCCGTGCTGGCGTTGCGCGGGGTCTCCAAGCGATTCGGTGCCGTGCAGGCGCTCACCGACGTAGAGCTTGAAGTCCACGCCGGTGAGGTGGTCGCCCTGGTCGGCGACAACGGTGCCGGAAAGTCCACCCTGGTCAAGACGATCGCCGGCGTGCACCCCATCGATGACGGTGTCATCGAGTGGCACGGCAAGGCCGTCGCCGTCAACCGGCCGCACGATGCCCAGGCCCTGGGGATCGCGACCGTCTATCAGGACCTCTCGCTGTGCGACAACATCGATGTCGTCGGCAACCTGTTCCTGGGGCGCGAGATCAAGAAGCGCGGCATCCTCGACGAGGTCGAGATGGAGCGCCGCGCCCAGGAACTGCTCGACACCCTGTCGATCCGGATACCCAGCGTCCGGATCCCGGTCGCCTCGCTCTCCGGCGGTCAGCGCCAGGTCGTGGCGATCGCCCGCTCCATGCTCGGCGAGCCCAAGCTGGTGATCCTCGACGAGCCGACCGCCGCCCTCGGCGTCGAGCAGACCGCCCAGGTCCTCGACCTCGTCGAGCGGCTGCGCGAGCGCGGCCACGCGGTCATCCTCATCAGCCACAACATGGCCGATGTGAAGGCCGTCGCGGACAAGGTCGGCGTGCTCCGGCTCGGCCGCAACAACGGCGTGTTCTCGGTCAAGGACACGTCCCAGGAAGAGATCATCTCCGCCATCACCGGCGCCACGGACAACGCCGTGACCCGACGTGCGGCGCGCGCGAACGGGGAGGCTCAGAAGTGAGCATCGACAAGACCAAGGCCCCCGTGGACGAACCCGGTGTCGCCGCCGGAGCCGCAGTGGCCGCCGTGGACCCCCGCCTCCTCGTGCGGGAGCAGGGCTTCGCGGGCTACATCAGCGAGTTCAAGCGCAAGATCAAGGGCGGCGACCTCGGCGCCATCCCGGTCGTCATCGGCCTGATCATCATCGGCGCGATCTTCCAGAGCCTGAACTCCGCGTTCCTGGGCGCCGAGAACCTCAACAACATCTTCGTGGCGATGGTCGCCACCGGCATGATGTCGGTCGGCATCATCTTCGTGCTGATGCTCGGCGAGATCGACCTCTCGGTCGGCTCCGTCTCCGGTGTCTCCTCGGCGATCACCGCGGTGCTGAGCGTCACGCACGGGATGAACGAGTGGCTCGCCGTCCTGATCTCGCTCGCCGCGGGCGCGCTCATCGGCGCCCTGCACGGCTTCTTCTTCGCGCGGCTCGGCGCCCCCGCGTTCGCCGTCACCCTGGCGGGCCTGCTGTTCTGGAACGGCTTCATGCTCCAGATCCTGGGCTCCAACGGCACCATCAACCTCGACGGCGACGGCGTGGTCGGCAAGCTCACCACGTACTACTTCTCCGATGTCGCCGCCGCCTACGGCCTCGCCGTCATCGCGATCCTCGGCTACTTCGTGCCGACCTTCCTCGGCAACCGGCGCCGCGAGGCCGCGGGGATCCCGTCCCGGCCGCTCAGCGACATCGTGCTGCGCACGGTGCTGATCGCGATCGCCGTCTTCGGCGTCGCGGTCATCTTCAACCAGTACAAGGGCCTGCCGCTCGCGGTGCTGCTCTTCGGCATCGTCCTCGTCGGCACCGACTTCATGCTGCGCCGCACGTCGTACGGCCGAAAGATCAACGCGCTCGGCGGCAGCGTCGAGGCCTCCCGGCGTGCCGGCATCAACGTCACGGCGATCCGGATCTCGGTCTTCTCCCTCGCGGGCCTGTTCGCGGCGGTCGGCGGCCTCTTCTGGGCCTCCAAGATCGCGGCGGCCAACCAGGGCGCCGGTGCCGGTGACCTTCTGATGAACGTCATCGCCGCGGCCGTCATCGGAGGCACCAGCCTCTTCGGTGGCCGGGGCCGCACCTGGAACGCGCTGCTCGGTGTGCTGGTGATCACGTCGATCCAGTACGGCCTCCAGCTCGAAGGCATCGCCACCCCGATCCAGTACATGATCACCGGCGCTGTGCTCCTCGCCACGGTCGTCATCGACTCGATCACCCGAAAGACCCAGAAGACGGCCGGTCGCGCCTGACGGCACCCGGCCCCCTTCTCGGCCCCGAACGGACTGTGCCCGGTGTCAATGGTGACGCCGGGCACAGTCACGCGTACGCGCCGCGTGTGCGCCGTGCGGCTGGTTCTGTTTCGTGACGAGGGCGTGACGAGGAACGCACGGCCCGCACGCCACCGCGAGCGGCGGAACATTAGAATCGACAGGCCCGGCAAGCTCGACAGCTCAACCAGCTACTCACAGCTCTATCGCAAGGAGGCACGGGTGCCGCTGCTGACCCGCATCACGGGACCGCGCGATCTGGACCGGCTCAGCCTGGAGCAGCTGGACCAGCTGGCAGGAGAGATCCGGACCTTTCTCGTCGACGCGGTCTCCAAGACCGGCGGCCACCTCGGCCCGAACCTGGGCGTCGTCGAGCTGACGATCGCCCTGCACCGCGTCTTCGAGTCCCCCCAGGACAAGGTCCTGTGGGACACCGGCCACCAGTCCTACGTGCACAAGCTGCTCACCGGCCGCAAGGACTTCTCGAAGCTGAAGATGAAGGGCGGCCTCTCCGGCTACCCCTCGCAGGCCGAGTCCGAGCACGACGTGATCGAGAACAGCCACGCCTCCACCGTCCTCGGCTGGGCCGACGGCCTGGCGAAGGCGAACGAGGTCCAGGACCGCGGCGACCACGTCGTCGCGGTCATCGGCGACGGCGCCCTCACCGGCGGCATGGCCTGGGAGGCGCTGAACAACATCGCCGCCGCCAAGGACCGCCCCCTCGTCATCGTGGTCAATGACAACGAGCGCTCCTACGCTCCCACGATCGGCGGCCTCGCCAACCACCTCGCGACCCTGCGCACCACGGATGGCTACGAGCGCTTCCTGGCCCGCGGCAAGGACCTCCTGGAGCGCACCCCGGTCGTCGGCAAGCCCCTCTACGAGACGCTGCACGGCGCGAAGAAGGGCCTCAAGGACTTCATCGCCCCGCAGGGCATGTTCGAGGACCTCGGCCTGAAGTACGTCGGCCCGATCGACGGGCACGACCTCGAGGCCCTGGAGTCCGCGCTCACCCGCGCCAAGCGCTTCGGCGGCCCGGTCATCGTGCACTGCCTCACCGAGAAGGGCCGCGGCTACAAGCCCGCCCTCCAGGACGAGGCCGACCGCTTCCACGGCATCGGCCCCATCCACCCCGACACCGGCCTCCCGATCAAGGCCTCAGGCGCCGACTGGACGTCCGTCTTCGGCGACGAGATGGCCAAGCTCGGCCGCGAGCGCGAGGACATCGTGGCGATCACCGCCGCGATGCTTCAGCCGGTCGGCCTGAAGAAGTTCGCCGATGAATTCCCCGAGCGGGTCTACGACGTCGGCATCGCCGAGCAGCACGCGGCGACCAGCGCGGCGGGCCTCGCCCAGGGCGGCCTGCACCCGGTCTTCGCGGTCTACGCGACGTTCCTCAACCGCGCCTTCGACCAGCTCCTCATGGACGTCGCCCTGCACAAGTGCGGGGTCACCTTCGTCCTGGACAGGGCCGGCATCACCGGCACCGACGGCGCCTCGCACAACGGCATGTGGGACATGTCCCTCCTCCAGGTCGTCCCCGGCGTCCGCATCGCCGCGCCGCGCGACGCCGACCAGGTCCGCGCCCAGCTGCGCGAGGCGGTCCAGGTCGACGACGCCCCCACCGTCGTCCGCTACTCCAAGGGCGCGGTCGGCCCGGCCGTCGAGGCGGTCGGCAAGGTCGGCGGCATGGACGTGCTGCGCGAGCCGAAGTCCGACAAGCCGGACGTGTTGTTGGTGTCCGTGGGCGCGCTCGCCCCGATGTGCCTGGAGATCGCCGACCTCCTCGACAAGCAGGGCATCACGACGACCGTCGTCGACCCCCGCTGGGTCAAGCCGGTCGACGAGGCGATGGCTCCGCTGGCCGAGCGCCACCGCGTGGTCGTCACCGTCGAGGACAACTCCCGTGTGGGCGGCGTCGGTTCGTCGATCGCGCAGGCGCTGCGCGACGCGGGCGTAGACGTTCCGCTGCGTGACTTCGGCATTCCGCCGCGCTTCCTGGAGCACGCCTCCCGCAAGGAGATCATGGCCGAGATCGGCCTCACGGCGCCGGACATCGCGCGCCAGGTGACGGGGTTGGTGTCCAAGCTGGACGGTCGCCGGGAGGCTGCCGCCATGGAGGAGATGGAGCCGGCGCGCGACTGACGTTCAAGCCGTCCGGGGCGCGGCCACGGGGCTCCGCCCCGGACCCCGCTGCTCAATCGCCGCAGGGGCTTGATAGTCCCGCCGCAGGGGCTTGATTCGGGGCCGGCCAGTCCCCCATAAGGGGGCCGGACCGGCCCCATTCGCATGAATACGGGTGACTCACCCGCGCGCCGAAGGCTACTCGTCTCGATCATGTCGGGGACGACGAAGCCTACGGAGGTATCCGGTGACCACCCAGCCAGGCACAGGCGCGGAGCGAACCCGCAACGGACTGTTCCGGACCAAGTCCATCGAGCAGTCCATCCAGGACACCGAGGAGCCCGAGCACCAGCTCAAGAAGACCCTCTCCGCCCTCGACCTCACCGTCTTCGGCGTCGGCGTCGTCATCGGTTCCGGCATCTTCGTCATCACCGGCACGGCCGCCACCGACTACGCGGGCCCGGCCGTGACCATCGCCTTCGTCGTCGCCGCCGTGGTCTGCGCCCTCGCGGCGCTCTGCTACGCGGAGTTCGCCTCGACGGTCCCGGTCGCCGGATCCGCGTACACCTTCGCCTTCGCCTCGCTCGGCGAGTTCCCGGCGTGGATCATCGGCTGGGACCTGATCCTCGAACTCGCCCTCGGGTGCGCGACGGTCGCGGTCGGCTGGTCCGGCTACGTCCAGTCGCTCCTCGACAGCTGGGGCATCCCGCTACCGTCGGGGCTCCAGGGCCCGAGCTCGGGCCACGACGGCTTCAGCTTCAATATCGCCGCGTTCCTGCTGGTCCTCGCCGTGATGACGGTCGTCGTCGTCGGGATGAAGCTGTCGGCGTGGGTGACGTCCGTGGTGGTCGCCATCAAGGTGACGGTCGTCCTGATCGTGATCGCGGTGGGCGCCTTCTTCATCAACGCCGACAACTACAGCCCGTACATCCCGCCCGCCCAGGAAACCGAAGGCGGCTCGGGGCTCACCGCGACACTCCTCGAAGCCGTCGCCGGCTTCACCCCGCAGAGCTTCGGCGTGATGGGCATCTTCACCGCCGCGGCCGTCGTCTTCTTCGCGTTCATCGGCTTCGACGTCGTCGCGACCGCGGCCGAGGAGACCCGCAACCCGCAGAAGGACGTCCCGCGCGGCATCCTCGGCTCCCTCGCCATCTGCACGGTCCTGTACGTGGGTGTGGCCGCGGTCGTCACCGGCATGCAGAACTACAAGGAGCTGGACCCGGGCGCACCGCTCGCGGAGGCGTTCAAGTCGGTCGGCCACCCGTTCTGGGCGGGCCTGATCTCCTTCGGCGCGGTCATCGGCCTGACGACCGTCTGCATGATCCTGCTCCTCGGCCAGAGCCGCGTCTTCTTCGCGATGAGCCGCGACGGCCTGCTGCCCCCGGTCTTCAGCGCGGTCCACCCCAAGTTCCGCACCCCGTACCGCTCGACGATCATCCTGGGCGTCCTGACGGCCCTGGTGGCAGGCTTCATCTCGCTCGAAGAACTCTCCAAGCTGGTCAACATCGGCACGCTGTTCGCCTTCGTCGTGGTCGCCCTCGGCGTCCTCATCCTGCGCCGCACCCGCCCCGACCTTCCGCGCGGCTTCAAGGCCCCGTGGGTGCCGGTCCTGCCCATCGCCTCGGTGGCGTGCTCGGTGTGGCTGATGCTCAACCTGTCCGTGGAGACGTGGCTGCGGTTCGCGGTGTGGATGGTGGTCGGCGTGGTGATCTACTTCGTGTACGGGCGGCGCCACAGCCGGGCGGCGCGGTAATCGCGACCGATTCTCCCGCCCCCGTATGTCCTTACTAAGTAGGACATACGGGGGCGGATAGCTTGGCGCACATGCTCAGCGAGGCGCCCCCGTCCCACCCCTCACTCCAAGCGGTACCCGAAGGCGGTCGCGGGAACGCCCCGCGGCCCAGACGCACCCACCGCCACTACTGGCCCCGCTTGATCCTCGCCCTCACGGCCCTGTCCTGCGCCACCCGCATCCCGTCCTTCGCCCGCCCGCTCTGGAACCCGGACGAGGGCTATCTCGCCGTCCAGGCAAGGATGTTGGCGCACGGCGGCACGCTCTACGAAACCGTTGTCGACCGCAAACCCCCGCTGGTTCCCTGGCTGTACGAAGCGGTGTTCGCGCTCTTCGGCTCGGACTCGCTCACGCCGGTGCGGGTGTGCGCGGTGGTGGCACACGTGGTGACAGCGGTGTTCCTGGCATCACTGGCCCGCGGCCGCTGGGGCGACACGGCGGGCCGTACGGCAGGGGTCCTCTACCTCGTCCTGTCCGTCGGCCTGAACCCGGAGGACACCCAGGCCGCGACCTTCGAGGTGTTCATGCTGCCGTGGACCGCGGCGGCGCTGTGGTGCGCGGACCGCCGCAGATGGGTGTTGTGCGGGACGGCGGTCGCGGCCGCGTTCCTGACGAAGCAGACCGGGGGAGCGGTGCTGGTGCCGGTGGTCTGGATGCTGTGGCGGGCAGGCCTGCCGCGAAGTGGCGTACTGCGATGCGCTGTTGGGGCATTCGCGCCGGTCGCGGCCGTCGCCCTGCTGACGAACCCCGCGGGCTTCGTCTTCTGGACGGTGACGGGTTCGGGCGCGTACGCCTCGATCACCGGCTCCGAACTCCACGTCCTCCTGCGGGGACTGACGAACGCGGCGATCCTCTCACTGGCCTGCGTGGGCGTACTGCCGCCGGTCGTGCGGGTGTTGCGGATCGCGCGGACGGGGTGCGGGGAGCTGTGGCTGTGGCTCGCGTCCTCGGCGGGGGCGGTCGTCTTCGGCTTCCACTTCTTCGGCCACTACTACCTCCAACTGGTCCCGCCCCTGGCCCTGTTGGGAACCCTGGCGCTGCACATTCTCCCCCGCGAACACCTGCGGCGGTCCCTGCTCGTCACGGCGTGCTGCGGCGCCCTGTTCGTCACGTGGGGCCTGCTGGCGCCCCGCACCGAACTCGCCCACGCGGAACGGGTGGCGGCGGCGCTGCGTGAGCGCGCCGGGCCGGACGACCGGGTCCTGGTCTGGGGCATGCACCCGGAAACGTACTGGCTCTCGAACCGCACCCCGGCGAGCCGCTTCCTGACGGCGGGCCTGCTCACGAATTTCAGCGGGGGCAGGGACGGGGGCGGGGTGGGCGAGCGCTTCGGGGTGCCGGGCAGCTGGACCACCTTCCGCACGGAGGTCCGGGGCCGACCCCCGACGGTGATCGTCGACGACTCGCGGGGGGAGGCGTACGGGCCGGGACGGGTGGGGTCGGTGCGGCGCCTGTTGGCGGGGTACCGGGAGGTGGCGCGGGTGGACGGGGCGGTGGTGTACGAACGCGTCCGTGCGACCTAGGCCCTAGCCGGCCACCGGTCAGCCGCCCTTCGCGGGGGACTTCTTCGCCGACTCGGGGATCTCGCGGTCGCCGCGGACGGCCTTCCACAGGGTGTCGGCCTGCGGCTGCGCGGCCACGACCCGGTTGGGATCCGCCTTGTCGTACGCGACCGGCAGCATGATCGTCTCCATGCTCGCCGGGTCGACACCCCGCATGCTCCGCCCGAACGTGGCGAGCTTGGTGAGCGAGGCGAGCCCGTCGTCGGTCGTGAGCGACGCGGTGAGACTGTTCGCGATCTTGTACGTCTTGGTGGGGCTGCCCAACAGGTCCTGCTGCTTGATCTCGCTCAACAGGGCGATCATGAACTGCTGCTGAAGTCCGATGCGGCCGAGGTCGGAGCCGTCGCCGACGCCGTGCCGGGTCCGCACGAAGGCCAAGGACTCGGTGCCGTCGAGCTTGTGGGTCCCGGCCTCAAGGTCGAGCCCGCTGGATTTGTCGTGGATGGGCTTGTCGACCGTGACGCTCACCCCGCCGATGGCGTCGACCAGTCCCTTGAACCCGGCGAAGTCGATCTCCATGAAGTGGTCCATGCGCACCCCCGACATCGCCTCGACGGTCTTCACGACACAGGCCGGACCGGCGAGCGAGTACACGGAGTTGAACATCACGCGATCCGCCGACGGCGTCTTCGTACCGTCCGCCTTGGTGCACCCCGGCCGGGTCACGAGGGTGTCGCGCGGAATGCTCACGGCGGTCGCGCGGGACCGGCCCTCGGGGATGTGCAGCACCATCGCGGTGTCGGACCGGGCTCCGGCGACCTTGCCGGTCCCGAGCGAGGCGTTGGCGCCGGACCGCGAGTCGGACCCGAGCACGAGGATGTTCTGCCCCGACGTCGGAAGCTTCTCGGGGCGGTCGCCGCCGATCGCCTCGTCGAGGTCCACGCCGTCGATGTTGCCGTTGAGGTTGCTGTAGAGCCAGTACCCGGTGCCGCCTGCCGCGAGGACGAGGACCAGCAGGGTCCACAGGATGATCCGACGTATCCGTCTGCCGCGGGTCTTCGTCTTCTTCGGTTTGCGGCGACCGCGCGGGGCGGGAGTCGCGCTGCGGCGCGAGGTCGTGGAGGCGTGGCTCATCGTGCCTGAGTCCTTGTAAGTCGTGCCCGTGGGGCGGGCGTTCGGTGTGAGGACTCGGGTGGGGGGAGAGCCGGTCCGCGGTGTGGCTGGGGGCTGACGCAGCACTATAGACGTGAATTCGTCCGATAGTGCGAGACATGTGACCGAATCGTGTTCCAGTTCGGGAGTTAAGTGATGGGAAGGTGCGCCCGTACGTTCATGGTGATCATGTGTGCAGAGCGACACGAGGAGAGCACGTGAACGCAACACATATGATGAAGCGGATGTTTTCGATTCCCGCTTGTCCGTGCTGCGGCGCGGTTCAGGAAGGTACGCCAGGCCATGCGGAGAAGGTCGCCAGATCCACAGGGTGCCGTGCGGCCCGTGGCTGAAGGGCCGACGCGCGTCGCGTCCGGCGCCGCTCACGGCCGCTGGCTGACGTTGGGCAAGGACGGTCGGCTCAGCCTGTACACCCTCGCCGAAGGCGGCCTGTTCCGGTGGACCGAGAGCGCCGTCGGCGGGCCCGACTGGGACGGGCCGCACTTCGTGCCGGTGCCGGGCCTGACCCATCTGACGGTCGTCCAGGGCGCCGACGGCTACGTCCACTTCCTCGGGCGCAGGCAGCGCGCCGGAGCGGACGGCGCCACGGCCGTCGACGTGGTCCACGCCATCCAGTACCAGACCGGTCTCGCCTTCACCGACTGGCGCTCGCTCGGCAACCCGCACAAGGACCGCGAGCAGGGGCGGCACATCGCCCCGCCGACCGGCGCGACAGCTCCGGACGGCACCGTGCACGTCTTCGTGCGCGGTGCGCACGGCGGGCTGATGATGCGGCGCGAGGAGCCGAGCGGCAAGTGGCGCGCCTGGGAGGACCTGGGCGGAGCGGGGCTTGACGCGCGATCGGCTCCGATCGCCCTGAGCGACGGCCGGATCGAGGTCGTGTCCGCCGCCCAGACGGGCGTGTTCGTCTGGGGACAGTCGCAGCCCGGTGGCGACTTCACCGCGCCCCGGGGCTTCGGCCTTCATCCGGTTCCCGGCACGCTCTCGGCCGTGGAGACCGGGCCGGGTCGGCCGACCTTCTTCTGGGTCGACGGCGCGGGCGCGACCGCGGCGGCGTGGCGGGCGGGAAACTGGCCACTGCCGCTGGGCGGTGGCCCGGCCCGCGAGGCGTATGCCGTGCTGCGGGCGCCTGTGGACGGTTTCGACTGCGTCGTCCTCGCCGGCCGAAGCCCTGATGGCGGTGCGGTTCTTGGGCTCGGTGGCACGGAGAACGAGGCGGGCGGGTTCTGGTGGTACCCCCTGGACCGCCCCTGCCAGGGCTCCCCGGCGCTGGCCAGGGACGGCCAGGGCCGGGTGGTGGTGGCCCTGTTGGGCCCCGACGGCCTGCCGGAGACGGCCAGGCAGGACGGCGCCGGGCTGGCCCTGTCCGCGTGGCAGAAGATGTGAAGAGGCCGGGCGCTCGCCCCTGCGGGCAAAATGTCCGGGACTGTACAGCTCCGGAGAGATGAGCGGCACATTAACGGAGGTTGACCACTCTGAAGAGTCACATAAGATGTGTAGAACTTGTGACCGCTGGGCCGGGGGGCTTTGTCGAGGTCACAAGGGCGGATGACGCCAAGGCGATGGGAAGCGCCTGGTGGGCGCGCCGAGCAAGGGGAGGGCACCTCACGGTGCGGCGAGCAGCCCATTGGGCGATATGTCTTGGCAGGAGTGTGGGTCGGTGGGAAGTCCCCGTCTGAGTGTCGTTGTGCCTTTTCAGGATGTTGAGACCTATCTCGGCGAGTGCCTGGAGTCCATCGCACGCCAGTCGTTCCGCGACTTCGAGGTGATCCTCGTCGACGACGGCTCCACCGACGACTCGACGCGGATCGCGGCCCAATTCTGCGCCGACGACCCGCGGTTCCGCCTCATCCGGCAGGAGTCCCACGGCCCCGGCCACGCCCGCAACACCGCTCTGCGGGCGATGCACCCGGACGGTGAGTTCCTCGCCTTCGTCGACGGCGACGACGTCATTCCCGAGTACGCGTACGAGCTCCTGGTCCGCACCCTGGACGAGTCCGACTCGGACTTCGTCTCGGGCAACGTACAGATGATGAACTCCACCAAGAAGTGGCAATCGCCCCTGCACAAGGGGCCGATGCAGAAGAACCGCCGCGGCACCCACATCACCCGCAACGAGGCGCTCATCTACGACCGGACCGTGTGGAACAAGCTGTTCAGGCGGTCCTTCTGGGACTACCACTACATCGAGTTCCCCGAGGGGGTCCTCTACGAGGACTCCTGGGTCAACATGTTCGCCCACTTCCGGGCCACCAAGGTCGACGTCCTCACCGACATCGTGTACTTCTGGCGCCGCCGTGAGGGCGGCGCCGCGCCCTCCATCACCCAGCGCCACACCGAGTTGTCCAATCTGCGCGACCGCGTCGCCGCGGTGCAGTCGGTCAGCCGCTTCCTCGCCGAACGACGCTCCAAGCTGTACCTGGAGAGCAAGCGCAAGTACGACCTGGCCTGCCTCAAGTCCGATCTGCTGCTGCACCTGAAGGTGCTGCCGGACGCGGACGACGAGTACCAGGACGCCTTCATGGAGTGGGCCAACGAGTTCCTGGACGAGGCCGACCCGGACATCATCGACGACCTGCCCGCGGAGATCCGCGTCAAGTGGCTCCTGGTGCGCGAGGACCGGCTCGACGAGCTTCTCGACGTCATCGAGTTCGAGCGCAAGGGCGGCCCCATCCCCGTCCAGCGACGCTTCCACCGCTACCTCAAGTACCCGTATCTGGGCGACCGCGAGGTGGGTCTCGACCGCAAGGCCTACCGTCTCGACAAGGAGCTTTCGCTGCGCGGGTCGCTCGACAGCGCACGCTGGAGCACCTACGGCGACCTGCTCACGCTCACCGGCTCGGCCCATATCCGCTTCATCAACGTGCACAAGAAGCACATGTCGGTGAAGGCGATAGCCCTGCGCAACAAGAAGCAGGGGCGCATGGTCGTCACCGCCGCGAAGACCACCTACGCCCCGCAGGCCACCGAACGCTCCAACCAGAATCGTTACTGCTACGACTGGGCCGGCTTCGAGACGCGGATCGACACGACCCGGCTCAAGCGGAAGGGCAAGTGGGTCGAGGGCACGTGGGACGTCGCCGCGGGCGTTCTCAGCCGCGGGCTCTTCCGCTACCGCGGCATCGACCGCGGCAGCGCGGGTACCGCCGCGAACCCGCCGTACAAGTACGTCGACAACAACACCCGCATTCTCCCTGTGTTCGTGCAGGGCAAGCTCAAGCTGCGCGTGGAGGTCGTGCGGTGCCGGATCACCGGCCACCGCGTGGTGGGGGACCAACTCGAGCTGCGCGGCGTCTACCTCGGCCCCAAGGTGCCCGAGTGGGGCAAGTTCCGGGTCGCCAGCATGAGCGGCGCCGGACGGCACGACTCCCGGGTCCACTTCACCCCGGGCGGCGACGGCTGGTGCACCTTCAGCACGCGGTTGCCGCTGCGCTCCCTCGTCCCCGGATTCCGGGCCGACGCCCAGGCCGGGGGCGACATCCCGGAGTCCTGGAGCATGGGCAGCAATGGCTGGAAGACGACCCTGCACGTCGAGGGTCGGAAAATGACCATCTATCCGGTCATGGCGGAGGGCACTCCCGACGGCCACTACCGGATGCCGGCGGACCTGCAGACCCGCGAGGCCGACCGCGAGATCGTCGCCCACCGCAACGGCTCCGGCTATCTCGTGCTGTTCGAGCGCGCCACCCTCCCGATGGCGAAACGAATCGCCTGGCGCGAGAACGGCGCCCTGGAGATCATCAGCCAGTACGCCGCCGCGGACACCCTCACCGCCCAGCAGTACCGCGACACCCACGTCGTGGTGCGCTCGCGCGCGCACGGTGCCGAGCGCGACGTCCCACTGGAGTGGCACGGCAACAAGTTTCGCTGCGTGCTGTCGCCTGCGGCCATGCGCACCCTCGCGGGGGACATACCGCTGGCCTCGGGCCGCTGGGACCTCTTCCTCCGCCGTCAGGACCTGTCCTCGGTCAGCCGCGAGGCGCGCCTGGAGGACCTGATGATCAAGATCCATCAGGACCTGGTCCCCGCGTTCCCGCAGCAGTACGAGGAGAACGAGCGGGGCTACGAACTTCAGGCCGAGGCGTACGACCGGCTCTCCCTGATGGTGGAGTCCGCCATGCCGGACCACGCCCGCGGCCCCTACCGGCAGAAGCTGCTGCGTACCAAGGCGTACCAGGCAGCGCGCCGAAGACCGGTGCGGCCCGCGATCCTCTTCGATGCCTTCAAGGGCACGCAGTACTCCGACAGCCCGCGCGCCCTGCACGAGGAACTGGTCCGTCGACGCGTGGATTTGGACCACCTCTGGGTCGTCAAGGACGACCAGGTGCAGGTTCCCGAGACCGCGATCGCGGTCCGCATGTGGTCGCCGGAATGGTACGAGGCCCTGGCCACCAGCGCGTACATCGTGGCCAACAACCACATGCCGGACTGGTTCCAGAAGCGGGACGGCCAAGTCGTCGTCCAGACCTGGCACGGCACGCCGTTGAAGAAGATCGGCCACGACATCGAGGCCATCCACTTCGCCGACCAGCGCTATCTGGAGCGCGTGGAGAAGGAGGTGCAGAACTGGGACATGCTCGTGTCACCCAACAGCTTCTCCACCCCCATCCTCCGGCGTGCCTTCGGCTTCCCCGGCGAGATGGTCGAGTGCGGCTACCCGCGCAACGACCTCCTGCGCCGCCCCGGCATGGACGGCCGCGAGCAGGAGATCCGCCGCCGCATCGGCCTCCCCGAGGGCAAGCGTGTCGTCATGTACGCCCCGACCTGGCGGGACGACCAGTTCTACGCCCCGGGCAAGTACAAGCTGGACTTCCGCATCGACCTGGACGACGCGCGGGCCCGCCTCGGCGCCGACCATGTCCTTCTCGTGCGCCGCCACCCGAATGTGGTGGACCCGGTGCCGGGCGCCGGTGACGGCTTCGTCTTCGATGTCTCCGACTACCCCGACATGGCGGACCTGTCCCTGATCACCGACGTGATGATCACGGACTACTCGTCCCTGATGTTCGACTACGTCAACACGGGGCGGCCGATCCTGTTCTTCACGTACGACCTGGACCATTACCGCGACACTCTGCGCGGCTTCTACTTCGACTTCGAGAACAGCGCTCCCGGCCCGCTGGTCGACACTTCCGAGCGGCTGATCACCACGATCCGTGACATCGACCGGATCCAGGAGGCGTACGCCGAGCGATACCGCTGGTTCCAGGGCCAGTTCTGCGACCTTGACGACGGCTACGCGGCGGCCAGGCTCGCCGACCGGATGCTGACCGCGGGAGGCGACCTGGCCCCTGAGGAGGCCAGGGCCCCTGCCGTGGGCACGGTCGACACGCGGCACGCGGTGCGGCCGATGACGCCGCTGCCGCTGCCGCCGCCGAACCAGCAGCAGCCGCAGTACGCGTACGGCAGGCAGAGACGGGTGCTGCGTGCGATCGCGCCGCAGCCCGCCCCCGCGCAGCTGCCCCCGGTCCCGTACCAACAGCCGTACAGGGCACAGTCCTTGAGGACGGCACCCGACGGCCGGGTCTACGAGGGAGTGATCGTGTGAGGCCGCGGTCCGCCTCAGCCGGTGCGCACCCGCAGCAGCACGGCGTAGTGGTCCGAGTCGCCGGTGTCGCGCACCGTGCAACCCGCCCTCGGCAGGCCGGTGAAGAGGTAGTCCAGCTTGTGCCCGGAGACATGGGTGGCCCGGCCGGAGCGGGCCGAAGCCGACCGCTGGTCGCACTCGCGCTGGGTGCCGTAGGGCGCCGACGGCCACACCCAGGCGACGGGATTGCGGCCACTCGGCGGGTCCACGTTCAAGTCACCGCCGTACACCACACGCCTGCCGCGGGCGGCGCCGGTGAGCGCCTTCAACTGGTCGTCCCGCAGCTCCCATCGCGGGTGGGCGAGGTCGTCGCCGGGTCGACTGAGATGGGCGTTGCAGACCGTGAGCCGGTGCGCGGCGACCGAGGCGCACACGACGCCGCGGCGCAGGCCCACCGTCGGCTGGCGCGAGGCCACCGTGCGCACGTGGGACAGCGGGTACGCGGACAGCATGGCGAAACCGGCCGCGTCACGGCTGCCGGAGCCGCACCGCACCGTGCTCGTGCGGCCCGCCTTGCTGCGCCAGCTGTAGGGGCGGAACACCGAGTGCCAGGAGCGGCCCAGGCGCGCTCGCACCGCCGAGACGTCCGAGGCGCACGCTTCCTGGAGAAACACCACGCGAGCGCCCCGGGCCGTGGCGAGGCCCACCACCTCGCCACGCTTGGCCCGCCGGTCCCCGGTCCCGTCGCAGTGCCAGCGCTCGACGCCGCACATGTTCCACGTGGCCACGGTCAGGGTGCGGGAGCCGGCGTGCGAGCGGGTCGGCCCGGCCGTCTGTACCGCGGCCAGCACCACCACCCCTGCCAACGACGCCGCGACCAGGCCGACGACGGCCGACACACGGCGCCGAAGGCGCCCCGGCGTCGGCCGGGCGGATGTCGGACGCATTCAGGCATGATGGCCGATCTTCCGACAGGGCGCCAATGTCATGCCGTATCGACATTCCTACGGCGTCCGACCCGCGGCGACCACCGCATAGGGCCGACGCCGCAGTACCTCCGAGACATCTGAGAGTGGGAGTCCTTACATGTCCAAAGCAGCCGCGCCGGGACGGAAGGTGCTCTCGGGGATCGAGACGTCCGGAGGGCACCCGGTGGAGTACCGGTTCGCCCATGCGGAGAAGGGCAACCGGCATCTCGTCGTGGTGTTCGCCAACTTCGCCGCGCACCAGGACTACGGCTGGTCCAACGGCGTCTTCGACAAGCTGAGGGCGAACATCCTCTGGATCCGCGACAAGTTCGACGGGAACCGGACCTACTACCTCTGCAAGGGCATGGACTTCTCGGTGGAGCAGTCCGTCATCACGCTCATATCGAACGTGATGAAGTCTCTCGACCTCACTCCGGATTCCGTCACCATGTGGGGCGGCTCCAAGGGCGGGAGCGCGGCCCTCTACTTCGGCCTGAAGTACGGATTCCGCAACATCGTGGCGATCACTCCGCAGTTCGCCATCGGGTCGTACGTGCGGGACGTGCATCCCGGCGTGGCCCGGTTCATGCTGGGTGAGGCCGTCCCCGAGGAAAACGTGCGCATGGTGGACGCGCTGATCCCCGAACTCGTCGCCTCAGGGGCCGGTCGAGCCGCCAACATCTACCTGATGTCGGCCGCGCAGGACGAGCAGTACGCCACGCAGATCGAGCCGTACCTCCGGCTCTTCGGCTCGTACGAGAACTTCAATTTCGTCTTCAGCGACTCCCCGCACATCGCCGACCACACCCAGGTCGCCGGACGCAATGTGCCGGTCCTCATGGGGATCGCCAACATGCTGATCGACGGGATCGCGCCACGCATGGGTGTGGTCCGCAACGGATTCGAGGAACCGGGCCGCGACCGCTCCCGCATAGACGCCTACTTGGCGTCCACCTCCGTCATGCGTGGAGCGGAGTTCCCGGCTCCGACGGTCACGGCTCCCGCGTTCCAGGCCGAGATGCCGCGGCAGTCCGTGTGGTTCACCGGGGTCGCCCCGGGGGCGGTACGGGTCAGCATCTGGGAGCACGGGAAGTTCCTCGGCCAGACGGACGTGGCACCGGACGGCAGTTGGTCGTGGGAGCTCGGTCGGCCCTGGAGCAAGGGCAAGCACCCGGTGAAGGTCTTCTCGGCGGACGCCAACGGCTTCCAGTCGGAGCGCGTCGAGGTCCTCTTCACCGCGGTGGACGGTGCGGCGGCACTGCCCGCCCCAGAAGGCGCGGCACCGTCCGGCGTGCTGTCTCCCGCCGCCTATGAACAAGTGATGGGTTCGCAGGTGGTGTTCACCGGTGTGACGGCCGGCGCCGTGCAGGTCGGATTCCGGGAGCAGGGCACCCCGCTCGGCAGTGCGGCGGTGGGGCATGACGGCCGCTGGTCCTGGGACTCCGGCTGGGAGTGGACGCCGGGCGCACACGTCGTCGACGTGGTCGTGCTCGATGCCTTCGGGGGCGAGACCCCGATCTCCCAGGTGCCGTTCAGTGTCATGGGCGTGACGGCAGGGGCGGCGTCCCAGGGGTACTACGGCGGCAGCTACTGAGCCGGGCGGACGGTGTACGCGCCGGTCACCCGGACCCGTACACCGTCCGCGGCCCCACGCACGAGGCCCCCAACTCCGCGACCCTGCTCCGCAGTTCACGATCCGCCGTGACCACGGTGCACACCCGCCCGTCGAGCCCCGCCACCACCCCCACGATGTGATCGTCCCCGCTCCCCTCCGCCGACTCCACCCGCACCCCGGGCACGGACGCGACACCGCGTGCGGCTCCCTCGACGACGAGGATCACCTCGACCCCGGCCCGCTCCCCGTATCCCACCAGCCGGTCGCGCAGCCGCTCGGCGGCTCCTCGCCGGTCCCGCCACCACCCGTCGGGGACGGACCCGACGACGTTGGCCCCGTCGACCACCAGCACTTCGCTCATGCGGTCCAGGGTCGCACCTGGTGGCCGTGAGGCGCGGCATAGGCTGACCCCGTGAACGGCGAATGGCTCATGCGCGCACGCGACGGCAGGCTCTGTGTCCACGTGTACGCCCCCGACGGCGATGCCGTCGTCTGCCGCACGGAAGAGCATCCCGAAGGCCCCTGGTCACCACCCCGCACGGTCGGCGGCGAGCAGCGCGTGCATCCGGGCGGGGCCGTCGCCCGCAGCCCCCGGGGATACGCGCACCTCGTGGCCTGGCGGCCCACCGTTCCCGGCGAGTCCGGGCTCGTGCACTCGACGCACTACCAGCCGCACCTCGCCGCCCTCGACTGGCTCCCCATCGGTCACCCGAACAAGAAGGGCGACCGCACCGGCCCGCCCGCCGTCGCCGTCGACGCGCAGGGCCGCGCCCACGTCTTCGTACGCAACAAGGGTGGCGGGGTGAGCCTGCGTATGCAGGAGGAGAACGGCGGCTGGGGGCCGTGGCGGGACCTCAAGGGGGACGACGTGCACGGGGAACCCGTCGCCGTGGCAGGGGAGTCGGGCCTGATCACCCTGTACGCGGTCATGGCTGACGGGGGCATCCTGCGGTGGCGTCAGGAGGAGGCGGGCCGGCCCCTCGTGCGGGACGAGAAGCCGCAGCCCGCCGCGGCTCGGCCCGACACGCTGTGCGCCCTCGCCACGTCCGCCGACCACACCACGCTCTTCTTCACCGATGAGGACGGTGCCGTGTGCGCGTGGCGTGGGGACGAGGCGCCGGTGCGGGTGCTCGATGCGGCCGGGCCCGGGGCCGTTTCGGCTGTCCGGTGCCAACTGGACGAGGTGGACTGCACGTTGCTCGCTCAGCGCACGGCCGGGGGCCGGGTCGCCTTCGCCGCCTATCCCACCGAGACGGAGTCCGCGGGGGCCTGGTGGGCGGAGTCGGAGTCGGGGCCGAAGCTGCCGCAGGACGCGCGTATCGCGCTCGTGGAGGACGGCGATGGGCGTGTGGCGGCGGGCAGTTGGGTGCCGGGGGATCCCGGGCGGCTGTATCTCGCGCGGAGGAAGAGGGACGAGCCCGGGCTCGCGATGGAGGCCTGGCGGGATGTGGAACTGTGACGGCTACCCACGAAATATTCGTGGGTAGCCGTCACAGTCACGTCAGCAGCGCACTCGCACCTTCAGCAGCGCACCGTTACGCGGGGACCGAAGCCACCCCGGCCTCCAGGAACTTCTTCCCGATGACCCGCTCGGAGACGCCCGCCCGGTCCAGGTACGGAGTGATTCCGCCCAGGTGGAAGGGCCAGCCGGCGCCGGTGATGAGGCAGAGGTCGATGTCCTGGGCCTCGGCGACGACGTTCTCGTCGAGCATCAGGCCGATCTCCTGGGCCACCGCGTCGAGGACGCGGTCGCGGACCTGCTCCTCGGACAGGACCTTGTCGCCCTGCTTGAGCAGCGCCGCGACCTCGGGGTCCAGCTCCGGCTTGCCGGAGTCGTAGACGTAGAAGCCGCGCTTGCCGGCCTTCACCACGGCCGCCAGGTTCGGGGACACCGTGAAGCGCTCCGGGAAGGCGCGGTTGAGGGTCTCCGAGACGTGCAGGCCGATGGCCGGGCCCACGAGCTCCAGAAGGACCAGCGGGGACATCGGGAGGCCGAGCGGCTCTACCGCCTTCTCCGCCACCGCGACCGGCGTGCCCTCGTCGATGACGTTCTGGATCTCGCCCATGAAGCGGGTCAGGATGCGGTTCACGACGAACGCCGGGGCGTCCTTGACCAGGACCGCGCTCTTCTTGAGCTTCTTCGCGACGCCGAACGCCGTGGCGAGCGCCGCGTCGTCCGTCTGCTCGCCGCGGACGATCTCCAGGAGCGGGAGGATCGCGACCGGGTTGAAGAAGTGGAAGCCGACCACTCGTTCCGGGTGCTTCAGCTTCGAGGCCATCTCCGACACCGAGAGGGAGGACGTGTTCGTGGCGAGGATCGCGTGCGCCGGGGCGACCGCCTCGACCTCCGCGAACACCTGCTGCTTGACGCCGATCTCCTCGAAGACGGCCTCGATGATGAAGTCGGCGTCGGAGAAGCCCTCGGCCTTGTCGAGGACGCCGGAGACGAGGCCCTTCAGGCGGTTCGCCTTGTCCTGGTTGACGCGGCCCTTGAGGAGAAGCTTGTCGATCTCCCCGTGGACGTAGCCGACGCCCTTGTCCACGCGCTCCTGGTCGATGTCCGTGAGGACGACCGGGACCTCCAGGCGGCGCAGGAAGAGCAGGGCGAGCTGCGAGGCCATCAGGCCCGCGCCGACCACGCCGACCTTCGACACCGGGCGGGCCAGGCTCTTGTCCGGGGCGCCCGCCGGGCGCTTGGCGCGCTTCTGGACGAGGTTGAACGCGTAGATGCCCGCGCGCAGTTCGCCGCCCATGATCAGGTCGGCGAGGGCCTGGTCCTCGGCGTCGAAACCGGCCTGGAGGTCACCGGACTTGGCGTTCGCGATGATGTCCAGCGCGCGGTACGCGGCCGGGGCGGCGCCGTGCACCTTGGAGTCGGCGATGGACTTGCCGCGCGCGACGGCCTGGTCCCAGGCCTCGCCGCGGTCGACGTCCGGGCGCTCGACCTTGACGTCGCCCTTGAGGACGTCGGCCGTCCAGAGGAGGGACTGCTCCAGGAAGTCCGCGCCCTCGAAGAGGGCGTCGGCGATGCCCAGTTCGTAGACCTGCACGCCCTTGAGCTGCTTGTTCTGGTTCAGGCTGTTCTCGATGATGACCGAGACGGCCTTGTCCGCGCCGATCAGGTTCGGGAGGAGGGCGCAGCCGCCCCAGCCCGGGACCAGGCCGAGGAAGACCTCGGGGAGCGAGAAGGCCGGGAGGGCCTGAGAGACGGTCCTGTACGTGCAGTGCAGGCCCACCTCCACGCCGCCGCCCATCGCCGCGCCGTTGTAGTACGCGAACGTCGGCACGGCCAGGCCCGCGAGGCGCTTGAAGACCTCGTGGCCGCCCTTGCCGATGGCGAGCGCGTCGTCGTGCTTCTTCAGCAGCTCGACGCCCTTGAGGTCGGCGCCGACCGCGAAGATGAACGGCTTGCCGGTGACACCGACGCCGACGATGTCGCCCTCGGCCGCCTCCTTCTCGACCTGGTCGATCGCCGCGTTGAGGTTCGCGAGCGACGCCGGTCCGAAGGTGGTCGGCTTGGTGTGGTCCAGGCCGTTGTCCAGCGTGATCAGGGCGAACTTGCCCGCCCCGTAGGGGAGATCGAGGTGGCGTACGTGCGCGGACGTCACGACCTCGTCCGGGAAGAGGGCCGAAGCGCCCTTCAGGAGCTCAGTGGTGGTGGTGCTCACTTGTCGCCTCCGGCGTCCTTGTGGTGCGGGTTCTCCCAGATGACCGTGGCGCCCATGCCGAAGCCGACACACATGGTCGTGAGGCCGTAGCGGACCTCCGGCTGCTCCTCGAACTGGCGGGCCAGCTGCGTCATCAGACGGACGCCGGAGGAGGCGAGCGGGTGGCCGTACGCGATGGCGCCGCCGTACTGGTTCACGCGCGCGTCGTCGTCGGCGATGCCGTAGTGGTCGAGGAAGGCCAGGACCTGGACGGCGAACGCCTCGTTGATCTCGAAGAGGTTGATGTCCGAGATGGACAGGCCCGCCTTCGCGAGGGCCTTCTCCGTCGCCGGGATCGGGCCGTAGCCCATGACCTCCGGCTCCACGCCCACGAAGGCGTAGGAGACGAGGCGCATCTTCACCGGGAGGTCGTTCTCGCGGGCGAAGTCCTCGGAGGCGATGATCGAGGCGGTCGCGCCGTCGTTGAGGCCTGCCGCGTTTCCGGCGGTGACGCGGCCGTGCGTGCGGAACGGGGTCTTGAGGCCCGCGAGGCTCTCCAGGGTCGTGCCCGGACGCATCGGCTCGTCGGCCGTGACGAGGCCCCAGCCGGTCTCACCGATGTCGGCGTTGGTGTTGCGCACGGAGATCGGGACGAGGTCCTGCTGGATCTTGCCGTTCGCGTACGCCTTCGCCGCCTTCTCCTGCGAGCGCACGGCGTACTCGTCGGCGCGCTGCTTGGTGATGTGCGGGTACCGGTCGTGCAGGTTCTCGGCGGTCATGCCCATGAAGAGGGCGGACTCGTCGACCAGCTTCTCCGATACGAAGCGGGGGTTGGGGTCCACGCCCTCGCCCATGGGGTGGCGGCCCATGTGCTCGACGCCGCCCGCGATGACGGCGTCGTACGCGCCGAAGGCGATGGAGCCCGCGGTGGCGGTGACGGCCGTGAGGGCGCCCGCGCACATGCGGTCGATCGAGTAGCCGGGGACCGACTGCGGCAGGCCCGCGAGGATGCCCGCGGTGCGGCCGATGGTCAGGCCCTGGTCACCGATCTGCGTGGTCGCGGCGACGGCGACCTCGTCGATCTTCGCGGGGTCCAGGTTCGGGTTGCGACGCAGCAGCTCCCGGATGGACTTGACGACCAGGTCGTCGGCGCGGGTCTCGTGGTAGATGCCCTTCGGGCCCGCCTTGCCGAACGGGGTGCGGACGCCGTCGACGAAGACGACGTCCCTGACGGTACGAGGCACGATGGCTCTCCTCCAGGTGCGGGAATGCGCTGCCGCGCGGCGCGTGTCAGGCATCGGGGTACCCCGAAGTACACAGACGGCGCGCTGCGAATACCGTCATGCTACTTGCGGGTAACCAAGTCTTGAAGTCCCCCCGGCCGGAGCGGCGAAGGTCACATGTGCCCGGACGCCAAAAACGCCCCCCGGCCGATGGCCGAGGGGCGTCTGTGGTGGCGGGGGCGCGTCAGGCGTGGGACGCCAGCGCCGGGAGGAGGATCGGCGTGACCTGGTTGACCTGCCAGTTGCGGGCGCCGTGGGACGTGAGGGCCGCGGCCACCGACTCCGCGTCGATCGACTCCGGAGGCTCCCAGCACACCCGGCGCACGGTGTCCGGCGTGATCAGGTTCTCCTGCGGCATCGAGAGCGTCTCGGCGAGGGTCGTGACCGCCGCCCGCGCGGCCGACAGGCGGGCCGCCGCGGCGGGGTCCTTGTCGGCCCAGGCGCGGGGCGGGGGCGGTCCCGTCGTGGCCTGGCCCGGCTGCGGCAGCTCGGAGTCCGGCAGGGCCCGCGCCCGGTCGACCGCCGCCTGCCACTGCTCCAGCTGGCGCCGGCCCATGCGGTGGCCGAAGCCGGGCAGGGCGGACAGCGCCTGCACGGTGGGCGGCAGCGAGAGCGCGGCCTCGACGATCGCCGAGTCACCGAGCACCTTGCCCGGCGACACGTCCCGCCGCTGCGCGACCTGGTCGCGCGCCGTCCACAGCTCGCGGACGACCGCCATCTGACGCCGGCGCCGCACCTTGTGCATGCCGGACGTGCGACGCCACGGGTCCTTGCGCGGCGGCGCGGGCGGTGCCGAGGCGATGGCGTCGAACTCCTCGTGGGCCCACTCCAGCTTGCCCTGCCGGTCGAGCTCCTTCTCCAGCGCGTCGCGCAGGTCGACGAGGAGTTCGACGTCGAGCGCGGCGTAGCGCAGCCAGGGCTCGGGCAGCGGGCGCGTCGACCAGTCGACGGCGGAGTGGCCCTTCTCCAGTACGTAGCCCAGCACGTTCTCGACCATGGCGCCGAGGCCCACCCGCGGGAAGCCGGCGAGCCGCCCGGCCAGCTCGGTGTCGAAGAGCTGTGCGGGCCGCATGCCTATGTCGCGCAGGCAGGGCAGGTCCTGGGTGGCGGCGTGCAGGTCCCACTCGGCGTCGCCGATGGCCGCGCCGAGCGAGGAGAGGTCGGGGCAGGCGACCGGGTCGATGAGCGCGGTGCCCGCGCCCTCCCGGCGCAGCTGCACCAGGTAGGCGCGCTGTCCGTAGCGGTAGCCGGACGCGCGCTCGGCGTCGACGGCGACGGGGCCGCTGCCCGCGGCGAAGGCCGCGACGACATCGGCGAGCGAGGCTTCGTCGGCGATCACCGGCGGGATGCCCTCGCGGGGTTCGAGTAGGGGGGTGGGCGCACCGTCGACTGAACCAACAGATCCTTCAGCAGAAGATCCGCCGTCGTCCAGAGGGGCGCCTCCGGTGGTGCGCAGTGGGCTGTCTGCTGCGGTCTCTTGGGCGTCGGTCACCTGTCAAGAGTATCTGTGAACGCACGGCGCCCGTCGACGGAACGTTACGTCGACGGGCGCCGTGCCGAAGTAAACCGGACGAATCCGGCCACGGGTCGATCAGTGGATGATGCCGGTACGCAGCGCGACCGCCACCATGCCGGCCCGGTCACCCGTGCCGAGCTTGCGCGCGATACGGGCGAGGTGGCTCTTGACGGTCAGGGCGGACAGGCCCATGGAGACGCCGATGGCCTTGTTCGACTGGCCCTCGGCGACGAGCCGGAGCACCTCCACTTCGCGTCCTGAGAGTTCGCGGTAGCCGCCCGGGTGGCTCGGGGCACCCGGGGGGCGACGGTGCATACGGGCGGCCGCGGCGCCGATGGGGGCGGCGCCTGGCCGGGTGGGCAGGCCGATGTTCGTACGGGTGCCGGTGACGACATAGCCCTTGACGCCGCCCGCGAGGGCGTTGCGTACGGCACCGATGTCGTCGGCGGCGGAGAGGGCCAGCCCGTTGGGCCAGCCCGCGGCTCGGGTTTCGGAGAGGAGCGTCAGGCCGGATCCATCGGGGAGGTGGACGTCGGCGACGCAGATGTCACGGGGGTTGCCGATGCGGGGACGAGCCTCCGCGACGGACGAGGCCTCGATCACGTCACGAACACCGAGCGCCCACAGGTGGCGGGTCACGGTGGAACGGACGCGGGGGTCGGCCACGACCACCATCGCGGTCGGCTTGTTCGGGCGGTAGGCGACCAGGCTTGAGGGCTGCTCGAGGAGAACGGACACCAGGCCTCCTGGGGTGCGGGACGGAGCCGGCTCGGGGATGAAGCCGGGGATGAACCGTGCTTTCAAGGTCACAGCAACCTTCGGCACCAAACCCGCTCGCCTTTAGAGAATGATCACGATTTGGTGAGTAACAATGCGAGCAATTCGGACACGTTAGCGATCATTCGAAAGGGTGCCGAATAGTCATGAGTCGCATGCAATCGAACCAAATCCGACCGACCGGGGCCATTTCGAAAGGACCCGAAACATGAGAAGGCCGCGTCGGAGCAGCTCCGACGCGGCCGGGAACGACCCCTGTGAAACGGCGGTCAGGAAGGCCGCGGCCCCCGCCGCTGCGGCAGTGTCACCACCGCGCCGTCGGGACCCTGCGGCCCCGCGGCCGCCGGCGGCAGGCCCGCGATCTGGCACAGCACCTCGCACCACGCCGCGAGATGCGCCGCCGTGTCCGGTACGCCGCCCAGGCCCTCGCGCGGCGTCCACGACGCCCGGATCTCGATCTGCGAGGCGGGCGCCCGGTCACCGAGCCCGCCGAAGTAGTGCGAACTCGCACGGGTGACCGTGCCCGAAGGCTCCCCGTAGGAGAGGCCGCGGGCCTGCAACGCGCCCGTCAGCCAGGACCAGGAGACGTCCGGGAGCAGGGGGTCGGCCGCCATCTCGGGTTCGAGTTCGGCCCGGACCAGGGTCACCAGCCGGAACGTGCCGTGCCACGCCTCGTGCCCCGCCGGATCGTGCAGCAGGACGAGCCGGCCGTCGGCCAGGTCCTCCTCGCCGTCGACGACCGCGGCCTCCAGCGCGTAAGAAAAGGGGGCCAGGCGCTGCGGCGGCCGCGTCGGGTCGATCTCGATCTCCGGGCGGATCCGCGCGGACCGCAGGGCGTCGACCGCCGTGCGGAAGGCGGGCGGGGCGGGGTCGTGTTCCTGTGCAGCGTTCATGTCCCGAGCGTTCTGCCCCTCCCGCACCGATTCACTCATCCCGCCTGTGTCGTCGTGGTCGTCGCGCCCGCCGTCCGACCGTCGTCCCTGAGCCGCAGCCATGCCGGGAAGGTTAAGGGGAGCGAGCCCCGCGGGTGGGGAGGGACACCCCTCTCGGAGCACCCTTCCCCATGTCCTTCACAGGCGGCGTCGCGGGCGTGCGAAACTTTCGGGTGTGAGTGCCAATACCGAGGCCACGGGCCAGCAGCCGTCAGCGACGTACGAACCCACGAAGGCCACCCAGAACTCAGCCTTGCTGAAGGCGTGCAGGCGCGAGCCCGTGCCGCACACGCCGGTGTGGTTCATGCGCCAGGCAGGACGCTCGCTGCCCGAGTACCACAAGGTGCGTGAGGGCATCGCGATGCTGGACTCCTGCATGCGGCCCGATCTGGTCGCCGAGATCACGATGCAGCCGGTGCGCCGCCACGACGTCGACGCGGCGATCTACTTCAGCGACATCGTCGTGCCGCTCAAGGCCATCGGCATCGACCTCGACATCAAGCCCGGCGTCGGCCCGGTCATCGCCAACCCGATCCGCTCGCGCGCCGACCTGGCCCAGCTGCGGGACCTCACCCCCGAGGACGTCTGGTACGTCACCGAGGCCATGGGGCTGCTCACCGCCGAGCTCGGCGAGAAGCCGCTGATCGGCTTCGCGGGCGCCCCGTTCACGCTCGCCAGCTACCTCGTGGAGGGCGGCCCGTCCCGCAACCACGAGCACACCAAGGCGCTCATGTACGGCGACCCGCAGCTCTGGGCCGACCTGCTCGACCGCCTCGCCGAGATCACCTCCGCGTTCCTGAAGGTGCAGATCGAGGCCGGCGCCAGCGCCGTCCAGCTGTTCGACTCGTGGGTGGGGGCGCTCGCGCCCGCCGACTACCGGCGCTCCGTGATGCCCGCCTCCGAGAAGGTCTTCCAGGCCGTCGCGGACTACGGGGTGCCCCGGATCCACTTCGGTGTGGGCACGGGCGAGCTGCTCGGGCTCATGGGCGAGGCAGGCGCGGACGTCGTCGGCGTCGACTGGCGCGTCCCCCTCGACGAGGCCGCGCGCCGCGTCGGCCCCGGCAAGGCGCTCCAGGGCAACTTCGACCCGGCCATCCTCTTCTCCACGCCCGAGGCCGTCGAGACCAAGGCCCGCGAGGTCCTCGACGCCGCCGCGGGCCTTGAGGGCCACGTCTTCAACCTCGGCCACGGCGTGCCGCCGAACACCGACCCGGACGCGCTGACCCGGCTCGTGGAGTACGTGCACACGCAGACCGCCAAGTAGTTCGCGCCGCCGCGGGGGTTCCTTCGGAATTGCCGAAGGGCCCCTGCGGAGAACGGCCATTGTTCGCGCCCGCCACCTCCGATTGCCTGTGCGGAGCGCCACCCCATCCGGTGGCGCGGGACCGTGGAGGTGGACGTGACCGCGCATGCAGCGTCGCAGGCGGCGGCCGGGACGGCGAAGGCGACCGGGTTCCGTCGAGGGGTGTCATCGGCGGACTGGTGGATCATCGGCCTGCTGCTGGCCTTCTTCACCCTCAACTTTGCCGACAAGGCGGCCATCGGGCTCGCCGCGCCCGACCTGGAGAAGGACCTCGGGCTCACTGCCGCCCAGTACGGCCTGATGTCGAGCGCCTTCTTCTGGCTGTTCGCGGCGGGCGCGGTCGTCCTCGCACTGTTCTTCCGGCGGATCGGCTGGCGCTGGTCAGCGGCCGGGCTGATGATCGCCTGGGTGGCGAGCATGGCGCCGCTGACCGTGCCCACCACGGTGGGCGTGGTGATCGCGTCGCGGATGGTGCTCGGCTTCTTCGAGGGCCCGGCGCACGCCCTGTGCCAGTCCGTCGTGGCCGACCGTTTTCCTTCCGAGCGGCGGGCGTTCGCGGGCGCGGTCGTCAACGCGGGTTCGTCGGTCGGGCCGCTGGTGGCCACGCCGCTGCTCACGTGGGTCATCGTGACCTGGACCTGGCACGCGGCGTTCGTGGTGCTCGTCGTGACCGGTGCCGCGTGGGCCGTGCTGTGGCTGGTCGTGACGCGGCGGGAGCCGGGGATGGGGCCGCGGGGCTCTGCCCCGGACCCCGCGCCTCAATCGCCGGCGGGGCTTGGGGTTGGTGACATCGACGTACCGCTGACCTCGCTCCTGCGCACCGGCAGCTTCTGGGGGCTCGCTCTGCTCTCCTTCGCCGGGTACCTCATCTCCTCGCTCAAGGTGTCCTGGCTGCCGTCGTTCCTGCACGACGGGATGGGCTACTCGCGCGGCACCGTCGGGCTCCTCGCCACCCTCCCGTACGGGCTCGCCATCGTCGTGCTGCTCACCGCCGGGCTGATCTCGGGGCGGATGCTGAAGGCCGGGCGCTCGGCGCGGGCCGCGCGCGGGTTCCTGACCATGGGCTATCTGTGCTTCGCGGGCGTCGCCATGATCGCCTTCACGCAGGTGCCGCCGGGCGGGCTCCAACTGGCCCTCGTGGTCGCCGCGTTCTCCATCAACAGCGTGGCGTTCTCGGTCGCCTTCGCGGGCGCCGCGGACTTCCTGCCCCGCAGACACCGGCCCGGCTTCTTCGGCTGCATCATCGCCGCGTACAGCGTCGCGGGGATCGTCGCGCCGTGGCTGCTCGGCGTCATCGTGGACGCCGCGGACACCGTCTCGCAGGGGTACGCCGACGGGTTCCTGGTCGTCGGCATCACCATCTGCGTCTTCGCCGTGGCGGGCGGGCTGCTGCTCAACCCGGCGCGCTCCCGGGAGGCGCTGCTCGCCGAGACCGCGCGGCGCAGGGCGGCCTCCGCGGAGGGGAACCGGTGAGCGGCGACCGCCCTCTGAGCGGGCTCCGCGTCCTCGACTTCGGGCAGTACATCGCCGCGCCCGGAGCCGGCCAGAACCTCGCCGACCTCGGCGCCGACGTCATCAAGGTCGAACCCCTCTCCGGCGACCAGGCGCGCGGCATCGGCCCCTTCGGCACCGCGATGGTCCGCGCCAACAACCGCGGCAAGCGCAGCATCGCCGTCGACCTGCGCGCGCCCGAGGGCGAGGCCGTGGTCCGCGAGCTGCTCGCCACCGCCGACGTGCTCCTGCACAACTTCCGGCACGGCGTCAGCGAACGCCTCGGCCTCGGCCCGGACACGCTGCTCGCCCGCCACCCGCGTCTCGTCTACGGCTTCGTCACCGGGTTCGGCACGCGGGGTCCCTCGGCGTACCGGGTCGGCCTGGACATCGCGGCGCAGGCCGAGTTCGCCGTCATGGATCTCACGGGCGCGGCGGACGGGGATCCGCAGCGGGTGGGCTTCGCGGTGGCGGACGTGCTGGCGGCGCAGGCGCTGACGTCGGGGGTGCTCGCCGCGCTGTTGCAGCGGTCGGGCACCGGCCGGGGCGACGTCGTGGAGACCTCGCTCATGGAGGCCGTCGTGCACGCGCAGGCGTCCACCTGGGCCGAGCACGAGCTGAGCGGCAGCGTGCCGCGGCGGCGCGGCAACGGGCAGGCGCTGGCGGCGCCCGCCGCGGACCTGGTGCGGACCCGGGACGGCGGGGCGCTGGTCCTCTCCGCGTACACGCGGGAGAAGTTCGCGGCGCTGTGCGAGGTGATCGGGCGGCCGGAGCTGGCCGATGATCCCCGGTTCGCGTCCAACCCCGCGAGGGTCGAGCACCGGCCGGAGCTCCTCGATCTGCTGCACGACACCCTCGGCCGGCTCGACCGGGCCGAGGCCCTGGAGCGGCTGCGCGGCGCGGGCATCGTGTGCGGGGCGGTGCGGAGCTTCGACGAACTCGCCGACGACCCCGACGTACGGGCCTCCGGGCTGATCGCGGACTGCGGCGGCGGGCACACCGCCCCGACCACCGCCTTCTCGCTGGGCGGGCGGCGCCCCGCGAGTACGCCGCCCGCGCCGCGGACCGGCGAGCACACGGTGCGCATCCTGGCGGAACTGGGCCGGGGCGAAGCGGAGATCCGCGCCCTGGTCGAGGCCGGGGCCTTCGCGGCGGCGGATGTCGCGACACCACCACCCCACAAGGAGGAACCCGCATGATCGACCCCGAGGTCCATGAGCTCGGATTCGAGGCGTACTTGGAGCGCGTGGCCCGCCTCACCGACGACGTTCTCATTCCCGCGGAACAGGAGATGGTGGAAGCGGGGGAGGTACCCGAGCACGTGGTGGAGGCGCTCGCCCGGAACGGTCTTTTCGGTATCTCGATTCCGCGGCGGCTCGGCGGGCTCGACTGGTCCATGAGCCAACAGGTGCGGCTGACCATGGAGTTCACCCGCGCGTCGTGCGTGTACCGGTCGCGGTTCTCCACCGTCATCGGGCTGTGCTCGCAGGCGATCCTCGACCACGGCACCGAAGCGCAGCGCGAGACCATGCTGCCGAAGATGGCGGCGGGGGAGCACGTCACGGCGTTCGCGCTGACCGAGCCGGGGGCCGGGTCGGACGCCGGGGCGCTCACCACCACCGCCCGCAGGGCCGACGGCGGCTGGGTCATCGACGGGCACAAGCGGTACATCACCAACGCCCACTGGGCCGATGAACTCGTCGTGTTCGCCAGGACGGGAGCCCCGGAGGACGGAGCCGCCGGTGTCTCCGCGTTCCTCGTGCCGCGCGACACCGAAGGCGTCACGACCCGGCTGCCCACCCGCATGAACGGGCACGCCGAGGCGCCGGTCGCCGAGATCGACCTCGTCGGGGTGCGGGTCGCCGACTCCGCGCTGCTCGGCGGCGAACCCGGCGCCGGGTTCAAGGCCGCACTGCGCGGCATCAACCACGCCCGGCTGCACGTCGCCGCCACCTGCGTGGGCCAGGCCACCCGGATGCTGGAGGAGACCTCGCGGCACCTGTCCGGGCGGGAGCAGTTCGGGGCGCCCCTCGCCGACCTCGGCGCGGTGCAGGCCGACCTCGGCCGCTGCTTCGCCGACCTGGAGGCCGCCCGCGCGCTGACCATGGAGGCGGCCCGCGCCTTCGACTCCGGCACCGTGCCGCGCCACCGCATCGCCGCCGCCAAGCTGTTCGCCTCCGAGACGGCGAGCCGCGTCGCCGACCGCTGCGTCCAGCTCCTCGGCGGCGAGGGCATCGTCGGCGACCACCCCGTACCGCGCATGTGGCGCGACGTACGGGCGCTGCGGATCTACGAGGGCTCCTCGCCGGTGCACGAGCGCAACCTCGGCCGGGCCGTGACCAGGCAGGTCGGCGTGGACGGAACGCTTCCGGACACTTACCGTGTCACCCGCGGAGCGGCCGTAGGGGTGTAGCACTTCGAGGGAGACCCGGTGGAGCTGAGGCAGCTGGAGCAGTTTCTGGCCGTGGTGGACCACGGCGGTCTCGGGCGCGCCGCCGAGCGCCTGTACCTGTCGCAGCCCACCGTCTCCGGGTCCGTCCGGGCCCTGGAGCGCGAGCTGAAGGTCGAGCTGTTCCACCGCACCGCGCGCCGCCTCGTGCCGACCTCCGCGGGCCTGCAACTGGTGCCGCTGGCCCGGCGGGTGCTCGACGACGTGGTCGCCGTCCAGGACGCGATGCGCAGCGCCCGCGAGGTCGGCGGGGGCGTCCTCACGGTGATGTGCACACCCGACATGTCCGGGGAGGCGGTGGCGTCCTGGGCCGGCGGGTTCACGCGCGCGTACCCGGCGGTCCGGCTCGACATCAGCGAGGTCGGCTCCCGGCACGAACTCGTGGCGGCGGTCGCCGACGGGCGGGCCGAACTGGGCTTCACGCTCGCCCCCGACGAACTCCGCGGCGACCTCGACTTCATCGAACTGGGCGTGCAGCGGCTG
Source organism: Streptomyces endophyticus (assembly GCF_035798155.1). Lineage (NCBI taxonomy): Bacteria > Bacillati > Actinomycetota > Actinomycetes > Kitasatosporales > Streptomycetaceae > Streptomyces > Streptomyces endophyticus. The sequence goes on along the minus strand of NZ_JAOZYC010000184.1, from coordinate 52,728 downwards.
CTGTTGGTACGCCCACCGGGGCACGGCGGGCCCGGGGCGGGCGCGCGGCGCGTCCCCCTCGCCGCGATCGGTGACCTGCCGCTCGCCCGCCGCCAGGTCACCCGCAACGAGGAGGACGCCGTGCAGGCGGCGCTGGCCGCGCACGGCGTCGACCCGACGACCGGCGCGACCGTGCCCAGCAGGAACGCGCAGCTGACGTTCGTGCTCCGGTCCGGGTTCCAGGCGTTCCTGCCGCTGCGGATGTGCGCGGCGGCGCTCGACGCGGGGGCCGAGGTCGTCGAGACCGATCCGCTCATCGAGTCGCCGTTCGGCGTGGTGCACCGTGCCGGTGAACTCGCCCCCGCGGCGCAGCAGTTCGTGGCCGATGTCCGCTCGGCGCTGCGGGCCTGGTTCGATGCCATCGCGGCGGGGAGCGAGTCAGGGCTCGGCCTGGTGGACGCGGTCGCCGCGGCGCGGGAGGCGGCGCTCTGATCCGGTGGCGCGGGCAGGCGTCAGCCCTTCCGTACCGCCGCCACCGCCTTCCGCGCCGCCACGAGGACCGGGTCCCACACCGGTGAGAACGGCGGCGCGTAGCCCAGGTCGAGCGCCGTCATCTGCTCCACCGTCATGCCCGCGGTCAGCGCGACCGCCGCCACGTCGACCCGCTTCGCCGCGCCCTCGCGGCCCACGATCTGCACGCCGAGCAGCCGGCCCGTGCGCCGCTCGGCCAGCATCTTCACCGTCATCAGGGCCGCGCCGGGGTAGTAACCGGCCCTGCTGGTCGACTCGATGGTGACCGTCACGTATTGCAGGCCCGCACGGCGCGCGTCCTTCTCGCGCAGGCCCGTGCGGGCGATCTCCAGGTCGCACACCTTGCTGACGGCCGTGCCGACGACGCCGGGGAACGTCGCGTAGTCCCCGCCGACGTTCGAGCCGATGACCTGGCCGTGCTTGTTGGCGTGGGTGCCGAGCGCGATGTGCCGTTCGCTTCCCGACACCAGGTCGAGCACCTCGACGCAGTCGCCACCCGACCAGATGTCGTCGTGGCCGCGCACCCGCATCGCCCGGTCCGTGAGCAGCCCGCCGTGCGCCCCCAGCGGCAGCCCGGCGTCCCGCGCGAGGCTCGTCTCCGGGCGCACGCCGATCCCCAGCACCACCACGTCCGCCGGGTATTCGGCGTCCTCCGTGGCCACCGCGCGGGCCCGCCCGTCGCCCCCTGTGAGGATCTTCGTCACCTCGGCGTCGTCGACCATGGTGATGCCCATGCCGGTCATCGCCTCGTGCACGAGGCGGCCCATGTCCGCGTCGAGCGTCGACATGGGCTCGGCGCCGCGGTTCACCACCGTCACCTCGTACCCGCGGTGGATCAGCGCCTCCGCCATCTCCACGCCGATGTACCCGGCGCCCACGACCACGGCGTGCCGGCCCTCGGTCGCCCGCAGCGTGTCGAGCAGCGCCTGACCGTCGTCGAGCGTCTGCACGCCGTGCACGCCCGGCGCGTCGATGCCGGGCAGGTCGGGGCGGACCGGCCGGGCACCCGTCGCGATTACGAGCTTGTCGTACGAGGTCCAGGACTCGGCCCCGCCGTCGAGTTCGCGGGAGCGTACGCGGCGCCCCGGCACGTCGATCTCCGTGACCTCCGTCCGCGTCCGCAGGTCGATGTCCCGCGCCCGGTGCTCCTCGGGCGTCCGGGCGATCAGCTCGTCCCGCTCGGCGACCTGGCCGCCCACCCAGTACGGGATGCCGCATGCCGAGTACGACGTGAAGTGGCCCCGCTCGAAGGCCACGATCTCCAGTTCGTCCGGGCCCTTCAGGCGGCGGGCCTGCGATGCGGCGGACATGCCGGTGGCGTCGCCGCCGATGATCACGAGGCGCTCACGCTCGGTGTTGTGGGTGCTCATTTGTTTACGCTAACCCGGGGTTGCGGTCGCGGGGCTCTGCCCCGGACCCCGCGCCTCAATCGCCGGCAGGGCTTGAATTGCGCCTCACGAAGCGTATGAACAGGTAGACCAGCACACCCAGCAGTGTCGCGAACGGGAGTACCGCTGCCAGGGCGATTCCGATCCACTTCAGTGCCGTCACGAAGGCGTTCCAGCCGCCCGACAGGGCGTCGAGGATGCCGGGGTCGTCGTCCGCTGTCGTCACGTTCGAAGGTGTCTCGGTCAGGCGCAGGGTGATCGTCGCGAGGGACGTGCGGTCCTTGAGGGAGTCCTGCTGCGCGAGCAGCGCCTCCAGCTCCGACTGGCGCGTGCCCAGTTCGCCCTCCAGGGTCACCACGTCGCTCAACTTCTCTGCCCGGTCCATGAGTTCCCGCACCCGCGCCACGCTCGCCCGCTGCGACTTGATCCGGCTCTCGACGTCCACGACCTGGTCCGTGACGTCCTTCGCCGTTACGTTCCGCTCCAACAGCCGCCCACTGCCCGCGAGTTGGTCGAGCACGTCCTCGTACGACTCCTGCGGTACGCGCAGGGTCACGCGGGAGCGCTCGTGGCCGTGGCCGTCGCGGTCGGTCGTCTCGTCGCCGACCATGCCGCCCGCGTCCTCGGCGGCGGTGCGGGCCTTGTCGAGCGCGTCCGGGACGTCCTTGACGCGCACGGACAGGTGCGCGGTGCGGATGACGTGGACGCCGGTGAGCTTCGGCGGCTTCTTGGCCTGTTGGTCGGCGGAGCCGGAGCTGCCGCCGCCCGCGCCGAGGTCGCTCTTGGCGGCCCCCTTGCTGTCGGCGTCGGCGGCGCTCTTGCTGCCCCCGTCGTCGCCCCCGGCCGAGCAACCGGTCAGTGCGAGCGCCAGCGCGAACAGTGCCGCGGCGAGCAGCGCCAGCGGGCGGCGTGGCCAGGTGCGTGTCTTCGTACCGGACAGGTGCATGGACGAACCCCCGAGGGATGTGACGTTCAACGGACTCTCCTTCGACGCGCGAGTCCGCCGAACGGTGGTTGCCGATCGGTCCCGAACGGGTCACGGTCGGGACACGTCCACACGCGTCAATCCGAAGCTGACGTTCTGACAAAGTGGGGGCATGCGCGAAGCGGACACTGTGACGAAGACGGGTCGGGGCAGGCGGGGCGGGCGGGGCAGGAAAGTCCTCGTCATCGGCGGTGGAATCGCCGGTCTCGCGGCCGCCCACCGGCTGCTCGACGGGAGCGAGCGGAGCGGACCGGTGCACGTCACCGTCCTGGAGGCCGACGACCGGCTCGGCGGCAAGCTGCGCACGGGCGAGATCGCCGGCGCCCGTGTCGACCTGGGCGCCGAGTCGATGCTGGCCCGCCGCCCCGAAGCGGTCGGCCTCGCCCGCGAGGTGGGCCTCGGCGACCGGCTGCAGCCACCGTCCACGGCGACCGCGTCGATCTGGACCCGCGGCGCCCTGCGGCCGATGCCCAAGGGCCACGTCATGGGCGTGCCCGGCACCGCCGACGCGCTCGCAGGAGTGCTGTCCGACGAGGGCCTGCGCCGCATCCGCCGGGACGACCACCTGCCGCCCACCCACCTCGGCGACGATGTCTCCGTCGGCAGGTACGTCGCCGCGCGCCTGGGCCGCGAGGTCGTCGACCGGCTCGTCGAACCGCTGCTCGGCGGCGTCTACGCGGGCGACGCCGACCTGATCTCGATGCGCAGCGCGGTGCCGCAGCTGTTCGAGGAGGCGGGGCGGCACATCTCCCTCACCGAGGCGGTCCGCGCGATCCAGGAACGCGCGGCGGCCAACCAGCAGACCGGCCCCGTGTTCATGGGCATCGACGGCGGCATCGGTACGTTGCCGGGGGCCGTCGCCGACGCCGTACGCGCCAAGGGCGGCGAGATCCTGCTCGGCGAGCGCGCCACGTCCCTCACGACCCGCGGCCACACCGAAGGCGCCACGCAGTGGCGCCTCGGCACCGAGTCCGGCCGGACCTTCGAGGCGGACCAGGTGATCATCGCGCTCCCGGCCCGCGCCGCCGCGAGCCTGCTGCGCACCGCGTCCCCGATGGCCTCCCAGGAGCTGCGCCGCATCGAGTACGCCTCCATGGCGCTGATCACGATGGCGTTCCGGAAGGCGGACGCGGACCTCCCCGAGGGCAGCGGCTTCCTCGTCCCGCCCGTCGACGGCCACACGATCAAGGCCGCCACCTTCGCCTCCCGCAAGTGGGGCTGGATCGCCGAGCAGAACCCCGACCTGCTCGTCGTGCGCACCTCGGTCGGCCGCTACGGCGACGAGAAGGACCTCGCCCGCGACGACAACGACCTCTTCGACCTCTCCCGCCAGGACCTGCGCGAGGCCACCGGACTGACCGCCGCCCCCGTCGACGCGCACGTCACACGCTGGAAGGACGGCCTGCCGCAGTACCCCGTCGGACACGCCGCCCGCGTCGACCGGATCCGCGAGCACATCGCCGCCGTGCCGGGCCTCGCCGTGTGCGGAGCCGCGTACGACGGCGTCGGCATCCCCGCGTGCATCGCCGGTGCCTACGCCGCCGTGGACACGCTCGGCGGCGACACCGCGGCGCTCGACGAGCTGAAGGCCGACCCGGTGCAGAGCATGCACGGCGGCGCAGGAGAATGAGGACATGAGCGACGACACCCCCAACACCGACGCCGCGCGCGTACCGAACAAGGGCAAGCTGGCGAAGGACCTCAACGAGGTCATCCGCTACACCCTCTGGTCCGTCTTCAAGCTGAAGGACGTGCTGCCGGAGGACCGCGCCGGCTACGCCGACGAGGTCCAGGAGCTGTTCGACCAGCTCGAGTCGAAGGACGTGACGATCCGCGGCACGTACGACGTGTCCGGCCTGCGCGCCGACGCCGACCTCATGATCTGGTGGCACGCGGAGACGGCCGACCAGCTCCAGGAGGCGTACAACCTGTTCCGCCGCACCAAGCTGGGCCGCTCCCTTGAGCCGGTGTGGTCGAACATGGCGCTGCACCGCCCCGCCGAGTTCAACCGCTCGCACATCCCGGCGTTCCTCGCCGACGAGAACGCGCGCGACTACATCTCGGTGTACCCGTTCGTGCGCTCCTACGACTGGTACCTGCTGCCCGACGACGAGCGCCGCAAGATGCTCGCCGACCACGGCAAGATGGCGCGCGGCTACCCGGACGTGCGGGCCAACACGGTCGCGTCCTTCTCGCTCGGCGACTACGAGTGGATCCTCGCGTTCGAGGCGGACGAGCTGCACCGGATCGTGGACCTGATGCGGTTGCTGCGGGCGTCCGAAGCGCGGAGGCACGTCCGTGAGGAGGTTCCGTTCTTCACGGGGCGCCGAAAGTCGGTTGCGGATTTGGTGGCGGGGCTCGCGTAACTGGTGCGCCCACCCGGCGCTGGGGTCGCGGGGCTCTGCCCCGGACCCCGCGCCTCAATCGCCGGCGGGGCTGATGTTGAGCGGCTTTAGCTCATTGGCTTCGGTTCCTTGTGGGGCGCGCAGGACGCCGCACCCTTCTCCGGCAGCTCTCCGCTGAGGAGATACGCATCCAAGCGGCCGTTTACGCACTTGTTCGGGCCCGCGCCGATGCCGTGGGTGCCCGCCTTGCGTTCGGTCACCAGGGATGAGCCCGCCAGGCGGCGGTTGAGTTCCTGGGCGCCCTTGTACGGTGTCGCCGCGTCCCGTTCGGCCGCGAGGATCAGGGTCGGCGGGAGTTCGCCGGGGGCCGTGCGGACGTCGATCGGTTGCTGCCGGGGAGTGGTCCAGTAGGCGCACGGCAGGTTCATCCACGCGTTGTCCCACGTCTCGAACGGTGCGCGCTTCGCGAGGGCCGAGTTGTCGCGGTCCCAGGTGCGGAAGTCCGTCGGCCAGGGCGCGTCGTTGCACTGCACGGCCGTGTAGACGGCGTTGCTGTTCTCGTCCTCCTTCGCGGACTCCTTGATCGGCGCGGCCTGGTCGACGAGGGGCTTCGGGTCGCCCTTCACGTAGGCGGAGAGCGCGTAGGCCCGCAGCGGCCAGTAGTCGTCGTAGTACCCGGTCTGAAGGAACGCGGACTGCAACTGGGCGGGCCCGACCTTGCCCCCGGCCGGCTCGCGGGACACCTCCGCGCGCACCTTCTCGTACGCGGCCAGCACCTTCTCGGATGTGTCGCCCAGGTGGTACGTCTCGTCGTGGCGGGCGACCCACGCCCTGAAGTCGGCCCAGCGGCGCTCGAAGGCGGCCGACTGTTCGAGGTTGTTGGCGTACCAGATCCCCTCCGGGGACGGGTCGACGGCCGAGTCGAAGACCATCCGCCGCACGTGCGAGGGGAACAGCTCCGCGTACACGGCCCCGATGTACGTCCCGTACGAGGCGCCCATGAAGGTCAGCTTCTTCTCGCCGAGCGCGGCCCGCAGCACGTCCAGGTCACGGGCGTTGTTGAGCGTAGTGAAGTGCTCGATGTCCGGGTTCCGCTCGGCGCACCCGCGCGCGTACGCCTTCGCCCGCGCGATCCGCTTCTCCTTGTACGCGGCCGAGGGATGGGTCGGCGACTGCGTCGGGCCCTTCCGGGACTCCTTCGGGTCCTCGCAGGACAGCGGCGCCGACCGGCCCACGCCCCGCGGGGCGTAGCCGACCAGGTCGTACGCGGCACCGATGGGCCGCCACTCCGGCTGCGTTCCGGCCATCGGGAAGTACATGCCGTTGCCGCCGGGACCGCCGGGGTTGAAGACGAGCGCGCCCTGCCGGGCGACCTTGTGCGCCTTGTTCTTGTCGGTGTTCTTGCCGGTCGCCTTCGCGCGGCTGACGGTCAGCTTGATCTGCTTGCCCATCGGATGCGCGTAGTCGAGCGGGACGGTGACCGTGCCGCACCGGATGGGCTTCGGCAGGTCCTCCGCCTTGGGGCAGGTGCCCCAGCGGATCCCCGCGTCCGCGGCGCGCAGCGCGGCGATCGTGCTGCCGGCCGTCTCGGCGGCGGGCGGAGGCGTGGGCGCGGCGGCGCTCGCGGGAGCGGTGACCAGGGCCGAGAGGATCAAGGATCCCGCGGTGGCGCAGAGGGTGGGGGCTGCTCGCATCGCTTGGACGTATCCCTTCGTCGGGGCCCGCGAACCCGTGCGGCGGAGCTGTTCGCGCGGCCGTGCGGCTCGCGCGCACAAAAGGGATCCTTGGGGCGGCAGTTGACGAAGTAAAGGACCAGGTCGTGGGTGTCGGAACCATGACCCTGATGCGTGGTAACTGCCCTTATCGGCGTGCGCGGCGGCTCACTCGGTGATATGCCGCCCCGTGCCGGTCAGCGCCGCGCGCAGCTGCGGGTCGTCGACCGCCCGCACCCCGCGTACCGCGACGGCGAGCAGGCTGCCGGCGCCCAGCGGCCTCCCCGCGAGCAGCCGCTGCCCGGCCGGCGAGGCCCAGCGCGTGTACGGGTGGATCTCGACGCGGGCGAGCGTCAGACAGCTCAGCGTGAGCAGCAGCGGAAGCCCGAACCACAGCGCCACCGGGCCTCCTTGCCGCGCGCTCTCGCCCGGCAGCAGCACCGCGAGCACGCCGAGCAGCACCACGGCGGCCGTCGCCCGCCGCACCTGCCGCACCGCGCCCGAGAGCGTCGTCCGCTCCTGGTCCGGCACCGCGAGCCCGGCCGCGACCAGCCGCTCGGCGAGCACCCGCACCGCGTCCCCGGCCGCGGCCGCCGCCCGCAGCGGCGCGATCCGCGCCTGCCCCTCGGGCCCGATCGCGCGGAGCACCGAACGCTCCATCGGGTCCTCGCCGACCGGGTCGACGACGGTCGCCCAGCCGGTGTGCGCGAGCAGCAGGCGGCGGCTGCGGGCCATCGACACGAGCGTCACCTCGGCGACCCGGTCGGGGCCGCCCGACAGGAAGGCGGTCTCGTACAGGGACAGGTCCTGCCCCTGGAGCGCGCCGATGTGCGGGGCGCGGCCCGTCGCGCGTTCGCTCTCGGCGGCGCGTACGGCCGCGAGACACAGCCGCCCACAGGAGACTCCCGAGACGGCGCAAGCGATGAGGAGGAACAGGACCCACAACATGCGCAGTTTCTACGACAGTTGCGCGGATGCCGCTACGCCCCGTTCACGATGTGGACAGCCTGTTATCGCGTCGTGACGTTCGGCTTCGGTGCCGGCCGGGACACGGCGGGCGGCAGGGGGAACGAGGGGGTGGGCGACGGTGAGACCGGGGTCGCGGAGCCCGGTGCGGAGGTGGGGCCCGGTGGGGCGGGGGATCGGGTGGCGGGCGGCGGGCTCGCGGTGGCGCCGTCGCGGGCGAGCGCGTCGAAGTCGACGAGCCCGGTGGCCTCCAGCACCTTGATGTGGTCGAGGACGGTGGTGTTGGCGTCGTCGGCGAGTTGCCGCACGAGCGCGTTGCGGGTCGAGGCGCGTACCTGGGCGACCAGTGAGAAGACCTGACCGTGGGCGCGGCGCAGAATGTTGGCGAACCTCCGCTCGTAGTCCTCGCCCTTCGCGGCGGTCAACTCCCGCAGCCAGCCCTGTTGTTGGGCGTTCGGCTGGCTGGGCAGCTCCAGGTTCATCCGGGCCGCGACCTCGCGCACGCGGGCGTCCAGGAACGTATGCCCCTCGACGAGGTGCTCGCCCGCCGTCTCGACCGCCTTGGTCGGCGCCCGCTCCTCGGCCTGCTGTCCGGCGGGCAGTTCCCAGAGCCCGGCGAGCCGCACCTTCGTGATGAAGAGGCGGTCGGTGGCGGACAGCGGCCCGAATCTGGTGGACACGGTCTGGGCGTTGAGCTCGCCGAGTCCGGTGCCCGAGCGGTCCGCGTACGACCAGAGGGGGAAGACGAGTGCGGCCAGTGTCGCCACGATTCCTGTGACGATGAGGGCGGTGCCGGTGCCTGCGGCGCGGGGTGGGAGCAGTTGCATGGTGCCTCCTGGTGCGGCACCGCACGCTAGCCTCCGGCTGGGGCGTCGCGGTTGGCATTGACCGGGAGTACGTCGCCTGCGGTAGGCGTGTGTTGCGGACTCGGGGCTCTGCCCCGGACCCCGCTGCTCAATCGCCGCAGGGGCTTCACTTGCCCCGCCTGAGCGTGAATGCCGCCGACCTCAGGGCCCTCGTCACCGGTCGCCCGGTTAGGGGCTTGGGGCCGGAGCGGTTCAGCCACCAGTGGGTCAACTCGCGGCGCGGTCCCCCGGCTTGGACTCGTTGCGCGAGCAGTAGCGCCTCCGCGAAGTCGAGTGCGTCGCGGCGGTAGCCGCTCGTCATCGGCCGTCGGCGTGCGTAACCGAGGAAGAGTGACCGGTACTCGGATTCGCCGAGGATCAGAGGCAGTTCGGGTGCCAGCTTCGCGACGACGTCGGCCCGCTTGGCCGCGAGTGCCCGGCTCTGTACGGAGAGTCGGGCGCGGTCGAAGCCCTCGGGGGCGGGGGTGCCGGCGACGAGCGCGGAGAGCAGGGCGGCCTGGTCGAGCGCGAGCCACTGCCGCGTGGCGTCGTCGACGGGCGGGGCGGCGGGCGCGGTCCATCGGTGGGCCGGGGGCTCTGCGCGGGGGCCGGTTCCGGCCGCGACCGTCTCTCGGACGACCTCCACCTCGCGGCCCAACTCCCCGAGGTCTTCAGGGAAGTTGTCATCGCGTTCGAGCAGCACGCCCGGCGGAGTCACGCGGGAGGCCAGCTCGGCGAGGACGTCGAGCACGGCCCGCGGCACGGGGTGGGCGTGACTGTCGTGCCAGACGCCGTCCCGCTCGAAGCCGCCCGCGACGTGCACGTACGCGATGGCCTCGACCGGCAGTTCGGCCAGTGCCTTCGCCGGGTCCTCGCCGCGGTTGACGTGATTGGTGTGCAGATTGGCCACGTCGATGAGCAGCCGTACGCCGGTCCGTTCCACCAGTTCGTACAGGAACTGCCCCTCCGTCAGCTCCTCGCCCGGCCAGCCGAACAGTGCCGCGATGTTCTCCACCGCGAGCGGGACCGGCAGCGCGTCCTGGGCGATCCGGACGTTCTCGCACAGCACGTCGAGCGCGTCGCGGGTGCGCGGCACCGGCAGCAGGTGCCCCGCCTCCAGCGGCTGCGAGGCGGTGCGCGCACCCCCGGCGCGTACGAACGCGATGTGCTCGCTGACCAGCGGCGAACCGAGCGCCTCCGCGCACGCGGCGAGGTCGGCGAGCCGCCCCTCGTCGGGCCGGTCGGCCCCGCCGAGCCCGAGCGAGACGCCGTGCGGGACGACGGTGACGCCGCGCTCGCGCAGCCGCCGCAGGGAATCCGGAAGATGCCCCGGACACACGTTCTCGGCGACGGCCTCGACCCAGTCGATGCTCGGCATGGCCTCGACCGTCTCCGCGATCTCGGGCCGCCAGCCGATCCCCGTTCCCAGCTCCATGGAACTCCCCCTCCTCCGCTCCGGCTTCCTGGATTCCTGACCGCGACAGCACGGCCCGAACCCCTGAGCGAGCACGTTCAGAGCAACATTTGAGGTTTCACCCACGGCCCTCCGGGTGGCACGCTGCCGCCATGGACCAAGCGGAAGCACTGCTCATCGGGGGACGCGCCGGCGTCGGCAAGACGTCGGTGGCGTGGGAGGTCTCGGCGCTCCTGCGGGCCGCGGAGGTCCCTCATTGCGTCCTGGAAGGCGACTACTTGGGCCAGGTCCACCCCGCGCCGCCGGACGACCCGCACCGCAGCGCCGTCACCGAGCGCAACCTCGCCGCGCTCTGGTCCAACTTCGCGGACCTCGGCCACCGCCGCCTGATCTACACCAACACCGTCAGCGTACTGACCGGCAGCGAGGGCATGTTCCGGCGCGCGATGGGCGAGGACGTACGGCTCGTACGGGTGCTGCTCACGGCGTCGGACGCCACCACCGGGGAGCGGCTCGCGGGCCGCGAGCTCGGCTCGGAACTGGAGGCCGAACTCCGCGGAAGCCTCCGCAAGGCCCGCCTCCTGGACGAACAGGCGCCGCAGGACACCGTGCGCGTACCGACGGACGGCCGGGACGTGCCCGGGATCGCGCGGGAGGTGCTGGCGGCCGTGGGGTGGGCGGCGGCAGCGCCGGACGCGGAGAGGCCCAGGGGAACCGGCCCGGCCCCGCACGGAGTGGGGTAGCCTTCCGAGTGGCCCCGGCCGTCCGTCATCCCCCGTGCGGACGGGCGGGGTCTTCTACGTTCCCGAGGCTCGGTGCCCGGGGCTCAGAGGTGGGCGAGACCGGACAGGAAGTCGCCGGTCAGGGGCCCTTCGGAGACGACCGTGTCGCTGGGCGGGATCTCCGTGAACCCGGCGTCCCGTACGACGGGCAGCCCGCTCGTGGTCAGCGCCGGCCAGCGCTCCGGGTCGGCGGTGCGGACCGACAGCGGGAAGCCCGCCTCGCGCCACTCCTTGCGCTCCGCGTAGGACAGTTCCCACCAGGCGAGTTGAGCCCCGTGGCCGGCCTGCGCCATGGTCTTGCCCGCGGTCATGCCGAGGTCGGGGTTGAGCCACATGACCGGGGCCGACGGGTCGGGAGCGGGCGGCGCCTCCGGGTCGTCGAGGTCCGTGCCGGAGACCTGGAGGCGGGCCAGGTCCTTGGGCCAGCCGTCGAGGGGGACCGGAGGGAAGACCCGTACCTCGGCGGACCCGGTGGTGACCGTGATCCCGTCGAGGGCCTCCGCGCGCCGCCACTCCGCGCCCCTCGCCCGCCGCACCACCTTGCGGATCCGGGCGTCCTGCCAGTCGCGCATCGCCTGCGCCCACGGTCCTTCACCGACCGAGCGCTCGTCCGAGAGGATCACCAACACGGCGCGCGCCGCGGCCTCCAGGGCGTCCGTACGCGTCGGTGGCGCGGCCCGCTCGATGCGCACGACGAGCGGCAGCACGAACTGCGGTGCCTCGTCGCGTGCGCTGGGCTCGGAGCGGAAGGGGGTGTCGGTACCGGGTGCGTCGCTGGTCACGGGTCCAGTCTGCCAGGCGGTCGGCCGCCCTCCACGTCACGGGGCTCCGCCCCGGACCCCGCTGCTCAAACTCCCCCAGCTACCGCTGGGAGGTGCCCCCTGCAGGGGCTTGATACGGGACCATGACCGCATGCACGTCACACTCCGCGGCGCGGGCCGCCGCTACGGACTCGGTGGGCCCTGGGTGCTGCGCGGGGTCGACCTGGACGTGCCCGAAGGGGCCGTGTTCCGGGTGCGGGGGCCCAACGGCGCCGGGAAGTCCACCCTGCTGCGCCTGGTCGCCGGGATTGACGCGCCCACCGAGGGCCGGGTCATCGGCCGCCCGCGCACGGCCTACGTCCCCGAACGCTTCCCGCCCGCCCTGCCGTTCACCGCCCGCGCCTACCTCACGCACATGGGCCGCATCCACGGCCTCGGCCGGCCGACGGCCGCGCGGCGGGCGGGGGAGTGGCTGGAGCGGTTCGGCGCAGGCGCCCACGCGGGCGCACCCCTCGCCGAGTTGTCCAAGGGCAGCAGCCAGAAGGTGGCGGTGGCCGCGGCCCTGCTCGCGGAGCCGGAGCTGCTCGTCCTCGACGAGGCCTGGACAGGGCTCGACACCGCGGCCCGCGACACACTGGACGGCGCCGTCGCCGAACGCGCCGCGGCCGGCGCCGCCGTGCTCTTCGTCGACCACGACCCGCGCCGCCTCGCCGCCACCGCCGACGCCACGTACGAGGTGGAGGGCTCAACTGTCCTACGGAGTGCGGGAGTCGGTGGTGCGACCGTGGTCGTCGACGCCGCCGGTCCTGCCGGTCACGAGCCCGCCCTGCCGCACCCGCACACCCGCCTCCGCCTGGACCCCCGCACCGTACGGATCACCACGGACGCCGCGCACTCCGACGCCGTGCTGCGCACGCTGCTCGCCGCCGACCCGCCCTGGCACATCGTCGCCGTCCGCACGCCCGAGCCCACGGAGAACAACGGATGACCACGGCCCTGCTCGCCTACCAGTCGGCCCTGCTGCTGCGCTCGCAGCGCTGGCTGGCACCGGTCGTCCTCTACGCCGCGTTCGCCGCCGTCGGCGTGCAGGCGGGGCAGCCGGTGCTCGACTCCCTCGCGTACACCGCCGCCGCCCTGCTCCCCGTAGGAGCCTGGCTGGCGCGGATCTGCGTCACCAACGAGCCGCCCGCGGCCCGCAGTTGCACCGCCGCGGCGACGGCGCCGTGGCGCGCCCACCTGGCGAGCCTGGCCGCCGGGCTCCTCGCCACGGTGGCCGTCGGGGTCGTGGCGAGCGTGGTCGTGGCGCTGATCAGCGACGGAGTCAGCACCGACCGCCTGGTGCGCGTCGCCAAGTGGCCGGCCGCGGGGGCCGGGCTGCTCGCCGTGCTGGTGTGCGCCCTCGTCGGCGTCGCCGTCGGGGCCGTCACCACATGGCCCGTGGTGCGCGGCACCGGCCTCGGCGTGGCCACTTTGGTGCTGTGCGCGCTCGTCGCGCTGATCGCCCCCGGTTCACCGGCGAAGGTGGCGGTGAGCGCCCTGGTGACCGGGTCGCAGGACGGGGCGGTGCCGGTCCTGCTGCTGCCGCTCGCGGGGGCGGTGATCGTGGCGGGGGTCTGCGCGGTGGCGGCCTGCACCCTCGCGTCCCGCCGCTGACCCGGCCCGCTACCCGGAGCAGGCGTTGCGCTGTGCTTCCTGCCACTCGCAGACCGGGCACAGGGTGATGCCCTTCGTCGACTCCGGGTACTCCGTGGGCTCCCGGCACAGCACGCACTCGGCGAACGGCTCGTCCGTCGCCGCCGCGGGTGCCGGGCGCTCCTCGGGGCCACCGGCGCAGTAATCAGCCATGCCACCAGCGTACGTACCCGGGCCCACGATCACGCCCCGCGCGCCGCCCCCACCAGCTCCGACACCCGCACGAACCGGTAGCCCTTCGCCCGCAGCCTCGGCACCACCGACCGCACCACCCGCTCCGTCGTCGGCGCCGCGCTGCGCGTGCAGTGCATGACGACGACCGAACCGGGCCGCACCCCGTCGAGCACCTGCCGGGTCACGGCGTCCGCGTCCGTGGCGAACGCGTCACCGCTCACCACGTCCCACTGCACCGCCGTCACCCCGGTCGGCGTCAGCGCCCGCAGCGCCGCCCGGTCGTAACAGCCGCCGGGGAACCGGAAGTACGGGACGACGTGCTCGACCCCCGCCTTCCGGAACGCGCCGAACGCGCGGTCGACATCGGCCCGCATGCCCCGCGCCGGCACCCTCGGCAGGCCGTAGCAGCCCCCGGTGAAGGCGTAGTGGCTGTACGAGTGGTTGGCGACCTCGAACAGCCGGTCCCGGCCGATGTCCCTGGCCTCCGCCGGGTACTCCTCGGCCCAGCGTCCGGTCATGAAGACGGTGGCCGGGACCTTCAACTTCCGCAGTGTGCTGACCAGTTGGGGGTTGTCGAAGCGCTCCCCGGACCGCGCCCGCGCCCCCTGGTCGGCCGTCATGTCGGCGTCGAAGGTGAGCGCGACGGTCCGGTCCTTCGTCGCCGCGCCGCGCTCGAAGACGGGGGTAGTGCCGCCGGGGCCGGGCGCGAGGGTGGGCTTGGGGGTGGCCCTCGGTTTCGGGGAGACCTTCAGGGCGGACTTGGGAGAGGCCTTCGGTGCGTTGTCCGGGGCGGGTTCGCCGCATCCGGCGAGGCCGAGAGCGAGCGCGCCCAGGGCGCAGGCCGCTGTGACGCGGCGTACATGTCTGATCACGCGCCGACAGTATCGTCGGATTCTCCGCAAATCGTGCAAATAATGTAAATCGGACCGACGGGGCGTGAGCTCGTGCTGTGGGGTACCCGGCCCCCATGACGACACTGACGACACTGACGACGCCAATGGCTGTCCCCGACCCCTCGACCTCGGTCGTCCCGTTCGTCGTCGGCCTGGTGATCGCGCTGGCGCTGATCTGGGCGGTCTGGATGGGCATCAGGTTCCGCCGCCGGGAACCGGGCCCTCCCGACCCGGCCGACCAGCCGAAGCTCCCCCGTGCGGGCCCGGTCCACGAGGTCAGCGAGATGCGGGAGCCCGACGAGATGCCACACACGGACGACGGCGGCTCCCGCCTGACCCCGCACGAGCTGCACGGCTTCGGCAACGCGGGCAGCAGGCGCAGCGAGGACCAGCGGCCGCGCCGCTGGGGCCGGGGCGACAGGGCCTAGGGATGCGCGCTACTGGCCGGGCCGGGGTCTCCTCAGTGGGTGGCCTCGGCCCGGGCGCGTCGGCGCTCGGCCCGCAGCAGCGCGGCCCGCTCGCCCTCGGAGGTGCCGCCCCAGACCCCTGTCGTCTGCCCCGAGGTGACGGCCCACCGCAGGCAGTCCATGATCACCGGGCAGCGTCGGCAGACCTCCTTGGCGGCCTCTACGTCGTCCATGGCGGGCCCGGTCGTGCCGACAGGGAAGAAGAGGTCCGGATCCTCATCGGCACACGCCGCGCTGTCCAGCCACTCCATCTCCGTGTTCCTCACTGGCAACGGCATGCGGCGGCGGGTGCCCCCCATGCCCGTACGGAAACGCGGAGTTTGAGCGATGCGGCCGTGGAGACCCGGGTCGCGGCCGATTGGCGTCGCCCTGCGACATGGAGCGGGAGGGGCTACAACGGAAGGGAAGGGAGTGAGTCGCCATGCCGAGCGGATCGAATGCCAAGCGTGAGCGCCAGTACGAGAAGATCAAGCAGAGCGCCCAGGACCGGGGCGAGAGCACGTCGCGGGCCAAGGAGATCGCCGCTCGCACGGTGAACAAGGAGCGTGCGAGGAGCGGCGAGTCGAAGCAGGCGAGCCGCACATCGACGCAGGACATCTCCTCGGGCAGGCGCGGCGGTCTGCGCTCCCACCAGGGCCCCGGCGGTCCGACAAGGGACCAGCTCTACGCGGAGGCCAAGGACCGGGGCGTCAAGGGGCGCTCGCAGATGAACAAGTCCCAGCTCGCCAAGGCACTGGGGCGCTGATCACCACATGAACAGGGAGCCGGACGCCGTCCCGCGGGACCTCCCCGACCAGCAGGCGGACGCCGACGAAACCGAGACCGACGGGCCCGGCACGGACCCCGGACCGCACACGGGGGCCGAGGACGCCCCGGAGGACGAGACGGCGCCCGACGCCTCCGTCCCGGACTCGGACGTGGCGGGCACGGGCCGCACCGGCGCGCCCCACGCCCCGGGCGTCCACCCGGACCAGCCCGTCCCGGACGAGCCCGCCGACTAGCCCCCGGTAGACGGGTAGACCCATGGCGCCCTAACGCCCCCGCAGCGCCCCCGCCACCTGGTCGAAGAGGGCCGCGTGGGCGTGGGCGCTGGCGGGGGTCTCTGGGTTCCACGGCAGTACCGATGCCCGTTCGGCGACGGATGCCCAGTGCGGGTCGGCCGCGTACTGCTCGCGCGGTGCCGCGTTGGCGCGCGCGTCCGACAGGATGATGTCCGGGGCGAGTTCGGCGACGTCCCGCCACGTCCCGGTGTACCAGTTGGCGCCGGGGCTCTCGGGTGGTGCCACCATCCCCACGCCGAGCCCGCCGAGCGCGCTCAGGTCGGGCCACTTGGTGGGCCGGGCCAGGTGCACCGCGTCCGCCCCCGCGGCCGAGAGCGCCAGCACCCTGACGCCCCGCGCTCCACGGGCCGCGACCCCCAACTGCCGTTCGGAGCGGGCGAGTTCGTCCCGCGCCTCCGCAGGCTCCGAGGTCCCGAGCGAGCGCCCGAGCTCCGCGAAGCGCTCCCGCACCCCGCCCAACGTACGACCCTGCCCCACGTCGATCACGGCGACGGGGACGTGCTCCTCCAGATGCTTCGCCGTATCGGGCTCGATGCCGTACACCTGCCCGCCGCCGTACGTGAGCGCCACGACGAGGTCGGGCCGCACCGCGAGTACGTCGTCCAGGCCGAGCCCGGCTCCCGCGCCCAGATACGCGAGTTCGTCCAGCGGCAGCGCGCCGGACTTGGCGTGATCGGGCTCGTCGCCGTCGTGGAACGAGCCGAAGATCCCCGCCGGGCGTATGCCCAGATCCCACAGGCTCGCCCCGGCCTGTATATACGCGACGACGCGCTGTGGCGCCTCGCTCGCGGACGTGAGGTGTCCGCGGTCGTCGGTGAACTCCCAGGCTGTGGTTGACCGTTCTCCCATGGGGGGACCTTGCCCAGGGCACTCGCCCGGCACTCGGTGCACCACCCGCGAAAACCGGCCATGCGAACGGCCGCCCCCTCGAACGAGGGAACGGCCGACCGGTCGTGCGCGGGCTGCCTAGTGCCAAGGTCCCGTCACGGCGAACGTGGTCCCCGGCGTATAGCAGTTCACGAACATCGTCTCGCCGTCCGGCGAGAACGTGACCCCGGCGAACTCGCCCCACTCGGGCTTGTCGGCCGTCCCGATGTTCTGCCGGCCGCGCGCCATGGCGTACACCTCGCCCTTGCGCGTCACGCCGAACACGTGCTGAGCGCCCTCGCCGTCCTCGCACACCATCAGGCCCCCGCTGGGCGCGAGGCAGATGTTGTCGGGCTCCTCGCCGGGCAGTTGGACGTCCGTGTCGGGGCCGAAGACGATGACCAGCGTCAGGCGGCGCGACGACGGGTCGTAGCGCCAGATCTGCCCGAAGTGGTCGGCGGCCGAGCCCTCGCGGCTGCGGGCGTACGACGAGACGAAGTAGACGCTCGACCCGCCCCAGTAACAGCCCTCCAGCTTCTGCGCGTGGGTGATGCCCTTCGGGCCGAAGTCCTGGTTCCGGATGGGCGTCTGCGCGGCCAGCGGGTCCGGTACGTCGACCCACTCGATGCCGCTGAACGTGGCCCCCGTCTCCTGGACCGCCGACAGGTCGGGCACGCCGGGCACCCGCATCGCCTGCAGCTTCCCGCCCGCGCGCAGCGAACCGAGGCCGCCCTTCGCGTTCTTGGGCAGGAAGCGGTAGAAGAGGCCGAAGGGCTTGTCGAACGCGTCCTCCGTCTCGTAGACGACACCGCGCTTCGGATCGACGGCGATCGCCTCGTGCTGGAAGCGGCCCATCGCGGTCAGCGGGACGGCGCCCGAGCGGTGCGGGTCGACCGGGTCGACCTCGAAGATGTAGCCGTGGTCCTTGGTGTAGCCGTTCGTTCCGGCCTTGTCCTCGGTCTCCTCGCACGTCAGCCAGGTGCCCCAAGGCGTGGGCCCGCCCGCGCAGTTGACCGCGGTGCCGGCGATGCCGACGCGCTCGGACACGACGTCGTTCTTCCGGTCGACGGAGAGCACGGTACAGCCGCCCTTGCCCATCGGGTCGTACGTCAGACCCTCGACGGTCGGCACCCCGATCTTTCCGGTGACCCGGTTCTCGTGGTTGCGTACGAGGTGTACGCGGCCCTGTCTGCCGGCGAAGGCCGCCATCCCGTCGTGGTTCGACGGCACCTTGCCCTCGCCGGAGCGCAGTGGCTCCCCCTCCCGCGACAGGACCTTGTAGCGGAATCCTTTCGGAAGGTCGAGAAGACCGGCCGGGTCGGGCACCAACGGGCCGTATCCGGCGCGTCCTTGGGCCGCGGCCGAGCCGGCGAACAGCTCGGTGAGGTTCCCCGCGAAGGCGATGCCCACTCCCAGGGCGCCGGTGCGGGCGAGGACCTGACGTCGTGTCGCGGGCTGCCGTGCGTCTGCTGCGTCTGCGGTGCGTGACATGGGTGCAACCTCCTGCTGGCGGACAGGAACTGTGACCCGGCTGTGTTTATCACGTGCCTTTCGCCGCGGGAACCACGCGCGTAGCGCACACAATCCGTGCACCACCCACGTAACGGCTCACCTGCGGGTTACTCGTGCACAAGCCCCTTGGCGTCGCGCGCGAGCGCGGTCAGCCGGGAGATCGCCCGGAAGTACTTCTTCTTGTAGCCGCCGTTCAGCATCTCCTCGCTGAACAGCTGGTCGAACGGGAGCCCCGACGTGAGCACGGGTATCTCCCGGTCGTAGAGCCGGTCCGCCAGGACGACGAGCCGCAGCGCGGTCGACTGGTCGGGCACGGCCGCCACATCGGTGAGGCACACGGCCTTCAAATCGTCCGTCAGCGCCCCGTACCGGCTCGGGTGCACGCGCGCGAGGTGCTCCAGAAGGTGCGGGAAGTCGTCGAGCGAGGCGCCCTCGGTGGCGTACGCCGCCTTGGTGACCTGCTCGTCGGTGAACGGCGCGGGGGCCTCGGGAAGGCCGCGGTGCCGGTAGTCGTCGCCGTCGATGCGCAGCGGCCTGAAGTGGGCCGACAGGCCCTGGATCTCGCGCAGGAAGTCGGCGGAGGCGAACCGGCCCTCGCCGAGCTTGCCCGGCAGCGTGTTCGACGTCGCGGCGAGCGCGACACCCGCCTCGACCAGCCTCCCGAGGAGGGACGACACGAGCACCGTGTCCCCCGGGTCGTCCAGCTCGAACTCGTCGATGCACAGCAGCCGGTGCCCGCCGAGCGTCCTGACGGTCTGCTGGAAGCCGAGCGCGCCGACGAGGTTCGTCAGCTCCACGAAGGTGCCGAAGGCCTTGTACGCGGGCTCGGCGGGGGTCGCGTGCCACAGGGAGGCGAGGAGGTGGGTCTTGCCCACGCCGTAGCCGCCGTCGAGGTAGACGCCGCGCGGTCCGGTCGGGGCGGCGGGCTTCTTGCCGAAGCCGAGGAAGCCGCGCTTCTTGCCCGCCCCGGAGGCGTGTGCCCCGCCGAGACCGGCCGCGAAGGAGCTCAGGACCCGGACGGCCTCGGGCTGGCTGGGCTGCTTCGGGTCCGGTATGTACGTGTCGAAGCGTACGGAGTCGAAGCGGGGCGGCGGCACCATCTCGGCGACCAGGCGCTCCGCGGGGACGTGCGGCTCACGGGCGCACAGGGACAGCGGCGACGGGTCGAGTATGGGGCTGATGCCCATCTGGCTGGACTCCCGGGAGTCGGCGGCTTCGAGGGATGACGACACAGCCACCCAGCTTAGTCGCCGTGCCACACTGCACGTCATGCGACGCCTGTTCCCTGTGACGTACGAAACAGCAGATGGCAAGGGGTACGAGGGGAGGGAGGCGAGCCCGCGGGGTCATGAGTGGACCCTCGACGAGCTCGCCGACGCCTACGCGTACCCGCAGGAAGCCGGGCACGCGCCGTGGCTGCGCGCCAACATGGTCTCCACGCTCGATGGCGCGGCCCAGCACGACGGCCGCTCCCAGCCCATCTCCAACGCCACCGACATGCGCATCTTCGGCACGCTGCGCGGGCTCGCCGACGTCGTCGTGGTCGGCGCGGAGACGGTCCGTCTGGAGGGCTACCGCCCCGCACGCGCGCGCGAGGCGTTCACCGCGCGCAGGAAGGCGGCCGGGCAGGGCCCCGCCCCGCAGATCGCCGTGATCAGCGCGAGCCTCGACCTCGACTTCGGCCTGCCCCTGTTCACCGACCCGCTGGTGCCGACGCTGCTGCTCACCGGCGCGGGCGCCCCGGCCGACCGGATCGCGGCGGCGCGCGGGGCGGGCGTGGAGGTGCTGATCGCGGGCGACGGCGCGGCGGTCGAGCCGGACCGTGCGGTGGCGGCGCTCGGCGAGCGGGGCCTCAGGCGCCTGCTGACCGAGGGCGGGCCGAGGATGCTCGGTCAGTTCGTGGCGGGCCGGGTACTCGACGAGCTGTGCCTGACCGTGTCCCCGATGCTGACCGCGGGGGACGCCCAGCGGATCGCGGGCGGCTCGACCCTGGCCGTGCCGGAGCGGTTCGAACTGACGTCCCTACTGGAGGAGGAAGGGTTCCTCTTCAGCCGCTACGCCCGGCCGCGGGGCGGACAGTAGCCGCTGCCGTCGGCGGCACGGCGACATTCGGCGGAATGAGTCGTTCCGTTTAGCGTTGGCTGGGCACACTAAATCTCGCAGACCCCGTGCGAATGCGGGGCAGGATGGTTTCCGCAGGTCCGCTGGTCCACCCGGAGGGTCGTCGTCAGTCGGCCCACGGTAGGAGAAGAAGGGCGCCCGTCGTGTTCACGAGCGTATTGATGATCGAGAAGGCTCTGACCTCCGCCGACGTGGAGTTCGTCACCACGTTGCACGGAGAGGAGGAAGTCTCCTTCCACGTGCTGCTCCAGCCCCGCGGGGACCAGGCGGACCGCCTGCTGCGGGCCATCGACGACGTCGCGATGGGGGAGTTCGACGAGGCGGGCAAGGAGAACGAGGTGCCCGAGGGCGACGAGGCCAAGGGCCCGGCGGAGAAGGCCCTCGCCGTCTCCCTCGCCGCGCTGCACCAGGCGGGCAACGAGGCAGGGGGCCGACTCATCGAGGACCACCCGCTGGACGCCCTCAAGGCGCTCGTCGACGAGGTGAAGGCGGACGAGGTCATCGTGCTGACCGATCCGCACTACGTCGAGGAGTTCTTCCACCGGGACTGGGCCTCGCGCGCCCGCCACCAGGTCGGCGTACCGGTCCTGAAGCTGTTCTCGCACAGCAAGGCGTAACAGCGAGGCGTAACAGCGAGGCGTAAACGGGAGAGGTTCAAGGCGGCACGGGCATAGGCAATAGGCTGGGGCCCGTGCCGTGGTCGTCGTGACCACGGATCAGAACATCCGAGAACCCCAGGGGAGACCACGCATGGCACCCGGCCTGCCGCATTCCGTCGCCGACATGGACCGACCGCACTTCATCGGCATCGGCGGCGCCGGCATGTCGGGCATCGCCAAGATCCTCGCCCAGCGCGGCGCGCGGGTGGCGGGCAGCGACGCCCGTGAGTCCGCGACGGCGCAGGCGCTGCGCGAGCTGGGCGTGACGGTGCACATCGGCCACGACGCCGGGCACCTCGCCTCCGACGCCACCTGCGTGGTCGTCTCCTCGGCCATCCGCGAGGACAACCCGGAGCTGGCCCGCGCCAAGGAGCTCGGCATCCCGGTCGTGCACCGCTCCGACGCCCTGGCCTCCCTGATGGAGGGCCTGCGCCCCATCGCGGTGGCGGGCACGCACGGCAAGACGACCACGACGTCGATGCTCGCGGTGTCCCTGAAGTCCCTCGGCCTGAACCCGTCCTACGCCATCGGCGGCGACCTGGACGTCCCCGGCTCCAACGCCGATCACGGCGAGGGCGAGATCTTCGTCGCCGAGGCCGACGAATCGGACCGCAGCTTCCACAAGTACGCGCCGGAAGTCGCGATCATCCTCAACGTCGAACTCGACCACCACGCGAACTACGCGTCCATGGACGAGATCTACGAGTCCTTCGAGACGTTCACGGGGAGGGTCACCCCCGGCGGCACCCTCGTCATCGCCGCCGACCAGGCGGGCGCGGCCGAGCTGACCCGCAGGGTCAGGGACACGACGTCCCTCAAGGTCGTCACGTACGGCGAGTCCGAGGGCGCGGACATCCGCATCCACAAGATCACCCCGCGCGGCCTGGCCAGCGAGGTGACCGTCCTCCTGGACGGCAAGCTGCTGACCTTCACGGTCTCGGTCCCCGGCCGCCACTACGCGCAGAACGCGGTCGCGGCGCTCGCGGCGGGCGTCGCGATGGGCATCCCGGCCCGGAACCTGGCCTCGGCGCTCAAGTCGTACACGGGCGTCAAGCGCCGCCTCCAGCTCAAGGGCGAGGAGAACGGCGCCCAGGTCATCGACTCGTACGCCCACCACCCCACCGAGATGACGGCGGACCTGGAGGCCATGCGCTCGGCGGCCGGTGACGCCCGCATCCTCGTGCTCTTCCAGCCCCACCTCTTCTCCCGCACCCAGCAGCTGGGCAAGGAGATGGGCGCCGCCCTCGCCCTCGCGGACGCCTCGGTCGTCCTCGACATCTACCCGGCCCGCGAGGACCCGATCCCCGGCATCACCAGCGCCCTGATCATCGACGCCGCGCGCGAGGCGGGCGCCGATGTGCAGGCCGCCGCCGACAAGGACGCGGCCGTCGCGGCGGTCGCGGGAATGGCCAAGCCCGGCGATCTCGTTCTCACCATGGGCGCGGGCGACGTCACGGAGCTCGGCCCGCGCATCCTGGACCAGCTGAGGGGTTGAGAGACATGTCGTACGACATCGAGAAGCCGGACGAGCAGTGGCGCACGGAGCTGACCCCCGCGGAGTACGCGGTGCTGCGCCAGGCCGGCACGGAGCCCGCGTTCCGCGGTGAGTACACCGACACGAAGACCAAGGGCGTCTACGCCTGCCGGGCCTGCGGCGCCGAGCTCTTCACGTCCACCGAGAAGTTCGAGTCGCACTGCGGCTGGCCGTCCTTCTACGACCCGAAGAACACCGACGCCGTGGAACTCATCGAGGACCGCTCCCACGGAATGGCCCGCACCGAGGTGCGCTGCGCGCGCTGCGGCTCGCACCTCGGGCACGTCTTCGAGGGCGAGGGGTACCAGACGCCTACGGATCAGCGGTACTGCATCAACTCGATCTCGCTGAGGCTGGAGTCGGACGAGGTGGGGTGACCGGATCGGAGTCCTTCCCCGTCTCAACACCCGGGTGAAGCCGGGGAGTTCGGACGTTGCTGTCGACCGGGCGCTGCTAGTCTGCGCCCAGGTCGTCGCAGCAGGTGGGGAAGGGGGCGAGCGCGGTGGTCCGGCCTTTTGCCGTGTACCGGGACGCCATGCGTCAGGCGTGGGGCGAGGACTGGTGGCTGGCTTGGCCCCTCCTCCAGCGCGTCGCCGTCGGGGACGTGCTGCAGAACTCCCGGGGCAGTCTGCGCCCCGCCGGGACGCTCGCCGAACGGCGGATCGAATACGAAGTGACCGCTCCCGAGGCGCGCGGTGAGTTCGTCTACGACGCCGGGGGTGGGATCGACCTTCGCTTCAAGGCGGCCGGCAGCACCGATCCGCTGTTCGCCGGACTCGCGGAGGCGGATGCCGGGGTCCTCCTGCAGTTCGGCCGGCAGACAGGTGCCGTCGTGGCCTACCGCGGCCTCGCGGAGACCGCCGTACCGGACACCCGGCAGCTCGCCGTCCAACTCATCGGCCGCTACTGGCAAGGCAGATGGGACCAGGATCTGCTCGCGGTGACCCAGGCCGTGCACGCCGACGCCGCCGCCGTCCTGGTCACGGACGGGGTGGATGCGGCCGTCGAACTCCGGCTGGCCGCATCCGCGAGCGCCGGGCCGGTGCAGCTCGTCGACCTGGCCGGCGGAGCCGAGGTGGTGCGAGGCCGGCATCTGGGGTTCCAGTGGATCGGGGACGCCGTCACGCCGCTGTACCGGGTGGTCCGGTTGCGGCACAAGTGGCTCGGCGGAGTGCGCGAGGAGTTCGGTCCTGTGCAGCCTGGTCGGGGGTTGAACGGTGAGCCCGTGCCCGAGGTGCTGTTGGAGGAGGCGCTGGACGATCCGTCAGCGGTGCTGGAGTTCCCGAGCCGGCCGGAGGGCGATCCGTCGGCGGAGGAGGCGCTCTGACCGTTCCGCTCCCCGACCGTCGGGCGGCCGTCCGGCGGCACATGGTCGACGGGCTGGTCGGTGAGCTGCGGCAGTGGGAGGCGGTCAGCCGCGTTGGTGGACCGCTGGAGAAGCACCGCACCCAGATCGACGCCGTCCTCGTCCTGCTGAACGCGGGGGTCGTGGACGCCCGCGAGCGGCTTGCGGACGGCCGGGCAGACTCGGTGCCGGCCCGGATCTTGGACCTCCACCACGTCTGGGACTTCTTCCGCGGCCGGTTCCTGCTGCGCCGGGTCCGGGGTTACCGCCGCACCCTGGAGGTGGCCGACGAATTGGCCTGGGAGTGCTACCGACCGGTCCTCGATCTGCCCGGCAGCCGCCCCAAAGAGCCACCGCTGGCCGGCTTCAGCCGAACGGCCTCGCCACGCGCCCACCGGCGGGGCAGCGCCTATCTCGACCTGCTGCCCCGCGGCGGCATCCACACCCGAGAGGGCCGCATCGCTGCCGCCCGGCTGCCGTTCCCCGTCATCGACATCCCCTGGCACTACGACGTACAGCTGCCCGCACTGCTGACCGTGGCTCACGAGGCCGGACACCACATCGAGGATGACTGCGGCCTCGGCGACGAAATCCGCGAGCGGATCCGCGCCGCGGAACTGCCTCCGGAGCGCGTGCCCCACTGGGAGCACTGGAGGGGCGAGGCATTCGCGGACGTCTGTGCCGCTGTTGTCTGCGGTACGGCGTACGCGGAGGTCCTGGCGGAACTGCTGGAGGTCGGGGGTGCAGGGGTCGCGGGCGCTGCCGGGGCCGCCCGGACCACCGAAGCTGTCGAACGTGCCGGGACCACCGGAGGTGCCCGGACCGAAGGCCTCCTGGACGGGCAGCACCCACCGCCCGCGATCCGGGTGCGGCTGGCCCGCGCCGCCGCCGTGGCGGCCGGACATCCACGGGGCGCTGATGGGCCTGACGAACCCCACGGCCCCGAAATCACCGCCATCGTCTCCGCCCTGCTCGACACCGGCTACGACGGACTCGGCGGCCGGCGCCTGACCCACCTGCTGGTCCCGCCCGATGCCGAGGACGTGTTCGTCGCGGCGGAACGGCTGCTGCACCGCAGGCCGTCCGGGTGCGCTCGCGCAGCCACGGCGCTCGCCGCGGCCGCCCTCGCCTTCCAGCGCGATCCGGTCGGCTATGAGCAAGGGGGTGTGGCGGAGCGGGTCGAGGCAGAGGTGTTGCGGTTGCGGGGCACAGGATCCCGTGCGCCGACGCGGCGCGGGGAAGCGGCAGTCGAGGAGGGCCGGTTGCCCGCCTACGGGGAGGCGGGTGAACTGCTGTTGCAGGCGCTTGATGCCGACGGTGCGTCAAGTGGCGCCATCCGCCCATGAGTTCAGCGACGCTGAGCTACTCTGGCGAGGGCCCACTGATCGGACGGGGGACGGCTATGGGGTTGCAGTGGACGCCTGCCGTCCTGTATCGCGAGCGGCGCGGGCGGGTGCAGTGTGTGTTGTGCCCCTTCCGCTGCTCGCTCAAGGCCGAGCAGACCGGGCTGTGCGGGGTCCGCCGTAGGGCGGGTGACCGGTTGGAGACCGCGACCTTCGCCTCGTCCGTGCGGCACTGGGACACCGTCGAGCGCAAGCCGCTCTATCACTTCCGTCCGGGCACGCCATGCCTCACTCTCGCGGCACCCGGCTGCACTTTCGCCTGCGACTACTGCATCAACCACCGTATGTCCCAGTACGGACGCGAGGGCTCCGTCGCATGGGATGCTGAGCCCGTGGACCCGGAATCGGTGGTCGGGGAGGCCGCCGGGCGCTCTGGGTGCGTGGCGATCTCGTACACCGAACCCTCGCTGGCGCTCGAACTCACCGTGGCTTTGGCGGAGTCGGGCCGTGCTCGCGGTGTGGACGTGGTCTGGAAGAGCAACGGCTTCCTCACCCCCGAGGCTGTCGAACTGGCCGCCCGGCACGTCGCCGCCGTCAACGTCGACCTCAAGACGCTGGACGAACACGACCACCGGGAGCTCACCGGAGCTCGCCCCGGCCCCGTCCTCGAGGCGCTCACCGGGCTGCGTGAACGGGGCGTGTGGGTCGAGGTGTCCACGCCTCTGATCCCCGGACTCACGTCCGGGGAGGAGACGTTGCGCCCGATCGCCCGCGCCCTGGCCGCGTTGGATCCCGCCGTCCCCTGGCATCTGGTGCGGGCTACCCCGGCGTATCGTCGCACCGGCCATGCCCCCACCTCGGTGGCCGCCATGGAGGCAGGGGTGCGGACCGGGCGCGAGGAAGGGCTGCGGCACGTCTACGTGGAACGCGCTCTGGGGGCGGAGGGCCGTGCCACCCGGTGCTCCACCTGCCGTACCACCGTCGTCGAACGCGACGTCTGGGCTCTCGGCCGCACCCTGCTCGACCGCGGCAGATGTCGGCGCTGCGGTACTCAGATGGAAGGAAGATGGTGACTCCATGACGGACGACACCCGGGACTACCGCATGGTCGAGCACATCCCCGACCTCATCCAGCCCGAGGAGTACCAGGACCATCCCGAGGGCCGTCTGGTGCGCATCAGCATCAGGACCGACGGCGAGGGTGTCCAGGTGATCGGTGACGCCTTCCGTCCCGATCTGCTGGAAGGGCTGCTGGAGGCGCTGGGCCCCGACGCGATCGAGCAGATGCTCTGCGGGTGACCGCCGGATGCGCGGCGATGGCCGGGGCGCCCGTCACCCCAGCGTGCCTACTCCTCGAGCAGCAACGCCGTGAGCGACTCCCGCAGTTCCTCGGGTGAGGGGTCGGGCGGCAGCACGTGACGGTGCCGGGCCGGCTCCCGCCAGGGGATGCGCGGATAGTGCACCCGTAGCTCGCGCAGCTCGGGCAGCGGGGCCGGCTGGAGATAGGGGTGGGTCAGCAGGATCGTCCGTGGTGCCCCCGCCATGTCGGCGGTGAGCCGGCCGGCGGCCACCTCCGCCTCCCGGAACGCGGCCAGGGGGTCCCCGGCCTGAAGCGAACCAGCGGCCCACACCTGCACCAGGTCCTCTGGGCCCGTCAGCAGCCGGGAGCGCCACGGTTCGCTCAACGGCACCAACACACAAGGGCGTTGAAGGCGCAACGAGGCAGTGGTCAGAAGATGCGCGGCGAGCCGCAGCACGGACCCCACCTTGCCGTGCGTGGCGGGGGTGTCGTCCAACAGGAGGACGACACCGTGCGGATCGCGGGGAAGCCGGCCGCTGCTGGTGCGGTACAGCAGCTCGTCGCGGGCGTGTCGAGCCCGCAACAGGGCGGTTGGCAAGGCAAGTTGGGTGGGCAGAAGCCGGGTGGCCGGGCCGTGCCGGGCCAGCCCCGTGCGTCCGGTGCCGCCCAGTCCGCCGGTGGCGAGCCCTGCGTCGCCGTCCAGCAACCGAAGCCCCAGCAGTGCCCGTTGGGCCGGTCCCGGAGGCGTGAGGGACAGTCGCAGTCGGCGCATCCGGGGTGGCAGCGTGGGGTCGGAGGTCACCGCCTCGGGGCCAAGGACGCGCAGCAGCGCGAGCAGCCGTTCGTCCACTGTCGCGAGGGCCCCCGTCAGTTCGGTGAGCGGGGGCGCCGAACGACGCTGCGGTACCGAGGAGCCCGCCAGGGCCAGGGTCAGCGCCTGCGCGAGATCGTCGGAGGTGACCTCCGGCGGTGCCAGACACGCCGGGTCGGGGGTGAGGTCGGCGACGAGCAGGAGGACGATCCCGGCCAACGCCGGTGAGGGCCAGCCCAGTTCACGCAGTGCGTGCAGACCGCGGTGGTCGGCCAGCGTGCGCAGTCGGGGCGGGGTGGAGCCATGCAGCAGTGCCAGGAGATCGGCCAGCAGGTCCAGCGGTGTTCCGAACCCGTTGCCGGCGGCGGCCGCCCCGATCCGGATCAGCTCGTCCTGGCCGCTCGGCAGCGCCGCCGACGCCGGGCGGGCGCGCCCCGTGAACAGGTCCCAGAGCACCGCGGCCCCGGAGTTGTAGGTGGCCGCCAGCTGGTCGCCGACGGGGGACCAGCGCAGGGTCCACAGATGACCGCCCACCCCGTCCGGCGGCAGAATCACGCGGATCCGGCGCGGCTCCTCGGCGTCCCACACCTCGGCCACCGAGTCCTGGTCCGCGGACGGGAAGGCCAGCAGCCGCGAGTCCGCGCACCAGGACAGCGCCGGTGCCCAGTCCCGGCCGCCGGCCTGGCCGAAGGCCCGCAGCCGGATCCAGCTGCCGGTGTCCCACACCACGACCGGGCCGCCCTCGCTGCCGGCCGTCGCGGCGAGCCGGCGTCCGTCGGGGGACCAGGCCACCCGGCACACCATGGCGTTGGGGTCCGGCCAGTCCAGCACCCGGGTCCGCTGCAGCCTCCCGGTCGGCCCCGGCTCCCACACGATCACCCGCCCGCGGGTACCGACCGCGAGCAGCGTTCCGTCCGTCGACCATGCGGGGCGACGCACTCCTGCCTCGACGGGGAGCCGCTGCAACCCGGCGACGTCCTCGCTCAGGTCGTGGACGAACAGCCGAGCAGGATCCGCCCCGGGTTCGGGGGCGGCCCAGCGCAGCGGGCGCACCGGATCGGCGGCCACCGCCTGGCCGGCGGGCCGCTCGGCCAGCAGCTCGCCGGTGCGGGGGTCCACCAGCCGGTTGACGCCGGTCTCGTAGTGCGTCGCGAGCACCAGGACCGGTCGGCGCCCGGCCAGACAGGCCGCGTCGTACCAGCCGTGCGCGAAGGCCGACACCGCCTGCTCATGGACGTGCTCCGTGGTGTCGGCGGCGTATTCGAGTAGCCGGCCGGGTCCCGACTCGCACCAGTAGCGGGCCCCGTCGAGGGACCAGGCGAAGGCGGGTGCCACACAGCCCGTGCCCGCCTCCGGGAGCCGCGTCGGCCGCAGCACCGCTTGCTCACGGTTCCCGGAGCGGGTGTGCACCTTGCCGACGGTGACGCCCATCGCGTTGGCCCAGCGGCGCAGCGCGGCGGGGTCCCGGTGCCGGTGCGGGCGGGGCACCGCACCCGGCGGTTCCCACACCGCGACCGTCTGCGGGTCAAGACGAGCCGCGAACAGGCCGCTCGCGGACAGGCTGAGTTCGCCGGGGCCGGTGACCTGCCCCGGCAGCTGCCCCAGCGTGTCCAACTGCGCACCCAGGATCCACAGCCCGTCCAGAGCGGAACCGGCGATCAGCAAGGAGCCGTCGTGGCTGAACGACAGCGCGTTCATCCGGTGCGGGAAGAACTTCCGCCCGAGCTCCCGGCCGGAGCCGGGGTCCAGCAGCCTGATGCCCGCGTAGTCCTCGACGGCGACGGCCCGCCCCTCCGGCGAACGGGCCACCCGGCGCAGCCCGTAGAAGGGGCCGCCGAGCGTTCCGGTCATCGTGCGCCCCTGAGGCTCCCACAGCTGTGCGGAGGTCGAGGTGGCCACGCACAGGGTGTCTGGCGAGCCCGGGACCCAGCACACCTCCGCCACCGGGTCGAGGCCGCGCAGCCGCGTCAGGGAGTGGCCGGCGCGGTCCACCAGCAGTACGTCCCCGGAGTGGAGTCCGGCGGCCAGCAGCCGTGCGTCGGGCGACAGGCCCACGGCGGTGACCTCGCCCTCGGCGTGCAGTTGGGCAGGGAGTTCCAGCAGCTGCCCGGTGTCCGCGTCGAGCAGCACCAACCGGCCCCCGCCGAGCAGCACCAGCCGATCGCCGTCCGGACTCCACACCGCGGCGTCGGTCCCCTCCCGCGCCCCGTCGCCCGCTGCCGGACCCGGCCAGGGCAGCCGCCACACCGGGCGCCCTTCGTCGTCGTACCGGACCACATCGCCGCCGTGGACGATCACCAGCCCCGTGCCGTCGGGCGACAGGCAGAGGCAGTGGGTGTCCTCGGCGGGCACGGTGAGGACACGTTGGGCATGTCGGGCCCCCGGTGCCGGCGCGGTCACCGCGCCTCGTCGAGTTGGGCGGCGGCGCGTTCGTAGAGTTGTGCGGCGCGCTGGAAGTGTCCTGCCTGTTCGAGGAGTTCGGCGGCCTCGCGGTACTCGCCGCGCAGCGAGTGCTCCATGGCCGCCTGGTTCAGGCGTCGGCGTTCCGTCTCCGGGGTGCGGACGGCCGCAGGCGCCGTCGATTCCGGTGCCGGAGTCAACTGGTCGAGCCGACTCAGGAGTTCACGTGCGGGCTGAGAGACGCCGGTCGCGAAGGCGGGCGCCTGCGGCACCCACAGATGCCAGGCCGGACGTACGTCTTCGAGGCGCAACTCCCAGGCCCCGTCCCGGCATAGAACCTTGATGACGTCGGTACCCAGGCCCAGAACCTCTTCTCGGGCGGGGTCCGGCAGCGGCGGACTGAGCACGCAGCCGCTCTCCAGGTACAGGGCGCCGGGGCCGGCCTGGTAGACGCAGGTCCCGAAAGGCAGGGACTCAAGGAGTCCCGGCGGCTCGGTCACCAGATGGCGCCCCGGACCGAACGCCACGACGGCTGTCTCGTGCAGCGGACGGGAGCGCAGGAACCGGCGGAGACCGTCGAGTTCGGCGTCCGAGATCAGTACGGCGTCCACCCGGCCCGGTGCCCTCGGGCTCGGCACCAGCCGGACCGGCAGTGGGGGCCCCAGGGCGGGCACCGGCACGGGCGTGCGCACCGGCTCGGTCGTGCTCAGCACCGGACCGGCGTCCAGTAGCGCACCCGAAGCCGGCTTGCCCAGCGGCCGCCAGTGCCAGGGCGGGCCGACCGTCGCGGCCTCCACCACCACATGGAGACCGTCCGCCCGCTTGTCGAGCAACACGGCGTCCGGCACGGGCAGTTGGAGTCGCAGGTCGATCAGGACCCGGCAGTCGGGGTCGGCCGGCCGGCAGGCGACCGTCCCCGGCAGCCGCCCGCAGGCCTCCACCAGGCCGGCGGGTACCGCACTGTCCGCGGCGCGCAGCATCAGCAGCAGCCAGCCCGCGTCGAACCTGCCGTCGGGGCCGAGGCGCTCCACCGGCGTGAACGTGGTGTGCACCCCGGTGGCCAGCGCTCGCCGTAACAGCCAGCGGGCCAGCGCTCCCGGGGCCAGTACGGCGATCTCCCGCAGCCCGGGCGGCGGGGTACCGGCCGGGCTGTGCCCCGCCAGTTCGGCGAGCGGGACGTCGTCCCAGCCGATGACATCGGTCATCCGGTCCGCCGGCCGCGCCCCGGGCGCCGAGCGGTCCTCGGGCCACAGCACGCCGTCGGTGTCGGCCTGATAGGCCGTGCCCCCGTACCCCGCCACCAGCGCGATGCCCGCTCGTTGAGCCGGACCGAGTAGCGCCCACACGGAGTCGTCGTGCGGTGATCTGCGCAGCCTCGGCGGTCCGAGGGCGGCCGTCGCCGCGACATGGCCCAGGGCGGTCCTGGGGGACGGGAAGCGGGCGGCGGCCGACCAGGCCGGCGGCTCCGGTTCGTACTCCACGGGCGGTGGCTCGATCGGCGGCGGGCCGGCCGGGGGCGGCACCGGCACCGCCTCGAACCGCGGGTGCTTCGTCGGCTCGCCGGCCGCGGTAGGGAAGATCCTTCTCTTGTGCCGCTTTGGAGTGTTCATCCGTCCCCCGATGCGTGGATCCAAGTCTGGTGCGGTACTACGAGGCGGGCGGGGGTGCGGGTGCCGTGGGCACGCCGGTGGTGTCGCCCAGGACCCGGGCCGCCCACTGCTGCCAGCGGTCGGTGCACCCGGTCACACCGGCTCGGTAGGAGGCCGCGAAGACCAGGGCGCCGAGATCCGGCCTGCCCACCAGCTCCGCCGCGGTCACCGCCCACAGCTCGACCTCCTCCCGCTCCCGCGCGGGGGAGAGGCCGCCCAGCCGGTCCGCCACCCCGGCCAGCGTCTCCACCAGGGCGGCCGACTCGCCGTACGCCCGGGCCGCCGCGAGCCGACGGCCGATCCGTCGGCGCAGCTCCTGTCCGCCAGGGGCGGTCCGGGCGGCGGTGAACAACTGCTCGGCGGTGGCGAAGGAGCGGGTCCGGGTGACCAGGGTCCAGCCCGCCCGCAGCATGTCGCCCGCGTCCTCGAAGCATTCGGCGGCCGCCTCGTACCGGCCGATCGACATCAGGCACTCGGCGGCCCGGCCCGGCCGGCCCTCGCGCAGCCAGCACTCGGCGGCGCGCGCGGGATCCTTGGCCTGCTCCCACAGTTCGGCCGCCTTCAGTCGGTGTCCCGCCTGCTCGTGGCACCGGGCGGCCTGGGCGTAGTCGCCGGCCTCGGCGTAGCAGAAGGCGGCGCGCACCAGGAGGTCGGGCGATCTCGTCATTCCTGGAGCCGCTCCGGCCTCGCGGGCTCCGGCTCCGGGGTCCGCTCGGGCCCGGCCGGCGTGGCGACGGGACCCGTACGGCCGTCGGCGGCCACTTCGTGCACGTCCGGCCTGCGGTCCAGTACCCGGCCGATCGCGTGGGCGATGTCGTCGTGCGCGGCGTCGTGATCCTGCAACCGGGTGGTCCGGCCGATGTCGTCGATCTGGAGCAGCTCGACCTCGCCGGTCTCCGCGTTGTAGCGGAACTCGACCCTGACCCGCATCAGGCCTCCATCTCGAACTGGATGTTGAGCATGCCGTCCGTCTCGTCCACCTGAAGGGCCTGCGCACCGTGCACACGTGCGTACTCCACGATGGCGTCGCGGTACGCCACGGCGAGCACCTCGTGCACCGGACGCAGAAATTCCCCACGGGTGTCCGCGAGCCGGTCGGTGGCGTCCCGGGAGAGCTCCTCGCGCCGCAGCTCCGCGGTGGCGGCGACCCGCCGCTCGGCCTCCTCGCGGGCCTGGGCGTCCAGGTCGGCGCGCTGGCCCGCCAGGGTCCGCTGCCCGGCGAGGCGGTCCTCCTCCAGCTGGCGGGCGGCCTGCTCGGCGGCCTTGCGGTCCGCCCGCTCCTGCGCCTCTAGGCGGGCGGTGCGCTCGGCGACCTTCTTGGTCAGACCGCCCCAGTTGTCGTCGTAGTACCGCTCGGTCCGCTCGGCCGTGGTGTGCACGTCGACCGTGCCCTCGACCACGCGGGTCACCTCGGCCTCGGCGCTCACCACGTCGACCAGTCGCGCGGTCATCTCGATCTCACCGGTGTCGAGGTGATAGGCGACCGTGCCGCCGTCCAACTCCATCCAGTAGGTTCCGTCCTGCCAGGTCCAGCGGGTGTCGGCGCCGAGCGCCGCCTCGAACGCGCGGCGTGCCGCGGCGCCGAGCAGGGTTCCGAACGCCTGGCGCAGCGTGGCCTCGCCGGCCACGTCGGTGCTCGCCCGGCCTGTCCGGCGCAGCTCCTCCTGCCACATGCGGGTGAGTCGGCTGGAGGCCCGGACCCGGACCCGTCGGGGATTGCACATTGGGGTACCCCCTGTAAGGTTCCCGCGCTCACTCGAACTGGTCGAGGAGCACGTTCACGTCGGCAATGATACGAGACAGCTCTGTCTCGGTCTGTGTGTTCACCGGCTGATGCCCCCTCAACTCCCGGGACAGAGCGCCGAGTTTGTGAAGTCCGTCGATCACGCTCCATTCGCTGGGGCGCCGGTCGGTGGTGAGCGGGGCGCTGACCTCGCGGGCGTCAAGCAGGATCTCGTGGTCCGGGCGGCGTCGCTGGGCGGGCTCTCCACCGTGCTTCTCCACCACGGCGTGCACGGCCTCCTCCACCGTGGTGCGATCCGCGGGGTCGGTCCAGATATGGGCCAGCGGCCACAGGTCCACCGGCTGGGCCGCCTGTGACTCGCGCAGCAGCGCCGCCCCGGCGACCAGCTTCAGGCTGCGTACCAGCCGCCGGTCCGACAGCTTGACGCCCTGGATCAGCAACTGACGTGTCAGTTCGCGGTGTTCACCGAGGACCGGATCCAGATCGATGTCCCGCAGCCGCAGTGAGAGCCGGGTGAGCCGGTCAACGGTCAGGGTGCCGCCGCCGGCCGAGGGCGCCTCGTTGCCCGCCGCGGCCAGCCGCCGGGCCTCGTGCTGCCAGCCGACCAGCAGCAGCCGCTCCAGATCGGTGCCTCCCACGGGTTCCACCAGCAGCCGGATCAGGAACCGGTCCGAGAACGCGGTCAGCCCCGGGTCGTCCGGGATGTCGTTGGTCGCCCCCAGCAGAGAGACCAGCGGGGCGTGCTCCGCGCGGGCGCCGTTGTGGTATCGGCGTTCGTTGAGCAGGGTCAGCAGGGTGTTGAGGATGGCGCTGCTGCCCTGGAACACCTCGTCCAGGAAGACGAGTTCGGCCTGCGGCAACATCCCCTCGGTGTGCACGTGATAGGTGCCCTGGCGGAACCGGTCGAAGTCCAGTGCCCCGAAGATCTCCGAGGGTTCGGTGAACCGGGTCAGCAGATAGCTGAAGTGCCGGGCCTCGATCTGTCGGGCCAGCGCGGAGATCAACTCGCTCTTCGCGGTGCCGGTGGGGCCGAGCAGCAGTGCGTGCTCCCGGCAGACCACGGCGAGCTGGAGCAGTCTGACGGCGCGCTCCCGGCCGACGAACTCGTCGCCCAGCCGCCGCCGGACGTACTCCAGGTCCCTGATGGTGTCGACGGTCTCCTGGCCCCAGCTCACCGTGGCCTCCTCCCTCGTGTCTGTCGACTGTTCGCTCGTGTCGAGTCGCTCATGCCGTGCCGGTCAGAGCCTGCTGGAGCGCCGCTGCTGGCGGCGGGTGCGCTGGAGCTGGCCCACGATCTGGCCGAGCTGCTCGGGCGTGGGTGGCACCGGCGGGTTCTGGAAGTGGGCGGCGACGAAGGCGTCACGGAACACGGCGTGGATGTCGTCGCCGTTGCGGCCCTTGAGCGCTGCCGCGATCAGCTCGTCGACACCGCCGCTGACGTCGATCCCGAACTTCCCCGCGTGCAGACCGATCATCTTCAGCCGGGCCTCGTCGTTGGGTACGTCGATGCTGATGGTCTCGAAGCGGCTGGGCCGCAGCAGCGCTTCGTCGATCAGGTTCAGCCGGTTGGTGGTGCCGATCACCAGGGTCGGCACCTCGGGGCGGAAGCCGTCCATCTCGGTGAGGATCTGCGCGACCACCGCGTTGCCGGCCCGGGACCCGCCGTCGGAGTGGTCCGAACGGCGGGAGGCGATGGAGTCGAACTCGTCGAAGACGACCACCGAGGGGGCGTTGCGCCGGGCCTCGGCGAAGATCTCCCGGACATTGCGCTCACTCTCGCCGACGTAGGTGCCCATGACCTCCGGCCCAGAGACCACCAGGATCGTGGCGTTCATCCGGTTGGCGATGGCCTTGGCGAACAGCGTCTTACCGGTGCCCGGCGGGCCGTGGAAGATGAAGCCCCGCGGAATCAGCTTGGTGCGCAGATGGTCGTACTGGGCGGGCAACCGGTGATGGCCGGTCACGATGTCGATCGCCCGCTCGATGTGGTCCTTCACCTCGTTGTAGCCCGCGATGTCGTCGAAACTGACGTCCGGGACCTCGAAGTTGCTCGACATCTGGGCTTTGAACGCCCGGATGGTGCCGTACAGATCGCGGGCGGTCGGCTCCGCGTGGTCCCGGTGCACACTCATCGCGTACCGCATCGCCTGGCGCAGCAGGACCGGGTTCATGCCCGCGACGTGCTTGTAGAACTCGACGGGGTCGTACCGGCTGAACCGGGCCGCCTCGCCCACAGTCACCAGCGCCCGGCCCAGCGGCTGCGTCTCGTCGTCGTCCCTGAACCACACCGTGCGCGGCACGCCGGTGATGGACACCCGGGTGCTGAACCGCTCGGCCAGCACCTCGGGCACCGAGAGCGAGGGCGCCGCGAAGGCGAGCATCACCCGCTCCGGCGCCCCGTGCAGGAGCTCGGTCACCTCGCGGGCCTCCGCCGACAGGGAACCGTCGCTGCCGCCGGCGAGCAGATCGAGATGCTGGACGACCAGCACCTGGTCGTCGTTGAGCCCGCGGACCAGCTCCCGTAGCCGGGCCAGCAGCCGTTGGCGCGGATTCTGCGGCGCCGGGATCAGATCCGGAGGCGGCTGGTCCCGCGCCGCCTCCTCGGCGTCCTGGAGTTCCTCGGCGTCCTCCAGCACCTCCGCCCGCAGCGCGGCCCGGGTCGCCATCTCCCGCCACAGGTGCGGTACGACCGGCTTCTCGGCCACGACCAGCACGGACAGCCCCGCCCTGAGCAGCGAGGAGACCTGGGCGATGTCACGGCCGTAGGCCAGCACCGTGGACTCGGCCTCGTGCAACTGCTCGGGCTGCGGGTGCCGGTACTCCGGTTCCTGGGGCGTGGCCTCGGTGCCCGAGCCGGAGGGCGGCTTGGACAGCGAGCGCGGCGGGGCCGCGGCGGCGGTCTCCGGCGTGGGTGCCGATGTCGGGGAGTACGTCGGGGGATACACCGGCGTGCCGTAGGGCAGCTCGGACTGGAGCAGCAGCTCGGTGGCGACGGACTCCCAGCGCAGCAGGCCCCAGTTCGGCTCCAGCGGGGTGCGCAGCAGATAAGGGCCGGACATCAGCGCCTCGTTGACCGTGACATCGGGAGGCTGTCGGCGCAGGGCCCGCAGCGACTCCTCGTCGGGGGCGATGACGCAGATATGGCGCCTGGCGGTGCTCATGCGGTGGTCGCCTCCAGTCGTTCGACCTGTCGGTACAGGCCCACGCCCGCCAGGTACTGCCGGGTGATACCCGTCCGGGCCTTCAACAGCTGCGGATGCGACCGCTCGAGGCGGGCCAGTGCGGCCCACCACTGGGCGACCGGACGGGCCGCGGGCAGATCGGGGGGCGCGGTCAGACAGAGCCGGGCCTGTTGGATCAGCCCGAGGTGCTCGGCCCGGTGCCGCAGCAGCCCGGCCTCGTACACATCCAGCACCAACTCGCGTTCATCCATCCGGAGTTGGTTCAGGACCCCGCCGCGCCACAGGGCCTGTGCGGGGGAGTCCGGGGCCGCGCAGTAGACATTCGTGAACAGGCGACGACCCTGAGGATGCGTCAGAAGTACGTCCTCCACGAGGATTTCGACCGCCGACTCGCCGGTCGGGTTCGGCCGGTCGAGAGCCGCGGTGAGTGGCGAGGCGTCCAGCAGCCGCTCGGCCAGCAGCGGACTGCCCGCACAGTGCGGCAGCGCGGGCGCCACCACGGCATGGTGTGCGAGGACGTCCCACAGCGAGCGGGCGGGCGGGACCGCCCGTACGGCCTCGGCGGCCAGCTCTGCCTGTGACCGGGCTCCTATGATCGCCGCCAGGAGCAGTGCCCCGGCGCCGACCGGGCGGCGTTCCCGCTCCGCCAGTCGGTCCAGGCGCAGCCGGGCGGCGCTGTACACGGCGACCCGGATCACCTCGTCCGTCACGTCCGGTGGCGGGGCGGCCAGGTCCTGAAGGTCGCTCAAGCCCCCCTCTGGCGGCGTCGACCGCGTCCCGTCACAGTTCCTCGACCACTGCAGCACGCTCAAGGCGGTATCGGCCGCGTTCATCCCCCACCCACTGTTCGACCTCGCTCACACCGTCCTCGAAGCGTGCGTAGAAACGCAGTAGCCGCTCGTCGCCGGTGATGTTGACAAGTCCCGCCACCTGCCAGGGCTGCCGAAAGGTGCCCAGATGCAGGTCCACGTCGATGCTCGACAGACCTGACTCCTTCCCGGAGAACAGGTGCGTGTGGTACCAGCCCATCAGTTGCTTGTCCCCGGAGGCGGACAGCAGCCGGTTCACCTCGCGGAAGGAGTCGCCGGTGAAGGTGAAGTGCAGGGCACCGGCGCCCGCGTGCTCCGCCGGGGTGACCTCCGTGATCTCCACCAGATAGCGCTCGGCGCTCTCTTCGCCGTCTCCCTGGTCCGGCTCCGGTTCGAGGACCCGGCGCACCTTGCCGAGCAGAAAACCGCCCTCCTCCAGCCGATGCGAGAGCTTCATCTGAGACAGATGCTCGTACGTCTCGCCTGGGATGAGCACGGTCACCGGTCCGAGCGCGGCCGGGTCGATGCCCAGCTCCTCGGGGGCGATCCGGGGCACCGGCGGTTCCACCACCTTGCGGATGGCGAAGTTGCGCCGGGACTCGCGCAGGTTGAGGTCCATGGTGCCCTCGACCTCGGGGGTGGAGCGGGCCAGCGCCACCGTGCTCAGGGTGGGGTGGTCCAGACAGAACCCCCAGACCTCTTCGTCCGGGTCGATCTGCTGGACCACGTGCTGCAGCACGGGGCCGAGCAGCTCTCGGACCGAGAACTCCCGGCTCACCACGGTGTCCCCGCCCCGGGAGATGGTCACGTCGAGCCGGCCGATCTGGCTGCGCAGATTGTGGATGGTGCGCGGCCCGTTGATCAGCCGTGGGTCGGGCTTGCGCACATAGCGCAGCCGGATGTCCACCTCATCCTGCGGATCGCTGTGCTCCAGTTCGCGCCGGAACGCCTCGAAGAGCAGCGAGGCCAGGGAGATGTGGCCCAGGAGATCGAAGGACGCGCTCTTGTAGAGCAGCACCTTGGCCATGCCGGTCCGGTTCTCAGTACTCATCCGGGCTTGCCTCCACACGATGGACCGTCAGGGACCGGGAACGATCGGCCCTGACCGTCAGCCCCGCACGGGCCAGCCAGGTGGTGCCGCCGATCTCCTTGATGCGTTCCTGGCCCTCGAACGAGAACGCCCAGGCGGCCGCCGCCCGGTCGAGGTAGCCGCCGCGCTCCAACATGTCCCGCACCAGGCTGTCGTAGTCCAGGGCCATCTGGTAGTCGTGCGGGAGGATCTCGTAGTTGCGGTAGCGGGCCATGTCGATGAGGGTCTGGCACAGTACGTACAGGCTCAGGTCGGGCGTGTAGTCGGTCATCAACGGCCCCAGGCAGACCGAGCCCTTGCCGAACTCCTCGTCCCGGGCGATGTTCGGATGGAACACCTCCGACAGCCACAGCACTCGGGGCGCCTGGATGGGGAACTCGGCCGGCAGCGCGATCATGAGTTCGTGCCGGTCTATCGGCCGGGGCTCCAGCGGCCAGGCCTCCAGGTCCTCCGGCGGGGCGAAGCCCGGGACGTGCAGCTCCACCTCAAAGCGCAGCGGCAGCCGGTCGTCGTCCATGTGAACCAGCGTGAACTCCTCGTGCGCGTCGGCGAAGTCGGCGATGTCCTCGCGGGCCTGCGCGATGGCCTCAAGGCGCAGCAGGCTGTCGACGCCCGCCGTCGACTCGGCCGACACCTCCAGCTGGCCGCCGTCGCGGATGCCCTGGTTGAACAGCGGCACGTCCGGGTCCAGCCGCTGGGCCTCGCCGTTCTCGTCGCGGTAGTCGACCACGGCCCGGCGCAGTTGCCCGTTGGCGTCCCGGGACACTTCGGGGCGGTACTCCGCCCAGATGGTGGGCACCAATTCGCTGGGCAGGGTGGTGTTCGGGACATACGGGATCTCGTACAGCTGCTGGTCAGGGCCTTGGAACCGCAGGCGGGTGTACAGGGCCGGACGGAAGTCGTGCTCCCCGTAGAGCACCTCGACGCCGGGCGCGATTCGGGCCGCCCGGTCCTGGAGTTGCTGGAGCCGGTCGGCGGGCATCTCGGCGACCTGGAACGCGGCCTGCTGGTGGTTGGCGTAGAGTTGCACGGCCTCGTGGTCGACCAGCTCGCGGACCAGTTGGAGGAACTCCGGATAGGCCTCGCTGCCGACGAACTCGATGGTCCGGTATCGCGTATCGGCGTTCCTTCCGGCTCCGGTCTGCTCGTGCTGCTGGGTGCGCAGGAACTCCCGGATCTTCTGCAGGTCGTGGTTGCCGGGCCAGCGCCGCAGCGCGGTCTCCACCAGCTGGGGGACCCCCTCGGTCGGTACGGCGCCGAGTTCGAGGGCGCGTACGACCTGTCGCCAGAAGGCTACGACCTCCCGGCTCGCGTCCCAGCGCGGCCGGGTCTGCGAAGGGAAATCCATGTCCTCCAGGAGTTCCTCGGCCTGCGCCTGGGTGGCGTAGAGGTTGGCCAGGGTGTCGATCAGGGCCTGCTTGATCTCGGTGGGTAGTTTGCCCGCGTCGTTTGTCACCGGGAGTCTCCTTTCCCGCCGGCCTCGGAGAGTTCCAGGTAGCGGATTCTTCGGGTACGTCCGATCCCGAGGACCGGCAGGATCTCGCGGGGGGCCACGCCGAGTTCGGCGAGTGCGGCGTGCGGGGGTGCGTCGGTGAGCCGGGTGGACTCCTGCGTCGGCGGGGATCCGGGTAAGGGCGCCCAGGTCATCACGGACTCCTCCGGGGCGAGATGGGCGGCGAGGTCGGCGGGGGTGGATCGGACGGTGTGTGGTGTCGGCGACACCAACGGGACGGAGATCCGGGTGTGCAGCGGGCAGTCGGGATCGCGGCGCACTCGCACCGGGGACGCCGTACCGCTCCCCGCGTCCACCCGCACCAGGCCCGGCGTGGTCTCGGCCCCGCACAGCAGTCGTACGGCGGTCACCGCCATCCACGCCCCGATCAGCGCCGAGACCGGGGCGGAGGCCCCGGCGTCGGTCGTGGTGGCGTTCGCACAGGCCCAGGGGTCGTCCTGGGCGGCCCGGTCCCTTGGGGTGAGGCCGCAGCCGAAGCAGGCGCCCGAGGGTTCGTAGAGCCGGATCTCCCCGCCCCATGGGCTGGTTCCGCCGTCGAGCAGCGGGGCGCCGACGAGCTGGCAGCGCCCGCTGAGCTGGAGCCGGGCGGCCAGGCTGTCCAAGCAGCTGACGACGAGCGCGGCGTCGCGCAGCTCGGCCAGTCCCACTCCGCTGACCAGCGGGGCGGTCCGAGCCTCCACGCGGGTCACGGGGGAGAGCTCGCCGAGCCGGCGCGCGGCGATCGGCGCCTTCGGCCGACCCACGTCGTCGGCGCGGAAGAGTGGGGCCCTGCTGAGGTTGCCCTCCGAGACGGAGTCGGGATCGCACAGCACAAGGCGCCCGACGCCGGCCAGGGCCAGTTGCTGGGCGAGATGGCTGCCCACGGCACCGACGCCGACCACTACGACCGTGGCCGCGGTGAGTCGGCATTGGTCCCAGCCCGGGATGAGTTCGTGCCGTTCGAAGCGCTCCATCTCAACTCCGCGTCAACGTACGGAAGTTCATGGGGCACTGGGTGACCGTGAGGTCGCTGCGCCACTGCTCGAAGCAGCCGAGTCCGCGGGCCGGGTCCTGGTGCACCGCCTTGAGGCAGTCGCGCTCCGCCGGTGAGCAAGGGCAGACGACGACCGTCTCGAAGAGCCGGAACGTGTGTCGGCAGACGAAGCAGGCGTTGCGCTGCCGGGGGTGTCCCAGGGCCCGATCGTCGGGCATCAGGCGCACGGTGTGCAGGGTTTCCGGCGACGGATCGGAGGCGTCCACCCCGCGGAAGAACGCCGCCTGCGCCCGCGGGTCGGGCATCTCCGAAGGCGTCGAACGGCCGCTGCACGGCAGATTGCGCAGGTGATGGGTGACGTCGGTGAGCTTGCCGTCTGCCGAATGGTGCAGATAGACGGTGTCGTCCAGGCGGAAGGTGTGTCCGCACACCCGGCAGGGTTCCCGGCGCCGGGAACCCGGCCTTCGCCAGGTGCCCAGCCAGCGCGAATCCAGCGTGGTGGAGGCCGGTCCGTCGGCGCCGGCCACCTGGGGGTTCTCGCCGCGCTGCTGACCGCGGTCGAAGGCGCTGGCCACTTCGGGCGAGGCGGAGGTGACCTCGTCCCCCTCGACACGTCCGCCCGCTTTATGGGCCGTCATAGGCTGCTTCCCGCACGGGACATGTGGTGCAGGGCCTCCGGTAAGTGGCCGTTCAGCCGCAGCGCCGCGCGCCCGGCCGCACAGGCCCGCTCGATGTCGGGGGAGTGGGCGAGCGAGGTGTAGAAGCCCTGCGCGAAGACGAGCCCCGCGTCGTCGTCGAGTTCGCTCACGGTGCCCACCACGGTGTGCGCGCACTTGAGGAGCCCCTCCGCGTACGCCGCCGTCCAGCAGGAGTTGAGGACCACGCAGTTGATCGGGGCACGCAGCTCGAAGGCGGGGATCAGCGCCTCGATGGGCACTGCCGCCGAGGCGCCCGTCTCGTCCTCGAAGAGCAGTCGGCCGTCGTCGGTGCCGTGCCCGGCGAAGTGCACGATCTGCGGGAGCGCGGCATCGAGTTGCGGCAGGATGTCGGCGACCCGGGTGGCGGGGTGGACCTGCACGGCCAGGCGCCCCGCGGAGCGCCCCTCGGCCTCCTGGATGATGCGCTGTTCGGCGCCGAGCCGGATTCTGGCCTCGTCGAGCGGTGCGGACATCAGACACAGCACCCGCACGGGTGCGGCCGGAGCACCGCTGCCGGCCAGGTTCCGCAGTTCCGTGTGGCCGGGATACCTGGCCGCCGCCGCCACGAGCAGGTCGCACGGCCGCACCCCCGCGATCCGGCCCCGGTCCAGGGTCTGACATACGGCGCGCCACCAGTCGGCAGCGGCCAGCGGCGGGGCGAAGGGGATGAGGACGGCCGGGTTGACACCGAGGTCTTCCAAAAGGGTGTGACTGCTCGTCACATCCGGAAATAATTCGCCCAGTAATTCGAATGCGCCGTCGTCGCGCAACTGCTTCCAGGTGGAACTGGCCATTTCGTCCCCCGAGCCAACTTCCCGTATATCTGCGGTAGTTCAGTGGGATGGTACTTGACGCGCCGTTCCACGGGTGTACTTTCGGTGCGCGCATCACATATCGGGGGCGGGCTTGATCGAGCGTCTGGAAATGATCACCTGTGGTGGTCGCGGTGCCGAGAAGTCGATCTTCGAGGTCGATTTCGATCAGGAGGAGAAGGCAAAGGACGGATTTCGGGAACGCCGGGGAATTCTGGTGCACGGAGGTGGCGAGCGCGTCGTGCAGCGCATCGCCTACACCGACCAGGCCCGTCGCGAGCTGGCTCAGGCCGTCAGGCTTGCGGACCTGCTGGTCCGTAGGCTCGGTGTCATCGGCTATCCCTCTGAGCTCAGCCGGGTCATTGGCCACTGGTCCGATGGTCGGGCCCCCTTTCTCGTGGTCACCCGTAGGGGGCGTCCACTCGCCGAGTTCCGTGACGAACTGCCCCTACCTCCTGGGGAGTTGTGGGCTGCGGTGGACGGCATCATCGCCGTGCTCACCCGGCTGAACGAGTTGCGCGTGGTGCACCGTGACATCCGGCCCGAGACCCTGCTGTGGGACGGTAAGACCGTCCAGCTGACCGAGTCGGGGATCGCCGTGCACGAGGGCGAGGAGCGCGGCGCGGCGGTGGGCGCGGATCCATGGCGGTCCCCCGAGCAGGCGGCGGGTCTGGGCAAGGCGGACTGCCGGGACGACGTGTATCCCGCGGGCGTGGTGATCTTCCATCTGGCGACGGGCGAGGACGCCGCCGCGGTATTGGAGATGCGGGGCCGGGTCCGACTCCTCGACAGCAGTCTGCGCAACCTCCTTGAAGGGGTCTTCACCGATGCAGCCCGGCACCGGATCAGCGGGTTCACGCTGCGCACCCGCTGGGAGGGAGGGGCCGCCAAATCAGAGGCGGTCCGCCCCCACACTCCGGTCGAGCAGGAGTTGGAGGCCCGCAGGCGCTTTCGTGAACTACGCGCCCGGCAGCGGGAGTTCGCCCACCGTTCGCTGCCCCCGCCGCACACGGAACGGATCCCGAACCGGGGCCCCGTCCCCCCGCCCCCGCTCATCGATGTCCTCCGCAGGTTCACCGCGCCGGCCGTGATCCTGCTGACGATGGCCGCCCTGGCGCTCGTCGTGACGCTGATCTGGTGAGGCGGGGGAGGAGAGAGACATGGCAGCACACGTGAGGTGCCCCATCTGCCTGAACATGGTGGACTGGGCACGCGCCGAGATCGTCGCCATGAACGCCGATGGCGGTACGGAGCCTCTCGTCCGCCGGGAGGGCGAGGACGAC
The DNA here is from genome assembly GCF_035798155.1 of Streptomyces endophyticus. Taxonomy (NCBI): domain Bacteria; kingdom Bacillati; phylum Actinomycetota; class Actinomycetes; order Kitasatosporales; family Streptomycetaceae; genus Streptomyces; species Streptomyces endophyticus. The sequence continues at coordinate 9,088 of NZ_JAOZYC010000184.1, read as the reverse complement.
TTGGCATGGAACCAGCGCACGCTCAACGCCTACCGGCTGTGCGAGAGCGGCGCGGGAGAGCCCCATGTTCTGCCCGGCAGATACGGCGACTTCGGCGAGCCGCTCGTCATCGGCGTGGTGGGCGAGTCCGCGGCCGGCAAGAGCCATCTGCTCGCCGCGATGCTGGGCATGCTCACCGACGTGGACCGGATGTCACAGCTCGGGCTGGTCGTCGGCGGGCTCGACCTGAAAAGGCATCAGACGTATCTGCGGGACGTCGTCCGCCCCTTCCTCGACCAGGGCAAGGGGATCGACGGCACCCCCGCGGGGCCGCCCGAGTTCACCGACGCCCTGTGGATCCACAGCAGCCGGATGGGGCGCAACTTTGCCGTCGCCTTCTTCGATGTCTCCGGCGAGTGGCTGGCCAACCACGACGCTCAGGTGCCGTTCCTCGGCGCAGCCAGCGCCCTGGTCTTCGTGGTCGACCCGACCCGGATCCGCGGCCTCACCGGCTCCTCAGGCAGCGTTACGGGCGACCCGTCCTTCGACGTCGTACTGAACAAGATCGCGCACTTGCGCGGGTTCGAGGGGGAGGAGTTCATGCCGCTGCCTGCCGCCGTCGTGGTCGGCAAGAGTGATCTGCTCAGGCATCACGAGGTGCTGGTGGAGCGGTGGTTCAGGGACACCTCGCCGGAGGAGGAGCTGGACCTGCGCACCGTGGAGGCGGAGAGCGAGGACGCCTACGCCTTCCTCAGCTCCCGGGGAGCCCGCGGCTGGCTCGCGCCCTTCGCCCGCTGCACCCCTTCGACCCTGCACTTCGCCTCTTCGACCGGCCACGGCGCCGTCAAGGAGGAAGGCGTCCAGCGCTCGCCTCTGGGGGGCTTCACCCCGCGGCGTACTCTCAAGCCCCTGCTCGCGCTGTTCGCCATGTGCGGAGTCCTCGACCCCACGGACCTCGGTCAGGAGGCCGTCGGATGAGTTCCGTCCATCAGATCCTCTTTGGCTGGGCCGAACGGGACAGCGAAGGCAACGCCGGGGTGCGCCCCTTGGCGGACTCCGGGGCGCCGAGCCTGGACCGCTGGACCGGGCGGCTGCCGAACATCTGGGCCGCGAAGGAGGCCGCGGACGACCCGGGCGAGGCGCGGGCGGGCCTGGTCCACTTGGTCTTCGAGGACGAGGCTGCCGTCCTGCGCAAACTCCCCGCACGCAACGCTTACGGCCGGGCCGGCGCCACCGTGACGCATGCCCTGGTCGGCGATCCCGGACTGATCGACGCAGCCTTGGCGCTGGGACTGCACGACTGGTCCGGCTGGCTCGAGCGTGAACCGCACAAGCCGGACACTCGGCTGCTCCCGCTCGACATCGAGGAGCTGCGTGCCCACGCGGCACAGGGCCTGGCCGCCCTGCGTGACCGGGTGCCGAATCTTCCCAAGGACCAGCTGACCGCGGCCGTCGCCCAGGTACTCGGGGCGCCCGACGCCGACTTCACCTTCATCACCCGGCCCGAATACGCCCTGCCGCTGATGACGGCGGTTCACGACATCGTCGGACCGGTGCCCGGCCGTCCCTGGACCTTTGCGGGCCGGGAGAGCACCGACGTGGGTGGCCACCAGCCGAGGGTGGTCTTCCTTTCCGCCCGGCCGCCGCAGTCGTACTACGTCAACCAGCGCCGGCGCGTCGAAACCGCCGGCGCACCACTCGATCCGGACGGCACTGGGTTCGCCGCACAGCTGGTGGAGCTGTATCTGGACGTGGGGTACGCGGCGGTGCACCGGGTGCGGCCCGGTGCCGGGGTCGCCACAGCCGACGACGTGGCGGCCTGGAGGCGGTCGGTGCCGGTCGTCGACGGCCGGATCGTCGACGACCGGCTCCCGCTCGACCTCCTCCTCGACGACGACCTGCTGTACCGGGCCTCGATGCGGGGCGCCGTCGCCACCGAGGGCCGGCGTCTTGCGGGGGAGCTGCGTAAGCAGCCCGCCCATCTGCTCATCGAGGTGATGCGGCGGTGGGGGCCCAACGAGTCGCGTTCCGTGCGCCATCCCGAACTGCGCGAGACCGCCGTGCGCGAGGCCGTGGTCGTCTGCCTCACCCAGTCCTGTCCGGAGGACCTGATCGAGGGGACGGCACAGGCGCGGCCCCGGCCGGGCTTGGTGGCCGACGTGTTCCGGGAACGGGAGCCGCACCAGGGCCTCGACCTGTCCGAACCCCGGCAGGCGTACATGGTGTGCACGGCCCTGACACTCGGGATGGAGGTGTCCCACTTGAACCGTGAGGGGCTATTCGCCCCGTCCTCCGAGTCCGATCTGCTGGAGTTCGTCCGGTGGAGCGCCAGGCCCGCCCCGGATGCCGCCGTCCTCGTACTGCGCCGCCATCTGGGCGCCGGAACCGACAGGGAGGCACGCGAGAGGGCCGCCCGGGCGTGGTCCGAACGCGATCTGCTGCGCGCCGAGGTCGAAGCGGCCGCACGCGGGGACAAGGCGACGGAGGTCGACTGCTATTCCGGTCTGCTCACCGCTGCCTACGGACCCCGTCTCAGCGCTTCGGATGCCCGGGCCGTAGTGGAACGCGCCGGAGATGACGCACCGTTGGGACTCCTCACCGCCGCGCTGTGGCGGGCGGGGGAGGAGGCGGCCGAGACCCACATTCGGTACGCCCTGTCCGAACTGCTGCTGCGGGGCGATGGCTACGCGCACACCGCACCATCCGGCCGCAGGGCGACCCGGGTCGAAGGAGCCCCGCCGCAGCCCGTTGCCCCGCTACGGGCCCGCCCCTCTGTGCAGGCCCGCCCTCCGCAGACCTGGCCTGCGGAGATCCTTCCTCCGGAGACCTGGTGGCCGCACGACCGCGCGGACGAGCGAGGGCACGCCCCCGAGCGGATCCCTGAGAGGTTCCCCGAGCGGCAGCCGGCGGAGCGGTCCTGGGTCGGCGGCCTCGACCCCGTGAACACGGCCTTCATGATCGCCATCCTCGCGATCATCGTCGCCGCGGTGGGCTACATCGTCTGGACGTCGCTCTGATCCCCGTATCGCGCCCGGCTTCGACCCAATGACTCCGCACGACATGGAATGAAGAGGCAATGACCGTGAACGAGACCGTCCCGGCACCGCGGTCCGCGTCCGGACCCGGTACGGGGCTGAGCGAGGTCTCCGGCCGGATCAGAGAACTCGCCGACCGGGCCCGGGCCGACGGCACGGACACCTCCGTCCTGGACCTCGTCGTCGACGATCTGAACACTGGTGGCGTCACCCTCGCCGGCACGGACCTGGTCGTGGTCTACCCGCCCGATGTGCTGCTCCCCGACGCTCAGCCGAAGCGCTGGCAGAGCGTGGAGGGGTGGTTCGCCGCGCTGCGCGACGTGTTGGTGTTCGCGCCCATCGCGCTTACCTGGTGGCGGCTGCGGGACGCCCTCGAGGCCTATGACCAACAGAAGAGCACCGACGTCTTCCTGCTCGGCTGGGCCCGTGGCTTCCCCCAGGGCGATCCGGCCGAGCCGACCACCGTGACGCTGGGGACGTCCGCGATTCATGTGACTCTGCTCATCGTGCTGGTCGCGGCGCTGACCATCGGGCTGCACATCGTGCAGACGATCCGGGAGAAGCAGCTCTCGCGGGAGGAGGACCGCAGACGGCTGGCCACGGAGCTGGCCCGGGCGACCTTCCTGCTGGCCGCGCCCCCCGCCCGCCCGGCGGGCAAACCGCTGGACAACAGCAGCGCCGACCGCCTCGCCGCCCAACTGCTGGCCAGCACGGTCAATCTGGAAGGCGCGCTGCGCCGCACTTCGGAAGAGATCGTGACGGTGCTGGAGACCGGACCCGGCAGCCGGATCCAGACGGCGCTGGATGGCTGGACCCGGTCGGTCGACGAACTCACCACCATGGTCCGGTCGTTGCTCCCACCGAACGAGCTGGCCCAGGAGCTGATCAGGGTCAGGGAGCTGACGGCCCGGGAGGGGGAGCAGCTGAGAGCCGCCCTGGACGCGCTGGTCACCGACCTGCGGCGCGCCCAGGAGACCACCGGCCAGGAGATTCACCGGCACGACCTCGCTGTCGCCGCGGTCCGTGAACTGGCCCAGCGGCTCGGGGACTCGCTCATGGTGTTCACCGAACGGGCGGACAACCTGGTCGACTCCACGCACAGTCTGTGGCAACTCGTCGACCAGATGGAGAGCCGCAACGGCCTCCGCCACACCTCCGGCTTCCGGCACAACGCCGACCCGTCGCCCCGGGAGGGATACGGACGGCCTTCGGATGGGAGCCGCTCATGAGCTACCGACTGCGGCGGGGCGGGGCGGGGCGCACCGTCCCGCTGGCCGGCTGGCTCTTCGCCGACCTCCTGCTGCTGTTGTTCGTCATCGCTCTGGGCTCCCTGCCCAAGGAGAAACAGCCCGATAAGCCGGATCCTCCGGCCAAGGTCGCGGAGCAGGGGCTGGTGCTCAAGCCCTGCAGCCTGACGGTACATACGGGCAGCGCCGCCTCAGTGCGCGGCCAGCTCGCCAAGCAGCTCCGCTCGGCCGACGTCGACAGCCGCATGGCCGGCTTCGTGCTTTCCTTCGGTACGGCACCGGAACCGGGCCCGGGCCAGGCGGCTGCCGAACGGGTCAACTCCGCCATCACCAAGATGCCCCGCTTCAAAAATGCTCCGAAGCGGGGCTATTGGAAGGGCGGACCCTCCGGGAGCGTCAGGATCGATGTGTTCTTCCTGGCCACCGCGGACGGTGGCACCAAGTTCCCCAAGGGCTGCCGATCCTCGGACGGCTGAGACCGGTCACGACAGGCCCTACTGAGCCGCCGTCGCCGGCCGGAAGCCCGGGTTGCTCACGCAGTCCGACATGCTCTCGGTGTTGGTCTCCTTGTTGATCGGACAGGCGCCGATGACGAAGCGCGACGAGACCCCGCCGGGGAAGGCGACCTCGACCTGGTCGGCGTACTTGTGCGTGTCGCCGATCGTCTCGTTGACGTCGATGCCGTTCGGGGCGTCGATGTAGTAGTTGTACGCGCCGCCCTTCATCCACTTGGTCCACTTCTTAAAGAGGTCGTGATCGCGGGTGGTGGAGACGAACGGCGACGGCTGGTTCTTGAGCACGTACTGCTCCAGGTCGTACTGGCCGTACTTGACGTCCTTCGGGGCGAAGCCCTCCTTGAAGATGACCGCCGGGGTGCGCCCGTCCGCCCGGTACAGCGTCTGGCAGTCGTTCCGGTACTCCGGGTCCGGCGAGATCTTGTCCAGGGGGACCCGGTCGACGGCCGCGTAGAGGCGGTCCGGGACGACGGGGCAGGAGGCGGGCGCGGCCTTCGCCACGGAGGCGGCGGACTTCGCGGTGTCGGCGTCCGGGGCACTGGCCGTGGCCGACGGCGCGGAGGCGAGGGCCAGTACGGACACCGCGGCGGCGGGCAGGGTGGCGAGGCGGCGTGCGGTGCGGGGGAGCTTCTTGATCATCATGAGCAGAACCATCGGGGGCCGCGATCAGGATCCCTGCCAATCACCGGATCGTGGGCGTGTGCGGGTGCGTGTCCGGGAGCACCCGTAGTTCCTTGATTCCGTTGATGAAGTTCGACACGAGGCGCCTCGGAGGGGCCGCGAGTGTCAGGGTCGGCAGTGCCCGGCCCACTTCCTCGTACAGCGCCTGTAGTTGAAGGCGGGCGAAGTGGGCGCCCAGGCAGACGTGCGGACCGTCACCGAAGGAGACGTGGGGGTTGGGGGTGCGGGCCGGGTTCAGGGTGAACGGCTCCGGGAAGACGCGTTCGTCGTGGTTGGCGGAGGCGTGGAAGACGACCACCTTGTCGCCGCGCTTTATGGGGGTGCCCGCCAGGGCCGTGTCCTCGGTCGCCGTGCGGCGGAAGGTCAGGACCGGTGGGTGGCGGCGCAGAAGCTCGTCGAGTGTGAGCGCCAAGTCGGCTTTTCCCGTGCGGAGTTGCTCGTACGTGGACGGGGACCCGGCCAGGAGTGCGAGGCCGCCCGGCGCCGCGCTGCGGACCGTGTCGTTGCCGGCGATCGTCAGCAGGAAGAAGAACATCTGGCGCTCGGGCGGGGTGAGATCGGGGTCCGTGGCGAGCGTCGTCATGATGTCGTCGGCCGGGTGGGAACGCTTGTGGGCCGTCAGCTCGTCGGCGTACGCGAACATGTCGGCCAGCGCGGAGGGGGAGCGCGGGTTCACCGGTGGGCCGGTGGTCGCCGTGGCCTCGTCCGGGTCCTGGTAGCCGATGACGCGGCGGGTCCAGTGCAGGAGCAGCGCGCGGTCGGACTCCGGGACGCCCAGGAGGTCGGCGAGGTTCAGGAGGGCGTAGTCGTCGGTGACCGTGGCGACCAGGTCCACGGTGTCCGTGTCCGTGGCCGTGTCTGTGTCCGTGTCGTCGTTCGCGTGAAGTGCCTTGTGCAGCAAGGATCTTGCCCGGTTCCGTGCCGACCGCTCGAACGCCTCCACGCGGCGCGGCGTGAACGCCCGGCTCACCAGGCGGCGCAGCCTGCCGTGGGCCGGCGGGTCCTGGTTGAGCATCATGCCGCGGATGAACGGGAGGTCCGCCGGGTCCGGATCGCGGATCTGGGTCGCGCCCAGGTACGAGGAGTACGCCGACGCGTCCTTGAGGACCCGGACCACGTCCGCGTGCCGGGTGACCGCCCAGAAGCCGGGGCCCTCCGGCCAGCCGAGGACCGCGGGCTCCGGCTGCCAGGCCACCGGGTGGTGCTCGCGCAGCGTTCGGTAGCGGTCGTGCGGGACGCCACGCGCGTACACGCGCGGGTCGAAGACATCGGGGACGGCAGGCGTCACGAGCCGTCCGCCCGCAGGAAGTCCTCCATGACGCGGATCAGCGCGAGCGGCGCCTCGTCCATCGCGTAGTGGCCGCACACGGGCAGGTCGACGAGTTCGCCGCGGGTGAACCAGGTCAGCCACGTCGAGCGCATCAGGGGCGCGGCCAGGGCCGGGTCGAGCTGCCCTGTGACCGCGAGCGCGGGGACCGTACAGGGCTCCAGATCCGCGTGGAAGTCGTCGCCGGTCCACGAGTCGAGCCAGGCCCGGAACGCCTTGGCGTCGCTGCACGCGAGCGAGCGCTCGACCATGCGGTCCAGCCACGCGGCGGGGCGTACGCCGCCCGTGGTGACGTCGATGATCGCGCGGCGGTTGGCCGGCGAGGCGTCGGCCGTCGCGAACAGCTTCCACTGCTCGGCCGGCATGGGCAGGCCGGAGGCCGGAACCGGCGACACCCCCACGATGCGGCGCACCCGCCGCGGCGCGTTCGCCACCACGCGCTGCGCCACGCTGCCGCCCATGGAGTGCCCGATCAGCGAGAACCGCTGCCAGCCGAGCCGGTCCGCGAGGTCGAGCACGTCCGCGGCGGCCTCGCTCGTCGTGTACGCGCCCGGCGTCTGTTTCGCCTCCCCGTAGCCGCGCAGGTCCACCAGCGCGTACTGGAAGGTGGTGCGGTCGAGGTCGGGCACGATCGGCGCGTAGGCGGCGCGGTCGGCGAACCAGCCGTGCACCGCGATCACCTTGTGCGGGCCGTCACCGTGCAGTTCGTACGGCAGGACGAAGGACGAGGCCACGTCGACTCCCCAGGGTGTGGAACTTCAGGCGGTGCCGGACGCCTCCAAGGTGGCGCGCGGCCGGGCCCGGCCACAAGAGGGCGCACGCGCGCGTGACCGGGTGCTCGGTGGCCGATCGGGGAGAATGGGCAGGTGACCTCCCCGGAAACCCCTCCTGACCGCCCCGACCTGCGCGCCGATTGCGCCGACTGCTTCGGCCTGTGCTGTGTCGCCCTGCCCTTCGCCAAGTCGCACGACTTCGCCCACAACAAGAACGCGGGCACTCCCTGCCGCAACCTTCAGGACGACTTCCGCTGCGGCATCCACACCAGGCTGCGCGACGAGGGGTACCCCGGCTGCACCGTCTTCGACTGCTTCGGCGCGGGACAGAAGATCTCCCAGGTCACCTTCGAGGGCGTCAGCTGGCGTGAGCGTCCCGAGAGCGCCAGGGCCATGTACGAGGTCTTCCCCGTCATGCGTCAACTGCACGAACTGCTCTGGTACTTGAGCGACGTACTGGAGCTGGGAGCGGCCGGTGCCGTGCACGGCGACGCCCAGCGGGCCCGCGAGGACATCGAGCGCCTCACCCGCGCGCGCAGCGACGAACTCGTCGCCGCCGACGTGCCGGCCGTCCGGGGCGAGGTGAACGCCCTTCTACTGAAGGCAAGCGAACTGGTGCGCGCCGACGTGCCGGGCGCGCTGGGCCGCAAGAAGAACCACCGAGGCGCCGACCTTGTAGGGGCCCGTTTCAAAAAGGCCGACCTACGGGGCGCCAATTTGCGCGGCGCCCTTCTCGTGGCCGCCGATCTGACCGGCGCCGACCTCCGCTCGGCCGACCTGATCGGCGCGGACCTGCGGGACGCCCGGCTCGCGGGCGCCGACCTCACCGGGGCGCTGTTCCTCACCCAGGCGCAGGTGAACGCGGCGCGCGGCGACGCCACCACCCGCATCCCGGCGGGCCTGCGGCGCCCCGCGCACTGGACGTAGACCTCAAGGCCTCAAGGCCCCAAGGCCTCAAGGCCTCAAGACTCAGGAGACCTCAGAAGGCTTCAGGAGGCTTCAGGAGGCGCACACCGAAGGCAGCGCCCGCGCAAGGCCCTTGAGGTGCAGCGCGTCGAACCCGCGCGCGTGGGCGTCGCGCAGCGCCGCCGCCGTCAGCAGTGGCCCGCAGGCCGCGGAGGTACGCGTGGGCGCCATCTCCCCCAGCGCGTCCAGGAGCCGCGTCGTGATCCGGTCGAGCTGCGGCCGGACCTCCGTCGCCAGGTCGGGGCGCTCGGTCGGGCGCTGCTCGGGGTGGGCGTCCCAGCGGGCGTAGAGGCCGCGCTGCACCACCTTGTTGGCCTCGATCTGGTCCCGGAAGACGGACTGCGCGAACGCCGGGTCGATGCCGAGGCCCGCCGAGCGCTCCGCCACGTCGTCGAGGATCTGCCGCTCGCGCGCAGGGTCGTCGATCGGCGCGTCCGTGCCGTACTTCGCCGCCGCGACCTTGTCCGCGAGGGCGAGCCGCTCCGTGGCGAGCGAGGTGATCGCGGCGAGGGCGTGCGGGTCGGCGTGAGCGGTCTGCGACGCGGCAGCGGCGGGCGCGGCGGCC
>NZ_JAOZYC010000183.1:0-284 GCF_035798155.1 Streptomyces endophyticus | reverse complement strand
GCACCAGCATGCCGCTGCGGGGCAGCATGCCGCTGCGGGGCAGCATGCCGCTGCGGGGCAGCATGCCGCTGCGGGGCAGCATGCCGCTGCGGGGCAAGGCCGCCAGGTTTCACCTGGTGGTCCAGGGCCATTACGTCGGCACACGTTCGACGGTGGTTGCTCATGGGTGGAACGTTGATTATTCGGCACGAGGCCGCCAGGCATTGTCTGGTGGTCCAGGGCCATTACGTCGGCACACGTTCGACGGTGGTTGCTCATGGGTGGAACGTTGATTATTCGGCACG
>NZ_JAOZYC010000182.1:0-307 GCF_035798155.1 Streptomyces endophyticus | reverse complement strand
GTTACTAACCGTTGTTAACTGTTACTAACCGTTGTTAACTGTTACTAACCGTTGTTAACTGTTACTAACCGTTGTTAACTGTTACTAACCGTTGTTAGGAGAACCTACTGGTCAACCGACTGGAGAACCTACTGGTCAACCGACTGGAGAACCTACTGGTCAACCGACTGGAGAACCTACTGGTCAACCGACTGGAGAGTTCCGCTCTCGTGGTGTCACCCCGATTACGGGGAAACATTCACGGAGAGTTTGATCCTGGCTCAGGACGAACGCTGGCGGCGTGCTTAACACATGCAAGTCGAACGAT
>NZ_JAOZYC010000181.1:0-398 GCF_035798155.1 Streptomyces endophyticus | reverse complement strand
CGTCCTGACATCCATTTTGGTTTCTGCCTGAAACCGCTGCTTCATCCAGAAGCGTCCTGACATCCATTTTGGTTTCTGCCTGAAACCGCTGCTTCATCCAGAAGCGTCCTGACATCCATTTTGGTTTCTCAGCGTTCGTCCTGAGCCAGGATCAAACTCTCCGTGAATGTTTCCCCGTAATCGGGGTGACACCACGAGAGCGGAACAGTCGGAGGAATAATCCGACCGTTCACAGCGTCCTCGCTGTGTTGCCCACCGAACAAAATCAACGCCAAAATTTGTTGATACCCCGTCTCCAGCATTCGCTGGGACGAGGTTCCTTTGAAAAGTCCCGCCGGTCCTTCGGGTTCGGTGGGCAACACAGCGAGGACGCTGTGAACGGTCGGATTATTCCTCCG
>NZ_JAOZYC010000180.1:0-429 GCF_035798155.1 Streptomyces endophyticus | reverse complement strand
GTTCCACCCATGAGCAACCACCGTCGAACGTGTGCCGACGTAATGGCCCTGGACCACCAGACAATGCCTGGCGGCCTCAATGCTCCTTAGAAAGGAGGTGATCCAGCCGCACCTTCCGGTACGGCTACCTTGTTACGACTTCGCGAAGTCGTAACAAGGTAGCCGTACCGGAAGGTGCGGCTGGATCACCTCCTTTCTAAGGAGCATCTAGGCCGCCAGGTTTCACCTGGTGGTCCAGGGCCATTACGTCGGCACACGTTCGACGGTGGTTGCTCATGGGTGGAACCGAAGTCGTAACAAGGTAGCCGTACCGGAAGGTGCGGCTGGATCACCTCCTTTCTAAGGAGCATTGAGGCCGCCAGGTTTCACCTGGTGGTCCAGGGCCATTACGTCGGCACACGTTCGACGGTGGTTGCTCATGGGTGGAAC
>NZ_JAOZYC010000179.1:0-435 GCF_035798155.1 Streptomyces endophyticus | reverse complement strand
CGAAGTCGTAACAAGGTAGCCGTACCGGAAGGTGCGGCTGGATCACCTCCTTTCTAAGGAGCATCTAGGCCGCCAGGCATTGTCTGGTGGTCCAGGGCCATTACGTCGGCACACGTTCGACGGTGGTTGCTCATGGGTGGAACACTTCATGTGCGTCCACACATCCAGCATGCTCCTGATCAGCCTCAACGAACAGACCTAACGAAGCACTACTAGGCCGTTTCTGATGGCTCTTGCTGGGTGGGTGGATCAGCGCGGGTGCTGGGCATGCGCCTCGTATGGTGCGACAATCAACGCCAAAATTTGTTGATACCCCGTCTCCAGCATTCGCTGGGACGAGGTTCCTTTGAAAAGTCCCGCCGGCCTCTTGGGGTTCGGTGGGCAACACAGCGAGGACGCTGTGAACGGTCGGATTATTCCTCCGACTGTTCCGCT
>NZ_JAOZYC010000178.1:0-301 GCF_035798155.1 Streptomyces endophyticus | reverse complement strand
TCAGATCGCCCCGCCCCATGGCCCCATCAACGACTCCCGCGCGGACCAGTCACATGATCGGCCGGACAAGTCCTAGTAGTGCTTCGTTAGGTTCTGGTTCTGGTGAGTGGTTGGCCGCAGGTGGTGCAGGTGCCGGTCCAGCACCGGACCACGAGAGCGGAACAGTCGGAGGAATAATCCGACCGTTCACAGCGTCCTCGCTGTGTTGCCCACCGAACCCGAAGGGCCGGCGGGACTTTTCAAAGGAACCTCGTCCCAGCGAATGCTGGAGACGGGGTATCAACAAATTTTGGCGTTGATT
>NZ_JAOZYC010000177.1:0-312 GCF_035798155.1 Streptomyces endophyticus | reverse complement strand
GCGTTCGTCCTGAGCCAGGATCAAACTCTCCGTGAATGTTTCCCCGTAATCGGGGTGACACCACGAGAGCGGAACGGTCGGAGGAATAATCCGACCGTTCACAGCGTCCTCGCTGTGTTGCCCACCGAACCCGAAGGACCGGCGGGACTTTTCAACAGCGTTCGTCCTGAGCCAGGATCAAACTCTCCGTGAATGTTTCCGGGATATCCCGGTGACACCACGAGAGCGGAACGGCCGGAGGAATAATCCGACCGTTCACAGCGTCCTCGCTGTGTTGCCCACCGAACCCGAAGGACCGGCGGGACTTTTCAA
>NZ_JAOZYC010000176.1:0-369 GCF_035798155.1 Streptomyces endophyticus | reverse complement strand
GCTGGGACGAGGTTCCTTTGAAAAGTCCTGCCGGTCCTTCGGGTTCGGTGGGCAACACAGCGAGGACGCTGTGAACGATCGGATTATTCCTCCGGCCGTTCCGCTCTCGTGGTGTCACCCCGATTACGGGGAAACATTCACGGAGAGTTTGATCCTGGCTCAGGACGAACGCGATTCGGCGGCGCGGTATTGGGCGTTGATGCGTTGGGCTTCTTCGAGCTGGTCCTCGAGGATGATGATGCGGCAGGCGGCCTCGATGGGGGTGCCCTGGTCGACGAGTTCGCGGGCGCGGGCGGCGATGCGCAGCTGGTAGCGGGAGTAGCGGCGGTGGCCGCCCTCGGAGCGCAGCGGGGTGATCAGGCGGGCTTC
>NZ_JAOZYC010000175.1:0-50519 GCF_035798155.1 Streptomyces endophyticus | reverse complement strand
CGGAGTCCCCGGCGCCACCGCGCGGGCCGTGGACGGCGGCCGGGCGTGGAACGGGACGGCGGGCCGCCGCGGCGCCCACGACCACTACCGCGCGGGCTCGCTCACCAAGACCTTCGTCGCCACGGTCCTGCTCCAGCTGGAGGCCGAGGGCAGACTCGGACTCGACGACACCGTGGACCACTGGCTGCCCGGCCTGGTCGAGGGCAACGGCAACGACGGCACGAAGATCACCCTCCGACAGCTCCTCAACCACACCAGCGGAATCTTCAACATCACGGCGGACAAGGACTTCCAGCGGAAGGTCTTCGCGAAGGACGGCTTCCTGAAGCACCGCTACGACACCTGGACCCCGACCGAGCTGGTCCGCGTCGCCACCCGCCACAAGCCCGACTTCGCCCCCGGCGCGAAGTGGGCCTACTCCAACACCAACTTCGTCCTGGCGGGCATGGTCGTCGAACGCGTCACGGGCCGCCCGTACGCCGAGGAGATCCGCGACCGCATCATCAACCCCCTCCATCTGAAGGCGACTTCACTGCCCGGCACCGACCCCGCGGTCCCGCGCCCCGCCTCTCGCGCGTACTCCAAGCTCACCGCGGACGGGAGCGGCACCCCGGTCGACGTCACCGAGCTCAACCCGTCGATCGCGGGCGCGGCAGGCGAGATCATCTCCGACTCGAAGGACCTGAACACCTTCTACACGGCGCTCCTGCGCGGCGAACTGCTCCCGGCGCGCCAGCTGAAGGAGATGAAGACGACGGTCCCCACGGACCCGGACTCTCCCGGCACGCGCTACGGCCTCGCCCTGATGCGGGAGGACCTGCCCTGCGGAAGGACGGTCTGGGGCCACAGCGGCGGCATCCACGGCTCCTCGACGCTGGCCCTGACCACGGCGGACGGCGAGCACGCACTCGCGTTCAACTTCAACGGCGACTGGACGGGCGACATGACGAAGGTGGCCCTGGCGGAGTTCTGCCCGAAGTAGTCCGACGGCTCACCGGGGCAGGACCACGACGTACGCCGCCGGGTCCCGGTCGCCGGAGGCCATCAGCGCGGTCCGCACGATGGCCGCCTGCTGCTCGATCGACTCGCGCAGCTTCTTCGGGGAGACGTGCACGACGGTGATCCCGAGCCGCTCCAGGTGCTCGCGCTTACGGGCGTACTCGCTCCACAGCGCGTCCTCGTCCTGGCGCGGCGCCCGGGTGTCCAGCTCAAGCGCGACGGCGTGGTCGGGCCAGAAGGCGTCGACGCCGCCGAGGTGCGGGCCGCCGGGCAGCCGCAGATCCACGTTCCATACGGGGTCGGGCAGCCCGTGCTCGCGCACCATCGCGTACAGCCGGTCCTCGGCGATGGTCCGCCCCTCGGCGAGCAGCGAGTCGACGGCGTCGATGACGTGCGGCCTGGTCAGCAGCCGGGCCTGCGACAACTCCCGTACGACGGCCGCCGGTTCACAGTGTCCGCCCCGGACGGCCTCGGTGAGCAGCCGTCGTACGGCGCCCGCGTCGGACAGCCGCCCCACCGCGTCGGCGAGGGCCCGCGGCACGGGAGTGACAGGAACTCCCTTCAGCTGTACGGGAGTCGGCAGGCCGGTGGTCCTGATCAGCCGGGCGAAGGCGGTGGAGCGCAGTCGCCTGGTGCGCGGGATCAGCACGTCGATGTGGTCGAGCGAGGACAGCGGGGGAGCGGCGGAGAAGCCGTGCAGCGCGAGGGCGGCGAGCCCGGTGACCATGGTGTCGGAGTACGGCGCGCGGCCGGGGGCGTGCTGCGTGGGCACGCCGTCCGGCCGGCCGCGCCGCTCGGGGGCCCGCCCCGAGTACAGCAGCACGGCGTGCAGCCGCTCCTCGTCACTGGGCGGGCCGGGGTGCAGCAGATACACACCTGGCAGCAACTGTTGCCAGGACCCACCGGCCCGGCACTGCTCCTGGACGGCGGCGGCGCCCACGCCGTGCGCCTTCAACTGCGCGGCGCTCATCAGCTGCCGCTGGTTCTGGCTGAGGTGGCGCAGGGGGCGGGGCGACAGGGGAGCGGGGGTGTTCTGGTTCATGACCCGCCCATTCCCGCCCGCAACACCCCCTCTAACCCCTGTTACACCCCCGTAGGAAACTCCGGACATCGTCGCCCTAAAGCCAACACACCAAACTGCCGAAAGACCCTGGCGAACGCCGGGTTACGGCCCCGAATGCCAGCATTCAGTAACACCGCCACGATTAAGCCCCTGCGGCGATTGAGCAGCGGGGTCCGGGGCAGAGCCCCGAAGCCCCGGTGCGGCGCGAGGTGACGGGCGGCCGAACCCCGGCTACCCGACCGCAACCCGGTCACAGGTCTGCCCCCGCAGGGCCCGCGCCAAATCATCCCTCGCCTCAAGAACAAGCCGCCGCAACGCAGGCGCGGCCTGCCCATGCTCGGAGAGCCACGCATCCGTCGCGTCCAGCGTCGCCCGCGAGTCCTGCAGCCCGGGGAACAGCCCCCGCACCACATCCATCCCGATCTGGATCGACCGCTCTCCCCACACCCGCTCGATCACCGCGAAGTACTTCTCCGCGTACCCCGCGGTGAGCGCCCGCTGCGACGGCTGCTGGAACCCCGAAATCGTGGCCTCCACCAGCGCGTTGCTCAACGCGTCCGACTCCACGACCTGCGCCCAGGCCTGCGCCTTCACGGCCTCGGAAGGACGCGCCGCGAGGCACCGCACCTGGTGCCGCTTGCCGGAGGCGGTGTCGTCCCGCGCCAGCTCCGCCGCCAGCACGTTCTCGTCCGCGGCCCCGTACGTCGCGAGCGTCTCCAGGAACGCCCACCGCAGCTCCTGGTCGATGTCGAGCCCGTCGATCTTCGCGCCGCCGGAAACCTCCAACAGCCCCTGAAGCAACTGAAGATCGGCCTCGCTGGAGGCGACCGCGCCGAAGAACCGCGCCCACGTCAACTGGTGCTGGCTCCCCGGCTCCGCGATCCGGAGCTCCTTGAGCGCCCCCTCGGCGAGCAGCCGCCCGCCGGTCTCGCGCCACTCGGGCGCCGCGTAGTGCGTGAGCGCGGAACGCGCCCACGCGTGCAGCATCTGGAGCACCCCGATGTCGGACTCGCGCCCCGCGAACCGCAGTACGAGGTCGATGAAGTCCCGCGCGGGCATCAACGCGTCCCGCGTCGCGTTCCACAGCGCCGACCAGCACAGGGCCCGCGCCAGGGGGTCGGAGATGTCACCAAGGCGCTCCCGCAGCGTCGCCAGCGAGCCCTCGTCGAAGCGGATCTTGCAGTACGTGAGGTCGTCGTCGTTGACCAGTACCAGCTCGGGAGCCTCGGCCCCGGCCAGCTCGCCCACGACCGTCCGCGGCCCGTCCACGTCCACCTCGGCGCGCGCGTACCGCTCGACCGCGCCGCCGGCCGTACGCCGGTAAAGGCCCACGGCCACCCGGTGCGGCCGCAGCTCCGGGTGCGATGCGACGGCCTCCTGCACCACCGCGAGCTCGGTGATCCGTCCCTCGGCGTTCAACGTGACCTGTGGCGTAAGGGAGTTGACGCCCGCCGTCTGCAACCAGGACCGCGACCAGGAGGCCAGGTCGCGCCCGCTCGTCTCCTCAAGCGCGGAGAGCAGGTCACCCAGTTCGGTGTTCCCGTACGCGTGCCGCTTGAAGTACCGCCGCGCGCCTTCGAGGAACGCGTCCCGCCCGACGTACGCGACGAGTTGCTTCAGTACGGAGGCGCCCTTCGCGTACGTGATCCCGTCGAAGTTGAGCTTCGCGTCCTCCAGGTCCCGGATGTCGGCCGTGATCGGATGCGTGCTCGGCAGCTGGTCCGCCCGGTACGCCCACGACTTCCGGTTGTTGGCGAAGGTGATCCAGCCGTCCGTGAACCGCGTCGCCTCCACCATCGAGAACGCGCCCATGAAGTCGGCGAAGGACTCCTTCAGCCACAGGTCGTCCCACCAGCGCATGGTGACGAGGTCGCCGAACCACATGTGGGCCATCTCGTGCAGGATCACGTTCGCGCGCCGCTCGTAGGACGCCTGCGTGACCTTCCCGCGGAAGATGAACTCCTCGCGGAAGGTCACCATCCCCGGGTTCTCCATGGCGCCGAGGTTGTACTCGGGCACGAAGGCCTGGTCGTACTTCCCGAAGGGGTACGGGTAGTCGAAGTGGTCGTGGAAGAAGTCGAGGCCCTGCTTGGTCACCGTGAAGACGTCGTCGGCGTCGAAGTACGGAGCGAGTCCCTTGCGGCACATCGCGCCGAGCGGGACGACGAGCTTCGAGCCGTCGTCGAAGGTCCGCTCGTAGAGTTCCGTCACGTAGTGGTACGGCCCGGCGACGACCGCCGTGATGTACGTCGAGATCGGCTTGGTCTCCGCGAACTGCCAGGCGCCGTCGACGAGTTCGCCCACGCCGTTCGACCACGCGGTCCACCCCTCGGGGGTCTGCACGCTGAACCGGTAGGGCGCCTTCAGGTCGGGCTGCTCGAAGTTCGCGAACACACGGCGCGCGTCGGCCGGCTCGTACTGCGTGTAGAGGTAGACCTCGCCGTCCTCGGGGTCGACGAAGCGGTGCATGCCCTCGCCGGTGCGCGAGTAGGCGCACTGGGCGTCGACGACCAGCTCGTTCTCCTCGGCCAGGCTCTCCAGCTGGATACGGCTGCCGTCGAACACGGCCGCCGGGTCGAGGTCCTCGCCGTTCAGCGACACGGACGTCACGGACGGCGCGATCAGGTCGACGAAGGTGCCCGCCCCCGCGTCGTTCGACCGAAACCGGATCGTGGTCACGGAACGGAAGGTGCGCGGCCCCTCGCCGGCGAAGTCGCCGACCGCGGAGCGCAGGTCGAGCGCCACCTCGTACCCGTCGACGGACAGCAGTCCCGCCCGCTCGCGGGCCTCGTCGCGGGACAGATTCTCACCGGGCACGGCGGCACTCCTTCGTGACGTTCTCGACTGGTCGAACGTCTACGATCCTCGCACGCGGCTCCGACACCGGACATCGGGGAATGGACCGGGCACGGGCCGCGTTGCCGCAGCCGAGACCACCCGGTGACTTCTTGAGGAGAGCCATGTCAGCAACGGACGAGAAGACCCCCGTCGACTTCTGGTTCGACCCCCTGTGCCCCTGGGCCTGGATGACCTCGCGCTGGGTCCTGGAGGTCGAGAAGGTCCGCGACATCAAGGTCCGCTGGCACCTGATGAGCCTCGCGGTGCTGAACGAGGACAAGCTCGACGACCTCCCCGAGGAGTACCGCGAGCTTCTGGAGACCAAGGCCTGGGGCCCGGTCCGCGTCGTCATCGCCGCGGAGCAGGAGCACGGCGCGGAGGTCCTCGGTGACCTCTACACGGCGCTCGGCACCCGTATCCACAACCGCGGCGAGGGTCCCACGAAGGAGGCCGTCGCCGCCGCGCTCGACGAGGTCGGCCTGCCCGCCTCGCTCCTCGACCACTGGGACGGCACGAAGTACGAGCCGGAGCTGCGGGCCTCGCACAAGGAGGGCATCGACAAGGTCGGCCAGGACGTCGGCACGCCGGTCATCGCGGTGCCCGGCGCCAACGGCGAGCAGATCGCCTTCTTCGGCCCGGTCGTCACCCCGGCCCCCAAGGGCGAGGAGGCCGCCAAGCTCTGGGACGGCACACTCCTCGTCGCCTCGGTCCCCGGCTTCTACGAAATCAAGCGCACCCGCACGGTGGGCCCGATCTTCGACTAGCCGTCGATGTCGTCGGGGAGGCTGCCGTGCCACGGCGACAGGTGGCGCCGTAGCGACAGGCATCCGGGGGTGGCGCAGCGCCAGGTCTTGTTGATGTCGGCCGAGCTGTCGCCCTTCGAGGCCAGGTGTGCCGCCTCGTGGGGCTTGAGCTGACGGAAGCCCCGCATCCCGTGGCAGGTGGGGCAGTCCCAGTCGTGGTGCTCTGCTTTCAGCATGCAGCTACATTCCACCGGAACCCGCAATACCGACAGGCCCCCGCGAGTCACATCCTCGCGGGGGCCTGTCGTTTTCAGCCGCCCGCCCCGGCGAAAGTTGAGAAGACGATCACGAGGCGGGACGCATCACGTGCCGGCTACGGCACCAGCAGCAGGTTGTACGCCCGCTCCTTCGCGGCCGCGTACCGCTTGGCCACGTCCTGCCAGTTGACGACCCGCCACATCGCCTCGATGAAGTCGACCTTCTGGTTCTTGTACTGCAGGTAGAACGCGTGCTCCCAGGCGTCGAAGACGAGGATCGGGGTCGAGCCCTGGCCGACGTTGCCCTGGTGGTCGTAGATCTGCTCGACGATGAGCCGCCCGCTCACCGGCTCGTACGCGAGGACGCCCCAGCCGGAGCCCTGCGTGGTGGCCGCGGCCTTCGTCAGCTGCGCCTTGAAGCCGGCGAAGGAGCCGAAGGACTCCGCCAGCGCGTCCGCCAACTCGCCCACGCCGTCCGCCACCAGCGGCTCGCCGCCACCGTCACCGGTCATGTTGTGCCAGTAGATGCTGTGCAGGATGTGGCCGGAGAGGTGGAAGGCCAGGTTCTTCTCCAGGCCGTTGATGGAGCCCCACTGTTCCTTGTCGCGGGCCTCGGCCAGCTGCTCCAGGGTGTCGTTCGCGCCCTTCACGTACGCCGCGTGGTGCTTGTCGTGGTGCAGCTCGATGATCTGCGGGTTGATGACCGGCTCAAGCGCCGCGTAGTCGTACGGAAGCTCAGGAAGCGTGTACGTGGCCATGTCTCTCCGTGCCCTCCGACTGCTTATTGCAACTCTATTGCAAGTGCAGGCTAACAGCAGGAGTGGCAGGCGCAACGAAAGGGCCCCCGGACCAAGTGGTCCGGGGGCCCTCTGCGTTGAACGCGGTGCGGCTACTTCTTCTCGGCCTTCTTCTGCCGGGCGTACCCGACCGCCGCGAGGATGATCGCCAGGCCGCCCGAGAAGTACAGCTGGATCCGCGTGTCGTGCTCGCGGGCCATCAGGGCGAAGACGGCGATCATGCCGACGAGCGCGAGGATCGTGAGGTAGGGGTACGCCCACATCTTCACGACCAGCTTCTCCGGCGCCTCACGCTCCAGCTTGCGGCGCAGCACCAGCTGCGAGACGGCGATGAAGAACCAGACGACGAGGATGATCGCGCCGATGGTGTTGAGCAGCCAGGCGAAGATGTCGTCGGGCCGCCAGTAGCTGAGCAGCACGCAGACGAAGCCGAAGACCGCCGACATCAGGACGGCGGCGCGCGGCACGCCGTTGGTGATCCTGCCGATGACCTTCGGACCCATGCCGCGGGCGACCAGCGAACTGGCCATGCGGGAGGCGCCGTAGATGTTGGCGTTCATGGCGGAGAGCAGCGCGACGAGGATGACCACGTTCATGATCTGGCCGGCCCCGGGGACACCCAGGTAGTCGAGCGTGGCGACGTAGGGACCCTTGGTCGGGATCTCCTTCGCGGTCCAGGGCAGGAGGACCACGACGACCGCCATCGAGCCGACGTAGAACAGCGCGATGCGCCACATCGCGGTGCGGACGGCCTTCGCGACGCCCTGGACCGGGTGCTCCGACTCGGCGGCGGCGATCGTCACCGTCTCCAGACCGCCGTACGCGAAGACGGACGCGAGGAGGCCGACGATCAACCCCTCCGTACCGTTCGGCATGAAGCCGCCGTGGCCGGTGAGGTTGGACATTCCGGGGGCGTCGACGTCGGGCAGCACGCCGAGGATGGCCAGGATGCCGATGACGAGGAAGAGCACGATCGCGCCGACCTTGAGCGCGGCGAACCAGAACTCGAACTCGCCGAAGTTCTTCACGGCCGACAGGTTCGTGACCGTGAACAGCAGCATGAACAGGGCCACCCAGGCCCACTCCGGGACCCCCGGCACCCAGCCGTGCACGATGCCGGCGGCGCCGATGCCCTCCAGGCCGACGGCCACGCAGAGCAGGAACCAGAACGACCAGCCGGCGGTGAATCCGGCCCACGGCCCGATGCCCCGCTCGGCGTGCACGGAGAAGGAGCCGGACGCCGGGTACGCGGCCGCCATCTCGCCCAGCATGCGCATCACGAGCATGACAAGTGCGCCGGAGATCGCGTAGGCGAGGATGATCGAAGGGCCCGCGGCGGCGATCGCGGTGCCGGAGCCCACGAAGAGGCCCGCACCGATCACGCCGCCCAGCGCGATCATGGAAAGATGGCGCTGCTTGAGGCCGTGCGACAGCGACGGCTCGGCCGGCGCCTGCTCGACCGGCCGCGCGTCCGTCCCCTCCGCAGGGGACTGCGCTGAGTTCCGAGACATGGGTGTGCCCTGTTCAGTAGCTGTGACGGTCCTGGCGTAAACGGAACGTAAAACTGCCACAGTCTGGGCGGGCGGCCCGCTCATAGGGAATAGGTTTCCGGTATACGGACACGACGCTCACACGCCGCAATGATCATGTCGACGTTCGGTGAACACGTGGCCACCACTCAGTCACGCCGTGCGCGCAACTCCCGTACCCCCGCGACCGCGAGGACGAGCAGCGTCGCCCCGGTCGACCACATCAGCTGCGGCCGCGCCGCCTCGTCGGTCAGCATCAGCCCGAAGACCGCGGCCATCGCGGCGATCGCCACCCACGTCAGCCAGGGGAACGCCCACATCTTCAACACGAGGCGCTCAGGGGCCTCCTGCTCGATGCGCCGCCGCAGACGCAGCTGCGACACGGCGATCAGCGCCCACACGAACAGCAGCACGGCGCCGACCGAGTTGAGCATGTAGAGGAAGATCGTGTCCGGCCACTCCAGGTTGAGCAGGACCGAGATGAACCCGAAGGCCACCGAGGCCAGCACCGCGCGGCGCGGCACCCCGCCACCGCTCACCTTCAGGAGCGCCTTCGGCGCCTCGTCGCGCTCGGCGAGCGAGAAGATCATGCGCGACGATCCGTAGAGGTTGGCGTTCAGCGCGGAGAGCAGCGCCACGAACACCACGATGTTCATGATCTGCGCCGCCGACGGGACGCCGATCGAGTCGAGCACGGTGACGTACGGGCTGATCCCCGCCTTCTGCGCCGTCCAGGGCAGCACGGTCACGATGACCAGCATCGACCCGACGTAGAAGAACAGGATCCGGAACACCGCGCTGCGCACCGCGCGCGCCACCGAGCGGGCCGGGTCCTCGGACTCGGCGGCCGCGATCGTGACGACCTCCAGGCCGCCGAACGCGAAGACGACCGCGAGCACCCCGGAGACGACGCCCTCCCAGCCGTGCGGCAGGAACCCGCCCCGGCCGGTGAGGTTGGTGAGGCCGACCGGATCCGTGTCGGGGAGCAGGCCGAAGATCGCGAGGGCGCCGAGCACCAGGAACGCGACGATCGCGAAGACCTTGAGGGCCGCGAACCAGAACTCGAACTCGCCGAAGTTCTTCACCGCCGTCAGGTTGGCGACGGTGAACACGACCATGAACAGCAGCACCCACGCCCACTGCGGGACGCCCGGCACCCACCCGTTCGCGATCTGCGCCGCGCCCGTCGCCTCGACGGCGAGCACCACCACGAGCATGAACCAGTAGAGCCAGCCGGCGCTGAACCCGGCCCACCGGCCGAGCGCCCGCTCCGCGTGCACCGAGAAGGAACCGGACGCGGGCATCGCGGCGGACATCTCGCCGAGCATCCGCATCACCAGCATCGCGAGCGTGCCCGCGATCAGGTACGAGACGACGATGCCGGGCCCCGCGACCGCGATACCGGCGCCCGAGCCGACGAAAAGCCCCGCGCCGATGACCCCGCCGAGGCCGAGCATCGTGAGGTGGCGCTGCTTCAGCCCGGCGGAGAGTGGTTCGTCTTGCATGGGGCTTCAGCCGTTCTCGGATGTGCGGGTCGCGCGGGCGTGCGCGGTTTGGCGGGAACCTACAGTCTCCCGTTCGAGCGCCTCCGCGCGCAAAACGGACTCTCCCAGTGACGAGCATCACCTTGTACGGGGTGTACGCGGCGTTGTTTGTTCAGAGCCCACCAACACGGCGTGGGCGCCTTTGTCGACCGGCGACCGTGATCGGCCCAACTCCCCTGGGATAGCGTCACGAAGTCCCTCCCTGCCCGACCGCAAGGTCCTCTGGACCTTCGACAGACACCGGAGTCCCCATGAGCACCGCCGCTGTCACGACCGCCCGTCCGGGCAAGGTCCTGGCCGACCTCCTGCCCGCCTCCCGCACCAAGTCCGCCGTTGCCCTGAAGAGCACGGCCCTGGTCCTCGGCGGCGCCGCCCTCACCGGAATCGCCGCGCAGATCGCGCTCCCGGTCCCGGGTTCCCCGGTGCCGGTGACCGGGCAGACCTTCGCCGCGCTGCTCGTCGGCACCGCGCTCGGTGCCCGCCGCGGCTTCCTCGCGCTCGCCGTCTACGCGCTCGCGGGCATGGCCGGCATGCCGTGGTTCGCCGAGGGCGGCTCGGGCATGTCGATGCCCTCGTTCGGTTACGTCATCGGTCTGATGCTGGCCTCGGCCGCGGTCGGCGCGCTCGCCCGGCGCGGCGCGGACCGCTCGATGCTGCGCACCGCGGGAACGTTCCTGCTCGGCGAGGCCATCGTCTACGCGGTCGGCGTCCCGTACCTGGCCCTGTCCACCGGGATGGGCCTCACGGCCGCGATCGCCGCGGGCCTCACCCCGTTCCTGATCGGCGACGTCCTGAAGGCGGCCCTGGCGATGGGCGCGCTGCCCACCGCCTGGAAGCTCGCCGACAAGTAGTCCGCCAGTGCGCGACTAGAGCGCTTCGGAGCTGTCGCGGCGGGTCCACCACAGGCCCGCCCCGCCGGCCGCGATCAGCGCCGCGCCGACCGCGCCCAGCGGCAGCGCGGCATCGCCGACACCGGTCGACGGCAGGTTCCCCTGATCGTTGCCGCCGCCCCCGCCCTTGTCGCCCTTGTCGCCCGCGGGGGCAGCCGGCTTGTTCTCCGTGCCGAGCAGCAGCGGTGTGACGGGCGCGTTCGGTGAGGGGCTCGTCGTGCCGAACGGCACCGGGCCCTGCTGCCAGAACGTCTTCTTCGTGTCCCCGCTCTGCACCGGCAGACAGATCTTCCCGGTCTTTTTCAGATCGAATGTCGCGGCGACCTTGTACGACTGAGTCTTTCCCGCCCTGAGGTTGTCTATGGGGCAGGAGAATCCGCTGTTGGAGCCCTTCGGCAGCTTGTTCTCCGGTATCGCGGTGCAGTTCGGAACATCCTTCACCACGAGCCCGTCGAACCCCACCACGGCCAGGAATATCCGGCCGCTTCCCTTGCTGCCCTGATTGCTGACGCTCGCGATCAGATTCTCTGTCTGTCCGGTCGAGTTGTCGGCCGAGATCTTCTTCGGCAGCGCCGTGGTCAGCTTCACGCCCGAGGGCGCCGCGTCCACCGGCTTTCCGCCCTCGCCGCTGCCCGGACCAGGCCCGTCGTCCGCGAGCGCGGCGCCCGGCAGCACCATGAACGCCGTCACGGCGGCCGCGCACAGCGACCCGGCGATTTTGATCTGACGTCGTGAACTCATGCTCGTCGTCCCCCTAGGTCTTTCCGCTTCCCCCAACCGCGGCCGAATTCGCGGCACTTGAAGAGGTACCACAAGATTTCTCCGCACTATGCTGGGGCGGCGGGAAGTGTCGACTTTGTGTTTCTCTGTGCTTCGGGGGTGCAGTCGATTGCCTGGGAATACGAGCGGAGGCGTCCAGGGGTTATTGGTGGCGTCCCGCTACCGCCTGGACGAATCGATAGGCCAGGGCGGAATGGGGCGCGTGTGGCGCGCGGTGGACGAAATGCTCGACCGCCGGGTCGCCGTCAAGGAAATGCGCATCGACGGCCTCGACCCCGAGGACGCCCGCACCCGCCGCGAGCGCACCCTGCGCGAGGCCCGTGCCACCGCCCGCATCGACCACCCGGGCGTGGTGCGCGTCTACGACGTCGTCGACCAGGGCGAACGCCTGTGGATCGTCATGGAACTGGTCGACGGCCGCTCCCTGGAGCAGATCCTCGTCGAGGACGGGCCGCTGCCGGTGGACGAGGTCGCGCGGATCGGACTGAGCCTGGCCGGGGCGCTGCGCCAGGTGCACGCGGGCGGTGTGCTGCACCGGGACATCAAGCCCGGCAACGTACTCATCGAGCGCGTGGGACAGCGCCGCGTCATGCTCACGGACTTCGGCATCGCCGCGATCCAGGACGCCAAGGCGCTCACCATGGTCGGCATGCTGGTCGGCTCGCCCGACTACATGGCGCCGGAGCGGATCTCGGGCCGACCGCAGGGCCCGCCGTCCGACCTCTGGTCCCTCGGGGCGACGCTCTGCGCGGCGCTCGGCGGCAGCTCGCCGTTCTCCCGGGACACGACCCTCGCGACCCTGCACGCCGTCCTCTACGAGGAGCCGCACCTGCCGCCCGATGCGGGCCGGCTCGGTCCGCTCCTCGCGGGTCTGCTGGCGAAGGAGCCGCAGGACCGCCCCGACGTCGACACGGTGACCGGGGCGCTGGCCCCCGCCGAGCCCCCGCCCAAGCACCCCGAGGCACCGCAGCCCGGAACCCGCACCCTCGACATCGGCCTGCGCCGCCCGGCGCCCGCCCCCGCCCCCGCGCGGCCCCGGCCGGCGAACCGACGCAGGACGGCCCTCATCGCGGCCGGGGGAGCGCTGGCCGTGGGCCTCGCGGTGGCCCTCGCCCTCACGCTGCCGGACGGCGACCCGCAGGCGGGCGGCTCGACACCCACGACATCCCGCCCGCCCACCGTCGAGGGCACGTCCCGGCCGCCCACCGAGAGCCTTCCGGCGGGTGCGCGGCGGGAGGCGGGGTACGCGTGGGTGCCGCCGAAGGGCTGGGAGCGGGTGGTGAAGACGGCGTCCGAGGTGCACTACACCTCACCGGACGGCACCCAGGAGCTCGTCGCCCAGTCGGCCCTCGCCAAGGACGACCTCCTGGCCACGTGGCAGAAGTCCGAACGCGCCGCCCACCAGGGCCAGGACTACAAAAAGCTCCGCCTGACCCGCACCACGTTCCGCGGCCGCCCCGCGGTGGTCTGGGAGTACCTCTTCACCCTGAAGGGCGCCCGCTGGCACGCGGAACTCCTCGGCTTCGACCGCGGAAGCCGCTCCTTCCAGGTGGGCACGTGGTACCGCCCGGAGGTGGAGGAACGGGCGAGGGCAACGTACGAGCGGGTGAAGGAGACATTCACGATCACTAGCGCGCCCCAATCAAGCCCCGCCGGCGATTGAGGCGCGGGGTCCGGGGCAGAGCCCCGAGACGTCAACCCCGGACCCCCGCAACACTCACCCGCGCCGCTGCACGCGCTCACGCACAAGCGAGAACCCAACAACGAACGCCGCAACGAGCAGCGAAAGCAGAACCTGCTCCCGCCCCGCGTCATCCGTCAACATGTACACAAGCACGAACGAGATCATCGCGATCGTCGCCCACGTCAGATACGGGAACAGCCACATCTTGACGACAAGCTTCTCCGGCTGGTCCCGCAGGATCATCCCGCGCATCTTCAACTGCGTGAAACAGATGACCAGCCACACGAACAGCGCGACGGCTCCGGAGGAGTTCAGCAGGAAGTTGAAGACGGTGTCCGGCCACTGGTAGTTGAACCAGACCGCGAGGAACCCGAAGACGACGGACCCGAGGATCGCGACCCGCGGCACACCACGCGACGTGGTCTTCGCGAACGCCTTCGGCGCGTCACCGCGCTGCCCGAGCGAGAAGGCCATACGGGAGGCGGTGTAGAGCCCGGAGTTGAGGCACGACAGCACGGCCGTCAGCACGATGACGTCCATGACCTGCCCGGCGTGCGGGATGCCGATGACGTTCAGAGCGGCCACGTAGGACCCCTCGTCGACGATCGACGGATCGTTCCACGGCAGCAGCGTCAGCACGACGAAGATCGAGCCCAGGTAGAAGATGCCGATGCGCCAGATCACGGAGTTCGTGGCCCTGGTGACGGCCTTCTGCGGGTTCTCGGACTCACCGGCGGCGAGCGTGACGATCTCGGAGCCCATGAAGGAGAAGACGACCATCAGTACACCGGTGAGGATCGCTCCCGGCCCCTTGGGGAAGAAGCCTCCGGAATCGGTGAGGTGCGCGAGCCCGGACCCCGGGTTGTCGGAGCCCGGCAGCAGCCCGAACACGGCGAGCAGGCCCACGATCACGAACGCCGCGATCGCGACGACCTTGATCCCGGCGAACCAGAACTCGAACTCTCCGTACGAGCCGACGGCCGCCAGGTTCACGACGGTGAGCACGACCATCACGATCAGCGCCCACCCCCACTGCGGGACGCCCGGTATCCAGCCGTTGAGGATCTTCGCCCCGGCCGTCGCCTCCACGGCGAGCACCACGACCCAGAAGAACCAGTACAGCCAGCCGATGGAGAAACCGGCCCAGCGGCCCAGGGCCTGGTCGGCGTAGGCGGAGAAGGAGCCGGAGGAGGGCCGTGCGGCGGCCATCTCGCCCAGCATCCGCATCACGAAGACGACCATCGCGCCGACGAGGGCGTACGAGATGAGGATGGCGGGTCCTGCGGCCGCGATGCCGGAGCTGGATCCGACGAAGAGACCGGCTCCGATGACACCGCCGATGGCGATCATGGACAGGTGCCGGTTCTTCAGCCCTGCCTTGAGTCCGTCACCGTCGCCGCCGGTGGGCGGCGTACCGGATGAGGCCCCGGTGGTGGGGGGCGACTGCGTGGTCATGCACGGATCCTTACGTTGGGCGTAAACGTGCGTCCGCATTCAACGCACCGGGGGGCCCGATCGGAAGCTTTGAGTCCGGATTGTTGTCAAGGCCACGACGGGCGGCCCGCCGGGCACCCGGAGGCGGCTACCCGGCGGGCGTCGTGCCACACTCGGACCCATGCGCGTGTACCTCGGCTCGGATCATGCCGGCTACGAATTCAAGAACCACCTGGTCGAATGGCTCAAGGCCCACGGCCACGAGCCCGTCGACTGCGGGCCCCACATCTACGACGCCCAGGACGACTACCCGCCGTTCTGCCTCCGCGCCGCGGAGCGGACGGCGGCGGACCCCGACGCCCTCGGCATCGTGATCGGCGGCTCCGGCAACGGTGAGCAGATCGCCGCGAACAAGGTGAAGGGCGTCCGTGCGGCCCTCGCCTGGAGCGAGCAGACCGCTGCGCTCGGCCGTGAGCACAACAACGCGAACGTGATCTCCATCGGTGGGCGGATGCACACGGAGGAGGAGGCGACGAAGTTCGTCGAGATCTTCCTGGCGACGCCGTACTCCCACGAGGAGCGCCACCAGCGCCGCATCGACATGCTGTCGGCCTACGAGGCGTCGGGCGCCCTCCCCCCGATCCCCGCCCACCACCCGCAGCAGGACTGAACCCCTCCGGGCTTGTCCTCAATCGCCGGACGGGCTTGATTCATCAAGCCCCGCCGGCGATTGAGGCGCGGCATTTCAAGCCCCTGCGGCGATTGAGCAGCGGGGTCCGGGGCAGAGCCCCGAGACGTCAACCACGGTCGGCCGAAAGGAAGAGGCGTGCCCGAAGGCCACACAATCCATCGGCTCGCCCAGGACCACGCCGAGAAATTCGCCGACCGCAAGGTCACGGCCACCAGCCCCCAGGGCAAGTTCTCCGACGCCGCCGCCCTCCTCACCGGCCAGCAACTCACCCGCACCGAGGCCCACGGCAAGCACCTCTTCCTCCTGTTCGGCGCGGAGCACTGGGTCCACATCCACCTCGGCCTCTTCGGCAAGTACACCTTCGGCGGTCCCCCCGCCCCGCCCCCCACGGACACCGTCCGCCTGCGCCTGGCGAACGACGCCCACTACGCGGACCTCCGCGGCCCCACCACCTGCGCGCTCATCACGGACGCCGAGAAGCAGGCGATACACGACCGCCTCGGCCCGGACCCGCTGCGCCAGGGCGAGGACCCCGCCAGGGCGTACGAGCGGATCTCCCGCAGCCGCACCACCATCGCCGCGCTCCTCATGGACCAGAAGGTGATCGCGGGCGTCGGCAACGTCTACCGCGCCGAGGTCCTCTTCCGGCACGGCATCGACCCGTACACCCCCGGCAAGAACCTCACCCGCCCCCAACTCGCCGTGATCTGGGACGACTTGGTGGCGCTGATGCACGACGGCGTCCGCGCCAACCGCATCGACACCGTCCGCCCCGAGCACACCCCCGAGGCGATGAACCGGGCCCCGCGCGTCGACGACCACGGCGGCGAGGTCTACGTCTACCGGCGCGCGCACCGGCCCTGCCACCTGTGCGGCACCGAGATCCGCACGGCGGAACTCGCGGCCCGCAACCTCTTCTGGTGCCCCACCTGCCAACCGGCCCGCTAGGCCGTGTCCGCAAAGTCCCTCCTGCCCCGCGACGCCTGGCAAGCGCTCTCGCCGCACCGGGCGTAAGGCCGAGTACATCCAGTACGAGGCCTTGCCCCCGGCACGCCGAGAGCACTCACCAGACGCCGCGGGGCCGCCCTTCGGGCGACGAAGGGACTTTGCGGACACGACCTAGAACCCGTGCGGCAGCCACGGCGCGACGGCCGAGCCGAACGCCACCGACGCCTCCGCGAGCGCCCCCGGCCGCAGCTCCCGCACCCGCCCGGCCCCGGCCAGTTCGAGCAGTGACGCGTCACCGAGGTAGGCCGCGCCCAACTCCCGTACGGACAGGGCGAGATCGGCCGGCTCCTCGGTCCGCTTGCAGGACGCGCCACCCTTCGCGTCGCCCGCGAGCCGCCAACGCCCCTCGTTCCAGGGGCAGAAGGCGTCCGCCACCTCGAACACGACGTCCACGGGCGTGAGATACGTACGCGCTTCGAGCGCCTGACCCACATCCACCAGTCGTACGTGCATCGAGTCACGCACCCGTACGTCGCACCGCCGGATGTCGGAGACCAGCGAGAACAGCGGGTCGTCCACCGGAAGGTTGCCGCACTCCACGATCTCCGTCAGGTCGATGCCGCACAGGAACCGCCACAGCGCCGCGTACGCCGCGGGCTCGACCGCGGTCACCTCGCGCACCAGGACGGTGCTGCAATCCACCCCGTGCGCGGACTCCGGCTTCACGTGGAATCGCGCGAACCCGACGGTCTCCCCGCCCAGTTCGGCGACCACGCACTGCAACGGCGACGCCCCGCCCCGGTCCCGCTCCGGGTCGAGCAGCGGCAGCCGCTCCCAGCCGGGCAGCCGGGCGAGCATCCCGGGCCGCGTCCCCACGGTCCGCAGATACACCGACTCGCACCGCTCGGCGGCCTCCGCCACCTCCACGTACCGCAGCCGCACCCGGTCCGCCTCGGCGGGCGCCTCGACGCGTACCCGCTGGGACTCGATGCGCACCGTGGCCTTGCGGGTCCCGATGCCGTAGCCGAACCGCCCGTAGATCGCGGGTTCGGACGCCGTGAGCACCGCCAGGGGCTCGCCCCACCCTCGTACGTCGTCGAGTTGACGGCGCATCATCCCGGTCAGGATGCCGCGCCTGCGGTGCGTCGCGGCGACGCTGACCATGGTCACGCCCGCCGCGGCCACGAAGGCCCCGCCGGGCACCGAGACGCGGAACGGGAAGGCGCCCGCCGTGCCCACGCACTCGGCCCCGTCCCAGACCCCGAGCGAGCGGTCGAGGGCGGTCAGCTCCCGGTAGAGCCCACGCTCCTCGGGTGCCTCGGCCACTCCGCCGAAGGCCCGCTCCAGCTTCCCGTACCAGTTGTCCCACTCGCTGTCCCGCAACGTGCGCAGATCGGTCGCCATACGCCATCCCTACCAGGGCGGGCAGCGGCGGGCGAGGGAATTTACCCGCTGTACCGGGGCTGACCGGCGTGCCCGGAAAGGGGGACAAGTGGGACCTCCCGTGCACAGATCCTGACCCGGTGGATAGGGTCCACGAACAATGGCGGTACGACGAGAGCGGCGCGGGCGCGAACAGCGCGCGGAGGCCGATACGTTCCCGGCCCGGTTGAGAATGCGCGTACACCGGGTCCGCACAGCCGTGCGCAAATCCGGAGTGGACTACTTCCGCGGGGACGGTTCGGACTGGATCGCGCTCGTCGGGCTGCTCATCACCATCCCGGTGATCGCCTTCGCCACCATCCTCAATCCGGTGTGGTGCGCGCCCGCCATCCTCGTCCTGCCGATCGTCGCGGGCGGCCTGCTGCTGCGCCCCGCCAGCCTGCTCGGTCTGTACGCGGCGGCGGCCGCGGCGCTGATCGTGGAGTCGTTCCAGCTCGGCCCCTACACACAGCGCGCGGCCGGAGTCACGCCCGGCACCGTGCTCACGGTCGCGGCCTGCGGGTTCTTCGGCCTGCTCATCGCCCAGTTCCGCAGCCGGGTCGGCGTGCCCTGGCGGCGCGGCGGAACGATGCTCTTCGACCTGCGCGAGCGGATCCGTACGCAGAGTCGGCTGCCCAAGCTGCCGCCCGGCTGGCACCGCGAGATGGCGCTGCGCCCGGCGGGTGGCCAGTCGTTCTCCGGTGACTTCGTGGTGGCGGCCCGTACGAACAACGGCCGCACGCTTGAGGTCGTCCTCACGGACGTGTCGGGCAAGGGCATGGACGCGGCCTCGCGGGCGCTGCTGCTCGCCGGCGCCTTCAGCGGACTGCTCGGCTCGCTGCCGCCGCACGCCTTCCTGCCCGCGGCCAACGGCTATCTGCTCCGCCAGGACTGGGACGAGGGCTTCGCGACCTCGATCCACCTCGTCCTCGACCTGGAGTCCGGCGACTTCGAGCTGTACTCCGCGGGCCATCCGCCGGGTCTCCAGCTCAGCGCGGGCACCGGGCGCTGGGAGGAGAAGGCGGCCGAGGGGCCGCTCCTCGGCGTCTACGACGGGGCCGAGTTCGACGCCACGAAGGGGAAGCTGCGCCCCGGTGACGTGCTGATGCTGTTCACGGACGGCCTCGTCGAGACCTCCGAGCGGGACATCAGCGAGGGCATCGACCGCCTCACCGGGGAAGCCGACCGGTATGTGACCGGCGGCTTCCACGGTGCGGCCTGGCACCTCATCGAGGCGGTGGCCAAGGACGTCAACGACGACCGGGCGCTCCTGCTGATCTGCCGGGACGCGTGAGGGGCCCTACACCCCGGCGCCGACCCGTGGCTCATCGAGCACCGGCGCCCGCTCCTTGATCGGCAGGATCCTGGCCAGCCACTCGGACCGGCCCGCGGCCATCGGCCCGAGGACCGCGAGCAGCAGCACGTATCCCGCGATGAACGGCGAGAGGCGTTCGTCGAGCCCCGCGCCCGCGGCCATCGTGGCGAGGATCAGCGCGAACTCGCCGCGCGCCAGCAAGGTGGTCGAGATGTTCGCCGCGGGCCCGGCCCCGAACCCGTAGATCTTCGCCCCGCCGATCCCCGCGAGGACGTTCATGACGAGCGTCAACGCGACCGCGGCGAGCACGGGCCACACCACGCTCGGCAGGTCACCGGGGTCGATGGAGAGCCCGAACCCGAAGAAGAAGATCGCCCCGAAGGCGTCCCGCAGCGGGTGCACCAGCGTGCGGATCCGCTCACCGGAGGCGGTCGAGCCGAGCATCAGGCCGACCATGAACGCCCCGATGGCGTCGGCGACCCCGAACCACTCGGAGACCCCGGCCACGAACACCGCGGCACCGAGGAAGGAGATGACGAGGAGTTCGTCGTCCTTGGTGTTGAAGAGCATGCCGACGATCCGCGTGCCGAAGCGCGCCGCGAGGGCGAGCAGCAGCAGGAACCCGAAGGCCTTGCCGCCGTCGAGCACGGCGGCCGACAGCGAGTCGGCGCCGGACAGGATCGGTTGCAGGGCGGCCAGATACAGGGCGAGGAAGATGTCCTCGACCACGATGATCCCGAGGATCGGCTTGGTCTCGGGGTTCCCGAGCCGGCCGGTGTCGACAAGGACCTTCGTGACGATCGCGGACGACGAGATGCCGAGCACCCCGGCGAGGACCAGAGCTTCGGATGTGCCCCAGCCGAGGGCGAATCCGAAACCGAGGCCGGCGCCGACGTTCAGAGCGAGGTACGTCCCTCCGGCGACGGCCATCTTGCGGCCGCCCGTCTTCAGGTCGTCCATGTGGAACTCGAGGCCGAGATAGAAGAGCAGAAGTACGAGGCCGAGCGCGGAGAGCATCTCCAGGTCGTGCGGGTCGGAGAGCAGCACGACGCCCGGCGTGTGGGGGCCGAGCAGGATCCCGGCCAGGATGAACAGGGGAATGGTGGGGAGGCCTATCCGCCCTCCCAGGCGGGCGAGGACGGCTGCCGCGAGAAAGGCGCCGCCCATGGCGATCAAGGTGTCCGCGTGTCCGATGGGCCCGTTCCTCCTTGGTCTTGAAGCCCGGTCGTCAGGACTGACTAGAGGCTTTGGTCAAGAGAGCGTCAAGAAAACGTCAATACTTAGCTTACCAAAGGACCTGGAGGCCGAGTCCGGAGCTCCGTGAGAAGGTCGGCGGCATGCTCACGCTGACGGAAGTCGAGGCCCTCGCGCGCCAGGCCCACCAAGGCCAGAAGGACAAGGCGGGCCGCCCGTACGCGGAGCATCTGGCGGCCGTGGCCGAAGGCACCCGCGCCAGGGGAGGCGACGACGCCCAGATCGCCGCGGCCTGGCTGCACGACGCGATCGAGGACGACGCGCTCACACAGGAGTGGCTGGACGCGGCCCCGCTCCCGGCGAGGACGAAGGCGGTCGTCGGCGCCCTGACCAAGCGCCGGGGCGAGCCCCCGGAGGCGTACGCACGACGCATCCTCGCGACCCCCGGCGCCCGCCTGGTCAAGGAGGCGGATATGGACCACAACGCGGACCCGGGCCGCCTCGCCGTTCTCGACGGGCCGACCCGGGATCGACTGACCCGGAAGTACGCGACGATGCGCGCGCTGCTGGGGATCGGCTGAGCTTTTTACGGCCGTAAAGGCCCTACTAAAGGCCCTACGGCAGGATCGAGTCCACGTAGCCGCCGTCCACCCGCAGGGCGCCGCCTGTCGTGGCGCTCGACAGGTCGGAGGCCAGGTAGACCACCATGTTCGCGATCTCCTCGGGCTCGATGAGCCGTTGCAGCAGGGACTGCGGGCGGTGCTCGCGCATAAAGGCCCTTTGCGCCTCGTCCCAGGGCAGGTCGCGGTCGACCAGTTCGTAGACGAAGTCCTCCACACCACCCGTGTGGGTGGGACCCGCGATCACGGAGTTGACGGTCACGCCGCTGCCGGCGGCCTGTTTCGCGAAGCCGCGGGTCACCGCGAGCAGTGCCGTCTTGGACATCCCGTAGTGGATCATCTCGGCGGGGATCACCACGGCCGAGTCGCTGGCGATGTTCTGGATCCGCCCCCAGCCGCGCTCGGTCATGCCGGGCAGATAGTGGCGGATGAGCCGGACCGCGGCCAGCACGTTGACCTCGAAGTAGCGGCGCCACTCCGCGTCGGTGATCTCCAGCGGGTCGGCGGAGCCGAAGATTCCCAGGTTGTTGACCAGGATGTCGATGTGGGGGAGCGCCTCGGCGGCGTCCCGCAGGCCGTCCTCCGTGGTGACGTCGGCCGCGACCGGCACCAGGTCCGCGCCGGGTGCGTCGGCGCGGATGCGGGACACGGCCTCGTCGACGCGCTCCCGTGTCCGGCCGTTGACGCCGACGCGGGCCCCGGAGCGGGCCAGGCCCGTCGCGATGGCGGCGCCGATGCCCTGGGTGGATCCGGTGACCAGGGCGGTGCGTCCCGCCAGATCGATCTGCATGAGGCCGGGCTCCTCGTGGTTCGGGTAAGGGCGGGTGGGTGCCCGCTCCCACCCTCACCCGAACCGGTCAGGCGCGCTGCCTGGCCCGCGCCGTCTCGGTGGCGTCCTTCTTGAACGCCCACGGCATCTTCGGCTCCATGGCGAAGCGGAAGGCCCGTTGCACCGGTGGCGTACACAGGGCGGTGACGACCGCGCCCGCGATGATCGTGACGATGACCTGGCCGTACGGGGTGTGGATCCAGTCCGCGTCGAACCAGCCCCAGAACCGGGAACCCTTCGCCAGGAACCCGTGCAGCAGATAGCCGTACAGCGTCCCAGCGCCGAGCACCGTGAACCACGTCCTGCGACCCGGCACCCACGCGAAGAAGCACGCGGTGAGCACGATCGAGCAGCCGAACAGGGCGAGGGTCATGACGACGCCGACCCACCACGGGACGCCCAGCTCCTGCGCGCTGTCGCGGTGGTAGAACCACACCGACGTCATGCGCGGAGCCGCCCAGTAGGCGAGCAGGAAGGCGCACGCCGCGATCGGCACGGACAGGATCCGCACCTCGCGCCGCCGCACGAGCTGGAAGTGCTCGGGCTTCAGGAACAGGCCGAGTACGAAGAACGGCAGGAACTGCAGGACGCGCTGCAGGTCCAGGTCGTCGCCGATGTCGGGGGAGACCGACGCGAGCACGGCGATCGCGATGGAGAGCGGGATCGGCCAGCGGACGATCTTCCACAGCGGCGTGGTCAGCCGCCAGATGAACAGCGCGACGAGGAACCAGGTCAGAAACCATGGGTCGAGCAGGCTGATCGGATGCGTGGGGTCGTTGTCCGCGTACTTCTTGAAGATGCTGTACGCGACTTCGAAGATCACGTATGGCACGGCGACGCCGGTGATGAGGCGCCGCAGCCGGTCGGGCCGCATGTCGAAGCTGCGCGAGAAATAGCCGGAGATGATGATGAACGCCGGCATGTGGAACGTGTAGACGATCTCGTACAGCGCTTCGGCGGTACGGCTGCCGTCCGTCAGGGGTTCCCAGGAGTGGCCCATCGCGACAAAGACGATGGCCAGGTATTTGGCGTTGTCGAAGAACGCGTCGCGCTGCTTGGGCTTGGGGCTGGTGTCGGCCGGAGCGGGGGCCGGTTTCTGCTGGGGGGCGACGTCCGCCGGGGGCCGAGCGGTCGGTGGCAGCGGGGTGCGGTGCGAGCCCTGCGGGTACAGCGAGTTGGTCACGGGCCCTCCCGCCAGGAACTCGGGGAGATCGTGGGGGGCCGCACTGCGCCAGTGGGGATGATGGCAGCGTGGAACATCTGAGGCACCTTAGTGGGGCCCCTGTGATTTCGTAAAACCCTCAACTCGATTCCTCCTTGGCGTTTACAGGTACCCCGTTTGCGCAGAACTCGACATGGAGTTTGTGCGGTTGTGCCCCGCCGATTTGCCTGCCCTTGGTGAAATGACCGATTCGTCCCATACGGCTTGGTCAGTAATTGGACATCGCATTTCCTTGATTTTCCTGTGTGCGAACCAAGGGGAAACTGAGAGAAAGCCTGCAGGCCGCGCAGGCGGTGGGCGCGCGGGGCGGCCGGGACGATAGAAACGATCAAGCCGAAACCCGCCGGTACGTGGCCGACGATGCGTCACGGGCCGCATAGAGGCGCCGGGTTGGTGGCACGATGGTTCTGGCGGGGGGTGGGGCTGCACCCCTCGGGCCGGGAGAGCGGACCGACCTAGGGTGTGATCAGTGTGGCCATTTCGCTGTCAGTGGTGCTGTTGTTGGCGATCGTCCTTGTCGTCCTCATGCGCGGCGGCTCGATCAAGGCGGGACCCGCCATAGTCGCGGTGCTCTTCGGCTTCTTCCTCGCATCGACCGGAATGGCGCCTGCGATCAACAACTTCCTCAACTCGGTCGCGGACAGCGTCAGCGCGATCCATTTCTGAAGCAGCGGCCAGGACGCCCGGCTGAGGCCCGCGAAAAAGCCTCCGGCCCGATCCACGAGGAGTGGACCGGGCCGGAGGCTTTTCACAAGAGCGGGCGACGGGAATCGAACCCGCGTAGCTAGTTTGGAAGACTAGGGCTCTACCATTGAGCTACGCCCGCACGGCTGCACCGCAGGTCGCTGACCGCGGTACGCAGGCATCGTAGCGGGTCGGGGGCGCCGAGTGCACACCCTCTTTCCGGTGGCCCGCAGCGCGGGAGCCGCACTGCCTGCGGGCATGTACCCTACGTGTCGCACCGACGGGGTGTGGCGCAGCTTGGTAGCGCGTCCGCTTTGGGAGCGGAAGGCCGTGGGTTCAAATCCCGCCACCCCGACCAGCGTTCGGAGAGTGGCCGTCAAGGAACAGGGCGGGCCGCCCCGGGTTCTCCAAGATCGCATTGTGGGTCCGCAGCGGCGTGCCGTTACTATGCAAGCTGCATGCCCGTGTGTCTCTTAAGCCGGGCACGATCCCAGAAGTCAGCCCCCAAGGAGACCCACCGTGAAGAGCGCCGTCGAGACCCTGAACCCGACCCGGGTTCGGCTCAGCATTGAGGTGCCCTTCGAGGAGCTCAAGGACAGCCTCGACGCGGCGTACAAGAAGATCAACCAGCAGGTCACGGTGAAGGGCTTCCGCAAGGGCAAGATCCCGGCCCGCGTCATCGACCAGCGCTTCGGCCGCGGTGCGGTTCTCGAAGAGGCTGTCAACGACGCGCTCCCGAAGTTCTACACCGAGGCCGTCAATGAAGCGGAGCTGAACGTCCTCGGCCAGCCCGAGGTCGACATCACGGACCTGAAGGACGGCGAGACGCTGAACTTCACCGCTGAGGTTGATGTACGCCCGACGATCGAGATCCCGGACTACTCCGGCATCGAGGTCGAGGTCGACGCCACTGAGGTCACCGAAGAGGACATCGACAAGGCCGTCGAGCAGCTGCGCGACCGCTTCGCCTCCACCGCGCCGGTCGAGCGCGCCGCCGAGGACGGCGACGTCGTGACCATCGACCTGGAGGCCAAGGTCGAGGGCGAGATCCTCGAGGACGGCGTCGCCTCCGGTGTCTCGTACACCATCGGCTCGGGCGAGCTCCTCGACGGCATCGACGACGCCGTCACGGGCCTGGAGGCCGGTGGCGAGGCCACCTTCACCTCCGAGCTCAAGGGCGGCTCCGCCGAGGGCAAGGACGCCGAGGTCACCGTCAAGGTGAGCCAGGTCGCCAAGCGTGAACTGCCGGAGCTGGACGACGAGTTCGCGCAGCTCGCCTCCGAGTTCGACACCCTCGACGAGCTGAAGGCCGACAGCCGCAAGCGCCTCGAGAACCAGAAGCTGAACGACCAGGCCACGCAGGCGCAGGAGCGCGTCCTGGAGAAGCTGCTCGAGCTGGTCGAGGTCCCCGTCCCGGAGAAGCTGCTCGAGGACGAGGTCCAGACCCGCAAGCACAACCTCGAGAACCACCAGCTCGCCCAGATGGGCCTGAACCTCGAGAAGTTCCTCGAGATCCAGGGCAAGACGGTCGAGGAGTTCGACGCCGAGACGAGCGAGCAGGCCGTCAAGGGCATCAAGACGCAGTTCGTCCTCGACGAGCTCGTCAACAAGGAGAAGCTGAACGTCAGCCAGGAGGAGCTCACCGAGCACCTCATGCGCCGCGCCGCCTCCTCCGGCATGTCCCCCGACCAGTTCGCCCAGGCCGTCGTCGAGGGTGGCCAGGTCCCGATGCTGGTCGGCGAGGTCGCCCGCGGAAAGGCCCTTGCCGTGGTCGTCGAGTCCGCCACCGTCAAGGACACCAACGGCGAGATCGTCGACCTTGAGGACGACGAGGAGGAGACGGAGGAGGCCCCCGAGGCCGCCGCCGAGTCCACCGACTCCGCCGAGGAGCAGGACAAGGCGTAACCGCTCCGCTCAGGAACGTGTGACTGAGGCCCCCGGAACCGCCATGGTTCCGGGGGCCTCAGTGCCCCGTAAGGGGTGCGGGGACGGCGCAGTTCCCCGCACCCCTTACGGGGCCCCGTACCTGCGCTCACAGCGAACAGTTCCTTCCGCGGGATTCCCCGGAGGGGGCCGCGCGTTAGGGTCCATGAAGAGGAGGGCAGGGGAGTCCGAGCACGGCCCCCGGCCCCAGCTAAAGACGCAAGACGGCGCGTAGCCGTCAGAGACGAGCAGGTGGATCCGTGACGAATCTGATGCCTTCCGCCGCAGGCGAGCCGTCCATCGGTGGTGGCCTCGGCGACCATGTCTACAACCGGCTGCTCGGCGAGCGCATCGTCTTCCTCGGCCAGCAGGTCGACGACGACATCGCGAACAAGATCACCGCGCAGATGCTGCTCCTTGCCGCCGACCCGGACAAGGACATCTTCCTGTACATCAACAGCCCCGGCGGCTCGGTGACGGCCGGCATGGCGATCTACGACACCATGCAGTACATCCCGAACGACGTCGTCACGATCGGCATGGGCATGGCCGCCTCCATGGGCCAGTTCCTGCTGACCGGCGGCGCGGCGGGCAAGCGCTTCGCGCTGCCGCACACCGACATCCTGATGCACCAGGGCTCCGCCGGCATCGGTGGTACCGCGTCGGACGTGAAGATCCAGGCCGAGTACCTGCTGCGCACGAAGAAGCGCATGGCCGAGATCACCGCGCGCCACTCGGGCCAGAGCGTCGAGACGATCATCCGTGACGGTGACCGCGACCGCTGGTTCACCACCGACGAGGCCAAGGAGTACGGCCTCATCGACGAGATCATCACTGCCGCTACGGGCGTTCCGGGCGGCGGCGGCACCGGCGCCTGATCCTCGCGATCACGCCGGAACAGCCACCCCAGCCCCCCTCACCAGGACGGAACACCGACGATGAACAACTTCCCCGGCAGCGGCCTGTACACGGGTCCGCAGGTCGACAACCGCTACGTGGTGCCGCGCTTCGTCGAGCGCACCTCGCAGGGTGTGCGTGAGTACGACCCCTACGCGAAGCTCTTCGAGGAGCGCATCATCTTCCTCGGCGTGCAGATCGACGACGCGTCGGCCAACGACGTCATGGCGCAGCTGCTGTGCCTGGAGTCGATGGACCCGGACCGCGACATCTCCATCTACATCAACAGCCCCGGTGGCTCGTTCACGGCCCTCACGGCCATCTACGACACGATGCAGTTCGTGAAGCCGGACATCCAGACGGTCTGCATGGGCCAGGCCGCCTCCGCGGCCGCCGTCCTGCTGGCCGCCGGCACCCCGGGCAAGCGCATGGCGCTGACCAACGCGCGCGTGCTGATCCACCAGCCCTCCGGCGGCACCGGCCGTGAGCAGCTCTCCGACCTGGAGATCGCGGCCAACGAGATCATGCGCATGCGTGCACAGCTGGAAGACATGCTGGCCAAGCACTCGACGACGCCGATCGAGAAGATCCGCGACGACATCGAGCGCGACAAGATCCTCACGGCCGAGGACGCGCTCGCGTACGGTCTGGTCGACCAGGTCGTCTCGACGCGCAAGATGAACAACGAGGCGATCGCGTAGTCAGCGCTGTATCGTCTGCCGTCCCCTCGGCACGGTTCACGTCAAAGTGAACCGTGCCAAGGGGGGCCCGAACGGGGGGCCCGGCAAGGTACCGTCGGATACAGGCACCAGGAGCCGCTTACGCGAGCGTCTCCCAGGCGAAGGGGAAGCACCTCGTGGCACGCATCGGTGACGGCGGCGATCTGCTCAAGTGCTCGTTCTGCGGAAAGAGCCAGAAGCAGGTCAAGAAGCTCATCGCAGGCCCCGGTGTATACATCTGCGACGAGTGCATCGACCTCTGCAACGAGATCATCGAGGAAGAGCTCGCTGAGACGAGCGAAGTGCGCTGGGAGGAACTGCCCAAGCCGCGCGAGATCTACGAGTTCCTCGAGAGCTACGTCGTAGGACAGGAAGCCGCCAAGAAGGCCCTGTCCGTCGCGGTGTACAACCACTACAAGCGCGTCCAGGCCGGCGAGAACGGCGGGGCGAACGGGCGGGACGACGCGATCGAACTCGCGAAGTCCAACATCCTTCTCCTCGGCCCGACCGGTTCCGGGAAGACGCTCCTCGCACAGACACTGGCGCGCATGCTCAACGTCCCGTTCGCCATCGCCGACGCGACGGCGCTGACGGAGGCGGGGTACGTCGGCGAGGACGTCGAGAACATTCTGCTGAAGCTGATCCAGGCGGCCGACTACGACGTCAAGAAGGCCGAGACCGGGATCATCTACATCGACGAGATCGACAAGGTCGCCCGCAAGTCGGAGAACCCGTCGATCACGCGCGATGTGAGCGGTGAGGGCGTACAGCAGGCGCTCCTCAAGATCCTTGAGGGCACCAGCGCCTCGGTTCCGCCGCAGGGCGGCCGCAAGCACCCGCACCAGGAGTTCATCCAGATCGACACGACGAACGTGCTGTTCATCGTGGGCGGCGCGTTCGCCGGTCTGGAGAAGATCATCGAGTCGCGGGCGGGCGCCAAGGGCATCGGCTTCGGCGCGACCCTGCACTCCAAGCGCGAGCTGGAGGAGAAGGACCAGTTCCAGGAGGTCATGCCGGAGGACCTGGTGAAGTTCGGGATGATCCCGGAGTTCATCGGCAGGCTCCCGGTCATCACCGCGGTCCAGAACCTCGACCGTGAGGCGCTGCTCCAGATCCTCGTCGAGCCGAAGAACGCTCTGGTCAAGCAGTACGAGCGGCTCTTCGAACTCGACGGTGTGGAGCTGGACTTCGAGCGCGAGGCGCTTGAGGCCATCGCCGACCAGGCGATCCTGCGCCGCACCGGCGCGCGAGGACTGCGCGCCATCATGGAGGAGGTCCTCCAGTCGGTGATGTACGAGGTCCCGTCCCGCAAGGACGTGGCCCGCGTCGTCATCACCGCGGAAGCCGTTCACTCGAACGTGAACCCGACGCTGATCCCGCGGGACGCCCGCGGCGGTGGCAGCGGCGAGCAGAAGTCGGCGTAGCGGAACGCCAGTCGGCATGAGAAGGGCCCCGGTCGGATCTCCGACCGGGGCCCTTCTCATGAAGCTGCTGACCGTCAGGACTTGACGCGCACCTCTTCGCGCAGCTTCGCCGTCGTGTCGGCCGCCTCGCTCAGCGGCTGCTCCTTCTTCGAGATGATGGCGCCGCTGTCGGAGAACACGATGTACGTGACCGTGCTGTGGTCACCCCAGATGCACATCGGCATCTTGAAGCTCGACGGCACGCCCGCGGTGGACGAACTGCCGCCGGGCATCGCGTACTTGGCGTTCTGGCACTTGATGACGCCGTTCTTGAAGCCGGCCGGCTCGAACTTCTGGGGCGAGCCCTCGAAGGAGACCTTGGCGCCGCTCGCGCCGCCCGCCTCCTCCTCCGACTTCTTCTGCATCTCGGTGAACATCGAGTCGACGACCTTCTCC
Source organism: Streptomyces endophyticus (assembly GCF_035798155.1). Lineage (NCBI taxonomy): Bacteria > Bacillati > Actinomycetota > Actinomycetes > Kitasatosporales > Streptomycetaceae > Streptomyces > Streptomyces endophyticus. The sequence continues at coordinate 21,638 of NZ_JAOZYC010000175.1, read as the reverse complement.
GGGTCCTCGATCTTGCCGTAGACACCACCGAAGTTGATCGCCTTGACCGAGGTGCCGGAGCCCGCCTTGTAGCTGGCGTTCACCGCCTTGGGGTCGGTCACGCCCCACTTCTCGGCTTCTTGCACGTCGTTCTCGGTGAAGGTGCCGCTGCTGGAGGTGTTCGAGCTGCTCTTCTGGTACTCGCCGAGGACCGTGGCCGGCGTCGTCAGCTTGTGCGCGCCGTCGTCCGCCACGGACGAGCCGCCGCTGCCACTGCCGCCGCCACCGAAGATGAAGTAGCCCCCCACCGCGAGCGCCGCCACCACGGCGACCGCGCCGATGACGATGCCCAGCATCTTCTTGTTGCCGCCCCCGCCGGTGGGCGGCTGCGGCGGGTACTGGCCGTACGGAGCCTGCTGCGGCTGACCGTACGGGCCCGGCTGCTGGGGCTGGCCGTAACCGCCGGGCGCCTGCTGCGGCGGCTGTCCGTACGGACCCGGCGGCTGCTGGGGCGGAACGCCCTGGGGCGCCTGCTGAGGCGGCTGCTGCGGGTAACCGTAACCGGGCTGGGGCGCCTGCGGCGGCTGGCCGTACGGACCCGGCTGCTGCGGCTGGCCGTAGGGGCCCGGCTGCCGGGGCTGCTGTCCGTACGGGCCCGGCTGCTGGGGCGGCTGGTTCCCGTACGGTCCCGGCTGGTTGTGGCTCATTACTGGCATTCCCTCCCGTTGCTTATGTGCTGCCGACATCCTGGCGTACGTGGGTGCGATCCGTTCCACCGGATTCGGTTTCAGTACGAGCTTGTAACCCCTCTAAACTGGCCCGGTGACCGAGAACTCTCAGCAGCAGACGCCAGCGCCCACCTCCGAACTGCCGACCCAGTACGCGCCGGCCGAAGTAGAGGGGCCGCTGTACGAGCGCTGGGTAGAGCGCGGTTACTTCGATGTCGATCCCAAGAGCGAGAAGCCTCCGTACACGATCGTCATCCCGCCGCCGAACGTCACGGGCTCCCTGCACCTGGGGCACGCCTTCGAGCACACGCTGATCGACGCCCTCACCCGCCGTAAGCGCATGCAGGGTTACGAGACGCTGTGGCAGCCGGGCATGGACCACGCCGGCATCGCCACGCAGAACGTGGTGGAGCGCGAGCTCGCCAAGGAGGGCCTGTCCCGGCACGACCTGGGCCGTGAGGCGTTCGTCGAGCGGGTCTGGCAGTGGAAGGACGAGTCCGGCGGCCAGATCGCCGGTCAGATGCGCCGCCTGGGCAACGGTGTGGCCTGGAGCCGCGACCGCTTCACGATGGACGAAGGGCTGTCCCGCGCGGTCCAGACCGTCTTCAAGAAGATGTTCGACGACGGCCTGATCTACCGCGCCGAGCGCATCAGCAACTGGTGCCCGCGCTGCCTGACGGCCATCTCGGACATCGAGGTGGACTACCAGGACGACGACGGCGAGCTCGTCTCCATGAAGTACGGCGAGGGCGAGGACACCATCGTCGTCGCGACCACCCGCGCCGAGACGATGCTGGGCGACACCGCGGTCGCCGTCCACCCGGACGACGAGCGGTACGCGCACCTGATCGGCAAGCGGATCAAGCTGCCGCTGACCGGGCGCACGATCCCCGTCGTCGCGGACACGCACGTCGACCCGGAGTTCGGCACCGGCGCCGTCAAGGTCACCCCCGCGCACGACCCGAACGACTTCGCGATCGGCCAGCGCCACGACCTCGAGGCGATCGAGGTCCTGGACGAGCGCGGCATCATCACCGCCCACGGCCCCTTCGAGGGTCTCGACCGTTTCGAGGCGCGCTCCGCGATCGTCGCCGCGCTGCGCGCCGAGGGCCGGATCGTCGCCGAGAAGCGGCCGTACGTGCACTCGGTCGGGCACTGCTCGCGGTGCAAGACGACGCTGGAGCCGCGGCTCTCGCTGCAGTGGTGGGTGAAGGTCGAGACGCTCGCCAAGGCCGCGGGCGACGCGGTCCGCGACGGCCGGGTGAACATCCACCCCGCCGACCTGTCGCAGCGCTACTTCGACTGGGTCGACAACCTCAACGACTGGTGCATCTCGCGCCAGCTGTGGTGGGGCCACCGCATCCCCGTCTGGCACGGCCCGGACGGCGAGATCGTGTGCGTCGGCCCCGACGAGCAGCCGCCGAGCGGCGAGGGCTGGCACCAGGACACCGACGTCCTGGACACCTGGTTCTCGTCCGGCCTGTGGCCCTTCTCGACGCTGGGCTGGCCCGAGCAGACCGAGGACCTCGCCAAGTTCTATCCGAACTCGGCCCTGGTCACCGGCTACGACCTGATGTTCTTCTGGGTCGCCCGGATGATGATGTTCGGCCTGTACGCGATGGACGGCGAGGTCCCCTTCAAGACCATCGCGTTCCACGGCATGGTCCGTGACGAGCACGGCAAGAAGATGTCGAAGTCGTTCGGCAACGCGGTCAACCCGCTGGACTGGATGGACACCTACGGCTCCGACGCGCTGCGGTTCACGCTCGCCCGCGGCGCCAACCCCGGCATCGACGTCCCGATCGGCGAGGACTGGGTCCAGGCGTCCCGCAACTTCGCCAACAAGATCTGGAACGCGACGCGCTTCGCGCTCATGAACGGCGCGACCGTCGAGGGCCCGCTGCCGGAGCCGTCCGAGATGACGGCGACGGACCGCTGGATCCTGTCGCGGCTGAACAAGACGGTGGCCGAGGTCGACGCGTTCTACGACGACTACCAGTTCGCGAAGCTCTCCGACGCGCTCTACCACTTCGCGTGGGACGAGGTCTTCGACTGGTACGTCGAGCTGTCGAAGACGACGTTCATGGCGGGCGGCGAGCCGGCCAAGGTGTCGGGACGGGTCCTCGGCGAGGTCCTTGACGTCATGCTGCGGCTGCTCCACCCGGTCGTCCCGTTCGTCACCGAGACGCTGTGGACGACGCTCACGGGCGGCGAGTCCGTCGTCATCGCCGACTGGCCCACGGACAGCGGCTTCCGCGACGATGCCGCCGAGCAGGAGATCGCGACGCTCCAGCAGGTCGTCACCGAGGTCCGCCGCTTCAAGGGCGACCAGGGACTCAAGGCGGGCCAGCGCGTCCCGGCCCGCCTCACCCTGGACGGCACCGCGCTCGCCGCGCACGAGCCGGCGATCCGCCAGCTGCTCAAGCTGCAGCCGGAGGGCGAGGGCTTCACGGCCACCGCCACGCTGCCGGTCGCGGGCGCCGAGGTGGCGCTCGACCTGTCCGGCGCGATCGACGTGGCCGCCGAGCGCAAGCGCCTCGCCAAGGACCTCGCCGCCGCCGAGAAGGACAAGGCACAGTCCGAGGGCAAGCTGGGCAACGAGGCGTTCCTCGCCAAGGCCCCGGACCACGTGGTCGACAAGATCAAGGGGCGGCTCGCCAAGGCGGACGAGGACATCGCCCGGATCCAGGCCCAGTTGGACCGGCTGCCGCAGGCCTGACCAGCGGTCCACGAAGGCCCCGGAACCCGTGCTCGGGTCCGGGGCCTTCGTGCTGCCCGGCGCGCCGGATCAAGGTAAGAAAGGGAACGTACCGGGCGCAGACGCGGGGAGAAGGGGCTCCATGCACGACGAGGCCGACGGGCTGGCGACGAGCGGGGCGGCGACGGCCGTCGCGGGCCGCCGCCTCGGTCGCCTCTGGTCGCGCCTGGAGCGCTGGCGCGGTACCCCGCACGCCGTCGACCTCGTCACGGCCGCCGGCTGCTTCGCCCTGATGGGCCTGGACATCCCCGGCCTGGCCAGGGCGGACAACGCGCTCAACGGGACGTCCGCCACGCTCGTGCTCGCCCTCGGCGCCGCGACGCTGCTGCTGCGCAGGCGCGAGCCGTGGGGGCCCTGGCTGTCGTTCGTCGTCGGGATGGTCTTCCTCGGCTGGCTGCACGATGTGACGCTGATCCAGTTCGCCCTGTACTCCGTGGCCCGCTACCGGGGCCGGAACTCCGGCATCCTCGCCTGTTGCGGCTACCTCGTCTGGGCCTGTGCCGCGTTCGCGCTCTTCGAATGGCCCGCGTACCGGGGCGGCGAGAGCGTGAGCCAGTTCCTCGCCCTCGCCGTGCCCATAGGGGTGCTCGCCACCGGCGTCGGCATCGCCGCGCGCCGTATCGACCTCGTCCGTGCCCTGGAGGCCAAGGGCGCCGAGACCGCGCTGCTCCAGGCCGTGCAGCAGGAGCGCTCCGACGTCGCGGGCGACGTGCACGACTTCGTGGGGCGCGAGCTGACGATGCTGTCGGTGCGGGCGGAGGTGCTGTCGCGGCGGGCCCGCGGCGAGCGCTGGGAGACGGACTTCGACGAGCTGTCCGAGACGGCGCGGCGGGCGCACCTGCTACTCAACGAGATCGTCGTGCGCCGCGGCAGCGGAGGCGGCGCCCCCACCCCCGGCCTCGACGCGCTGCCCCGGCTCGCCGAGGAGAGCGCGGCGGCCGGCAACGAGGTCGCCGTCGAAGTGGACGCCGCCGCCCTCGCCCAGTCCCCGCTGCGCCAGGCCGCGGTCTACCGCGTCGTCCAGGAGTGCCTCACGAACGCCGCGAAGCACGCACCGGGCCGACCGGTGACGGTAACGGTGACCGTGGCAGCCAACCGCCTCCACGTCACCGTGACCAACCCCCTCCCGACGACCGCCCCCGACGTCCCCCCGGTCTCGGCGGGCACCGGCACGGCGGGCATGGCGGAGCGAGTCCTGTCCTTGGGCGGCACGTTCAGCGCGGGCCGCACAGGCTCAGCCACCTACGAGGTCGAGGCAACCTTCCCGGCAAGGACGTAGTGCCCAGGGGCGCGGGGAACTGCGCAAACCACAGCGGAACAGAACCCGCCGAACGAACCAGGCCCCAAGGACGGCTTACGCCGCCATCATGCGCTGCAACCCGTCGAAGTCCTCCACACACTTCCCGCACCCCAGCGCCACGCTGTCCAGCGGGTCGTCCGCGACGAACACCGGGATCCCCGTGCCGGAGGCGATCCTCAGATCAAGACCCGGCAGCAGCGCGCCCCCGCCCGTCAGCACGATCCCGTGCTCCATCACGTCCCCCGACAGCTCCGGCGGACACTCCTCCAGCGTCGCCTTCACCGCGGCGATGACCGACTCCACCGGCTCGTCCAGCGCGGCCCGCACCTCGCGCACCGTCAGCTCGACCGTCTTCGGCAGGCCCACCACCTTCTCCCGCCCCCGCACCGTGAACGCCCGCATCTCGAACGCGTCCTCGCCCGGCACCGGCCACGCCGAACCGATCGCGACCTTGATGTCCTCGGCCGTGCGCTCGCCGATCAGCAGCCCGTGCTGCTTGCGCACGTAGTCCGTGATCGCCTCGTCGAACCGGTCGCCGCCGACCCGCAGCGACTGCGAAGTGACCACGCCGCCCAGCGAGATGACAGCGACCTCGCTCGTGCCGCCGCCGATGTCCACCACCATCGACCCGCGCGGGTCCGCGACCGGGAGCCCCGCCCCGATCGCCGCCGCCATCGGCTCCTCGATCAGGTGCACGGCCTTCGCCCCGGCCCGCTCCGCCGCGTGCACGATGGCCCGCCGCTCCACGGGCGTGACCCCGCTCGGCACGCACACCACCATGCGCGTACGGGGGCGCCGCCCGGGCACCGCCTTGCGGACGAAGTGCCGGATCATCGCCTCGGCCGCCTCGTAGTCGCTGATCACGCCGTCCCGCAGCGGCCGGATCGCGGTGATCGACCCCGGCGTGCGCCCGATGGTCTCCTTCGCCTCGCTGCCCACGGCGAGTACGTCGCCGTGCCCGCCCGACTTGCCGCCCGCCTTCACGGCGACGACCGAGGGTTCGTTCAGCACGATGCCCTGACCGCGCACGTAGAGAAGGGTGTTGGCGGTGCCGAGATCGATGCCTATGTCCATGATCAGCAAGTTTGCCGGGCGGAAGGTCGTTCCGGAGGGACCAAGGTCCCGAAACGGACAGGCCGAAGGTCCCGAACCGGGACGTCGGGTGGCGTCGGGCGCGCTGTCGGTGGACCTCCGTAGACTGGCGTGCGTGAGTGACCTCCCCCCGCGCGACAGCAGCGACCACGGCTCCCCCGACAACCCCGACGACGCCGACCAGTTCGAAGAGATCGTCGGTGCAGAGACCACCCGCGACCCCGACCTCGCGGTGATCGAGGCGGGCAGTCGCACCCTGCGCACCCAGTCGGCCCCGCCGCAGGGTGACGGCATCCCGGCCCGCCCGCAGGATCCCGAGGTGGAGAAGGCGCTGCGGGTGGTGGAGGCGGAGCTCGCCACGCGCTGGGGCGAGACGAAGCTGGAGCCCTCGGTCGACCGCATCGCCGCGCTGATGGACGTGCTCGGCGAGCCGCAGAAGGCGTACCCCTCGATCCACATCACGGGCACGAACGGCAAGACGTCCACGGCCCGCATGATCGAGGCCCTGCTCACGGCCTTCGACCTGCGCACCGGCCGGTACACCTCGCCGCACGTCCAGTCGATCACCGAGCGGATCAGCCTGGACGGCGCCCCGATCGACCACGAGCGCTTCATCGAGACGTATGACGACATCAAGCCGTACATCGAGATGGTCGACGCCCAGCAGGAGTACCGGCTCTCGTTCTTCGAGGTGCTGACGGGCATGGCCTACGCGGCCTTCGCCGACGCCCCGGTGGACGTGGCGGTCGTCGAGGTCGGCATGGGCGGCAGCTGGGACGCGACGAACGTGATCGACGGATCGGTCGCGGTCATCACGCCCATCGACCTCGACCACACCGACCGGCTCGGTGAGACGCCCGGCGAGATCGCCGGCGAGAAGTCCGGGATCATCAAGCAGGACGCCTCCGTGATCATGGCGCAGCAGCCGGTGGACGCGGCGCAGGTGATCCTCAAGAAGGCCGTGGAGACGGACGCGACGGTGGCCCGCGAGGGCCTGGAGTTCGGCGTCGTCCGGCGCGAGGTCGCGGTCGGCGGCCAGTTGATGACGCTGCGCGGGCTCGGCGGCGAGTACGAGGACATCTTCCTGCCGCTGCACGGCGCGCACCAGGCGCACAACGCGGCGGTGGCGCTCACCGCCGTCGAGGCGTTCTTCGGGATCGGCTCGCAGCACGCGCGCCTGCTCGACATCGACACCATCCGCACCGCGTTCGCCGCGGCCACCTCGCCGGGCCGCCTGGAGATCGTGCGCCGCTCGCCGACGGTCGTGCTCGACGCCGCGCACAACCCGGCGGGCGCCCGCGTCACCGCCGAGGCGATCGGCGAGGTCTTCGACTTCAGCCGCCTCATCGGTGTCGTCGGCGCCAGTGGTGACAAGAACGTACGGGGGCTCCTCGAGGCCTTCGAGCCGATCTTCGCGGAGGTCGTCGTCACGCAGAATTCCAGCCACCGGGCCATGGACGCCGACGAATTGGCGGGCATCGCGGTGGAGGTCTTCGGCGACGAGCGCGTCCAGGTCGAGCCGCGCCTCGACGACGCGATCGAGGCCGCGATCACGCTCGCCGAGGAAGAGGGCGAGTACGCGGGCGGGGGAGTGCTCGTCACAGGTTCCGTGATCACGGTCGGGGAAGCCCGGCTGCTCCTGGGGAAGGGCTGACCGCCGTGCGTATTCTCTGTTCCTCGACCCTGCTCGCCGAGTTCTTCGTCATCGGCTTCGCCGGGCTCGTCGCCATGAAGGACCCCGATCTGTCGGCCGGTCTGGTGTGGACGGTGAGCGGTGTCGCGATGCTGCTCAGCGTGCTGCTGTGCGGCATGGTGACGCGGCCGGGCGGCGTGCAGCTCGGCTGGGCGCTGCAGATCGCCCTGATCATCAGCGGCTTCTTCGTCCCGGTCATGTTCTTCCTCGGCGCCTGCTTCGCGGGCCTGTGGTGGGCCTCGGTCCACTTCGGCCGCAAGGTCGACGAGGCGAAGGCCCGCTGGGCGGCGCAGGCGCAGGCGCAGTCCTGAGGCGTGGGCCCCGGTACCGCCCGCCTGCCGGGGCGGTGGTCACGCCCTGTAACCTCGGGCGTCACCGCACATCCAGGCCCACAAGGAGTCCCGCGAATGACCCAGCGCACGCTCGTCCTGCTCAAGCCCGACACCGTTCGCCGCGGCCTGATCGGCGAGGTCATCGGCCGCATCGAGCGCAAGGCCGGCTGGACGATCAGCGCGCTCGAACTGCGCAGCCTGAGCCAGGAGACGCTGGAGGCGCACTACGGCGAGCACAAGGGCAAGCCGTTCTACGAGCCGCTGGTCGACTTCATGTCCTCGGGACCGGTGGTCGCCCTGGTCGTCGAGGGTGAGCGCGTGATCGAGGGCGTACGCCAGCTGGCCGGTCCGACGGACCCGATCGCCGCCGCCCCCGGTTCGATCCGCGGCGATTTCGGCAGCATCGTCCGTGAGAACCTGATCCACGCCTCCGACTCCGAGGAGTCCGCGGCGCGCGAGCTGAAGCTTTTCTTCCCCGATTTCGCCTAACGGGGCGAACGGGTCCGCTATCCGGTCTTCTCGTATTCCGGACTCCGGCTCACTCGCGTGAGACACCCGGTGTCCGCTCCATGAGACCGGCGAGTTCGTTTTCTGATGCAGCGTCAGTCACGGAGCGCCACTGACCAGGAGCGGTCCGAGAATTCGGGCCGCTCTTTTGCATATGCGGCCCGATTGGGGGAACGCACTCCTCCGTCGGGACGTCCCCATTAGCGGGGCGGGGACTCCCATGCTGACAATGGCGAAGACCCTCGCGCCGTGATCGTGCAGGCGAGACTACGATGGAGCCTCCACGCCACACGCGTCCACCTCTCGCCTACCTGACAAGCCATCAAACGCTCCACTTGGGAAGGCCAGACGAATCCTGATGGGGAACTCAATGTCGTTCATCGGCCGTGACATGGCTGTCGACCTCGGGACCGCCAACACGCTGGTGTACGTCAGGGGTCGAGGGATCGTGCTCAATGAGCCGTCCGTGGTCGCGATCAACACCAATACCGGCGGCATCCTCGCGGTCGGTGCCGAAGCCAAGAAGATGATCGGGCGCACGCCGGGCAACATCGTGGCGGTCCGCCCGCTGAAGGACGGCGTGATCGCCGACTTCGAGATCACCGAGCGAATGCTCCGCTACTTCATCCTGAAGGTGCACAAGCGGCGCTACCTCGCCCGGCCTCGCGTCGTCGTCTGCGTGCCGTCCGGCATCACCGGCGTCGAGCGCCGCGCGGTCATCGAGGCCTCCTCGCAGGCCGGTGCCCGCCAGGTGCACATCATCGAGGAGCCCATGGCCGCGGCCATCGGTTCCGGGCTCCCGGTCCACGAGGCCACGGGCAACATGGTGGTCGACATCGGCGGCGGCACCACCGAGGTCGCGGTGATCTCGCTCGGCGGAATCGTCACGGCGCAGTCCATCCGCGTCGCGGGCGACGAACTGGACAACGCGATCATCCAGCACATCAAGAAGGAGTACTCGCTCCTCCTCGGTGAGCGCACCGCCGAACAGATCAAGATCACGATCGGCTCCGCGTACGACCTCGACTCCGACGAACACACCGAGATCCGCGGCCGTGACCTCGTGTCGGGGCTGCCGAAGACCGTCGTCATCTCGGCGGCGGAAGTCCGCAAGGCGATCGAGGAACCGGTCAACGCGATCGTCGACGCCGTGAAGACCACCCTCGACAAGTGCCCGCCCGAACTGTCCGGTGACGTAATGGACCGCGGCATCGTTCTCACCGGTGGCGGCGCCCTGCTGCGCGGCCTCGACGAGCGGCTGCGCCGCGAGACCGGCATGCCGATCCACATCGCCGAGGACCCGCTCGACAGCGTGGCGCTCGGTTCCGGCAAGTGCGTCGAGGAGTTCGAGGCGCTCCAGCAGGTTCTGGACGCCTCGCCGCGCAGATGACGTGAAGCGAAAACGTCCGCCGTACGAGTGCCTGCCACCTCGTGCGGCGGATCGTTGATATATAGGCAAGGCATAAGAAATCCTCCCCAGCATCGCTCGGCACGGCCGAGCACCGCTCGACGCAACCGACAGAGGAAGGCACGGCCGCCGCACGTGAGGGACACACGAGAGAGCCGGCTGCTCCTGGTGCTGCTGATCGCCATCGCGTTCGCACTGATCACGGTGGACATCCGCGGCGGCGAGGACTCGCCTGTCGACGGTGCCCGGCACGCCGCCGCCACGGTCTTCGGCCCGGTGGAGAACGGGGTCTCGGGCGCGGTAGACCCGATCGGCAACGCCATAAGCGCGGTCCGCGACTCCGACAAGCGGCACAACCGCATCGGTCAACTGGAGCACGAGAACGCCGCGTTGAAGGCCAAGCTCGGCAGCGGCGACCGCAACCGCAGCAAGGTCCGCCAGCTCGACGCCATGATGAAGACGGCGGGCGCGGGCCAGTACGGCATCAAGGGCGCCCAGGTCATCGCCATCGGCTCGGCGCAGGGCTTCTCCTGGACCGTGACCATCGACGCCGGCGCCAACGACGGCCTCCAGCGCGACATGACCGTACTGAACGGACAGGGCCTCGTCGGCCGCGTGACGACCGTAGGACCCAACACGGCGACCGTGCTGCTCGCCAACGACCCCGACTTCACCGTCGGCACCCGCATGGAGAAGTCCGACGAGCTCGGCTTCGCGTCCGGGCAGGGCGACCGCCCGCTGCGCGTCCAGCTGCTCAACGGCAAGGCCAAGGTGAAGAAGGGCGAACGGCTCGTCACCTTCGGCTCGCAGGCCGACAAGCCGTTCGTGCCCGGCGTCCCGGTCGGCCGCGTCGTCCGCGTCGACCCCTCCGGCGGCGACCTGACCCGCACCGTCTACGTGAAGCCGTACGTCGGCTTCACCAAGCTCGACATCGTCGGTGTGGTCGTCCAGGCGCCGCGCACCGACCCGAGGGACACGGTGCTGCCGAAGAAACCCGCCAAGCCCAAGCCGACGCCCACCGTCACCGTGACGGCCACCCCGGGCGCGGACGCCAACGGCAACGGCGAGGGCGGCGACGCCGGCAACGGCGAGAACGCCGCAGACAACAACGCAGACCAGCAGCAGTAGCAGGAGGAGCAAGGAATCATGCGCTTCAACCGAATGCTGCTCTCCACGGTCCTTGTCGTCGTGGCCCTCGTCCTCCAGGTCTGTGTCCTGGCCCGGCTGCAACTGCCCGGCGCCGTCCCCGACCTGATGCTCCTGACCGTCCTCGGCCTGGCCCTCGTGTACGGGCACGTGGGCGGCGCCTTCGTCGGCTTCGGCGCGGGACTGCTCGCCGACCTCGCCCCGCCCGCCGACCACGCCGCGGGCCGCTACGCCCTCGTGCTCTGCGTCATCGGCTATCTGGCGGGCCTCGCCAAGCCCGAGAGCGGCCAGCTGCGTTCGGCCGCAGGACCCATGCTCGTCGTGGTCGGCGCCGCCGTCGGCACGACCCTGCTGTACGCGGGCGTGGGCGCGCTCGTCGGCGACACCGCCGCCCGCGACGTCGGCCTCGGCAGCCTCATCTTCACCGCCGCGCTCTACGACCTGCTGCTCGCCCCGTTCGTCGTACCCGGAGTGATGGCGCTCGCCAGACGCGCGGAGAACGATCCGCTGGGCGAGTCCTCCGGCGGCTCCGCCAAGGCCGCCGACGTCTCCTCCGGATGGCTCTCCGGCGGCGGCACGGGCCTGAGCATCGGCGGCGGCCAGCGCGGCGGTCTGCGCATGAAGTCGGTCAAGGCGCGCGCCTCCCGCGCGGGCCGCATCAAGGGGGTCAAGCGCCTGTGAGCGCACGGCAGTTGACCGACGACACCGCAGGCACGCACAGCTTCGGCGTGTACACCTACTCGTACTCGTACACGTCCTCGTACTGAGAGGGGGAGCACGCCACCGTGACCAACATCCCCGAGACGGGCCGCACGCCACGCGTCCAGATCCGCCTCATCATCCTCCAGATCCTCGTCCTCTCCCTCCTGCTCACCCTCGGCGGCCGCCTCTGGTACCTCCAGATCCGCAACGGCGACGAGTACGCCAAGGAAGCCTCCGGGAACCACGTCCAGCAGGTCGTCACGCCCGCCACCCGCGGCTCCATCCTCGACGCCCGCGGCATCCCGCTCGCCGACAACGAGACGCGGCTCGTCGTCTCCGCCTCCCGCACCGACCTGATGAAGATGGACGACGAGGGCAAGGCCGTCCTCACCAAGCTCGCCAAGGTCCTCGGGATGCAGCCCAAGACCATCCAGGAGAAGGTCAGGCTCTGCGACGCGAAGACGCCGCAGCCCTGCTGGAACGGCTCGCCTTACCAGCCGATCCCGATCACCGACGAGGCCACGCCCAAGCAGGCCCTGCAGATCCGCGAGCGCAGCGAGGACTTCCCCGGCATCACCGCCGAGCCCACCGCCGTGCGCCGCTACGCGGGCCCCGGCGGCTCCAACACCGCGCAGGTCCTCGGCTATCTCTCCCCGGTCACCGACGCGGAGATCGAGAAGGCCAAGAACTCCGACTCGCCGTACCTGCGCTCCGACCAGGTCGGCCGCAGCGGCCTGGAGCGCACGTACGACAAGGACCTGCGCGGCAAGGCCGGCGTCACCCGCTACGAGGTCGACAACCTCGGCCGCGTCATCGGCCGCGCCGAGAGCGACAAGGCCGAGCCCGGTGCGAACGTCGTCACGTCGATAGACGCCCGCGTGCAGTCCGTCGCCGAGAAGGAGCTGGACGCGGCGATGAAGGCCGCCCGGCACGAGTTCGACAAGAACACCGGCGAAAACTACAAGGCCGACTCCGGCTCCGTCGTGGTGATGGAGGCCAAGACGGGCCGCGTCGTCAGCATGGCGTCCAGCCCGACGTACGACCCGAACGCCTGGGTCGGCGGCATCTCCGGCAAGGACTACTCCAGGCTCACCGGCAAGAAGTCCAACTACCCGCTGCTCAACCGGGCGATCCAGGGTCAGTCGGCGCCCGGCTCGATCTTCAAGGTCATCTCCAGCACCGCCGCGGTCAACGCCGGCTACCCGTTCAACGGCCGCTACCCCTGCACCAGCTCGTACTCGATCGGCAGCCAGGTCTTCAAGAACTTCGAGTCGGAGAACTTCGGCCCGATCAGCCTCGGCCGCGCCCTCGAGGTCTCCTGCGACACCGTCTTCTACGGCCTCGCCCACAGGGAGTGGCAGAAGCTCGGCGGCATCCACCCCAAGGGCGGCGTCAACACCGACGACTCCTTCTACAAGACGGCCCACCAGTTCGGTCTCGGCAAGGAGACCGGCGTCGACCTGCCCAACGAGGTCAACGGCCGGGTCCCCGACCGGAAGTGGAAGCAGCAGTACTGGAAGGCCAACAAGGACGCCTGGTGCAAGGGCGGCAAGCGGGACGGCTCCTACGTCGAGCGGCTCAACTGGGAGAACTGCCGCCAGGGCAACGTGATGCGCGCCGGTGACGAGGTCAACTACTCCATCGGCCAGGGCGACACGCTCGTCACCCCGATCCAGATGGCCAGGATCTACGGCGCCATCTCCAACGGCGGCACCCTCTACCAGCCCGCCGTCGGCAAGGCCGTGATCAGCCCCGACGGCAAGCAGGTCAGCGAGATCGCGCCGAAGTCGCAGGGCAAGCTGCCCATGACGAAGCAGACCCAGCGCCACATCGACCAGGCCCTCGCGGGCGTGGCGACCCGGGGCACCGCCGCCTGGCGCTTCGGCGGCTGGCCGCAGAACAAGATCCCGATGCACGCCAAGACCGGCACCGCCGAGGTCTACGGCAAGCAGACGACGTCGTGGTTCGCGACGTACACGAAGGACTACTCGGTCGTCATGACGATCTCCCAGGGTGGTACGGGTTCCGGCGCCTCGGGCCCCGCCGTCCGCAAGATCTACGACGCGCTCTACGGCGTCGACAACAAGGGCGGCATCAACAAGAAGAAGGCCCTGCTGCCCACTCCGGAGAAGGACCTGCCGAAGATCCAGAAGGACGGTTCGATCGACGCCCCGGAGATCAAGCCGTATCCGCCGAACAAGGAGGCGCCGCCCACCCAGCAGGACCTGGCGGCGGCCCTGTCCACCTCCCCGTACACCAGGAGGGACTGACCGGTGACAGGCAACGGCTTCTCCGTCTCCGGCTACGGGCCGCAGCGCTCCACCATGACGCGGCTCATGGCCCGCGACTCCGTGCTGCGCAGGCTCGACTGGCCGATGCTGCTCTCGGCGATCGCGCTGTCGTTCATCGGAGCCGCGCTCGTCTTCTCGGCGACCCGCAACAGGACCGAGCTCAACCAGGGCGACCCCTACTACTTCCTGTTCCGGCACCTGATGAACACCGGCATCGGCGTCGCGCTGATGGCGGGCACGGTCTGGCTCGGGCACCGGACGCTGCGCACGGCGGTGCCGATCCTGTACGGGATCTCCGTCTTCCTCGTGCTCCTCGTGCTCACCCCGCTCGGCGCCACCGTGAACGGGGCGCACGCCTGGATCGTCGTCGGCGGCGGATTCTCGCTCCAGCCCTCCGAGTTCGTGAAGATCACGATCATCCTGGGCATGGCGATGCTGCTCGCGACCCGCGTCGACGCGGGCGACCGCGAACACCCCGACCACCGCACGGTGCTCCAGGCCCTCGGCCTCGCCGCCGTCCCGATGCTGATCGTCATGCTGATGCCGGACCTCGGGTCCGTCATGGTGATGGTGATGATCGTGCTCGGCGTGCTGCTCGCGTCGGGCGCCTCGAACCGGTGGGTGCTCGGACTCATCGGAGTCGGCGCGGCGGGCGCGGTGGCGATCTGGAAGCTGGGCGTCCTGGACGACTACCAGATCGCCCGCTTCGCGGCCTTCGCCAACCCCGCGCTCGACCCGGCGGGCGTCGGCTACAACACCAACCAGGCGCGCATCGCGATCGGTTCGGGCGGGCTCTCGGGCGCGGGCCTCTTCCACGGCTCGCAGACCACCGGCCAGTTCGTGCCGGAGCAGCAGACGGACTTCGTGTTCACGGTGGCCGGCGAGGAGCTCGGCTTCCTGGGCGCGGGCCTGATCCTGCTGCTGCTCGGCGTGGTGCTGTGGCGGGCGTGCAAGATCGCGCGCGGCACGAGCGAGCTGTACGGCACGATCGTGGCGGCCGGCATCATCGCCTGGTTCGCGTTCCAGGCGTTCGAGAACGTCGGTATGACCCTGGGCATCATGCCGGTGGCGGGCCTCCCGCTCCCGTTCGTCTCCTACGGCGGCTCGTCGATGTTCGCGGTGTGGGTGGCGGTGGGACTGCTCCAATCGATCAAGGTCCAGAGACCGATGTCGGCATGAGTCGGGCATAACAAGCCCCGCCGGCGATTGAGGCGCGGGGTCCGGGGCAGCGCCCCGAGACCTTGGCCCCATCGCCGCTGACGTCTAAATTCGGGTTATGGCGGAGACCAAGCGCGAGATCGAGCGAAAGTACGACGCCCCGACCGACCACTTCCGGCTGCCCGACCTGCGCAAGGTCCCAGGCGTATCGGCCGTCATCGACAAGGGCGTCGTCGAACTCGACGCCGTCTACTACGACACCGAGGACCAGCGCCTCGCCACCGACCGGATCACCCTGCGCCGCCGCAGCGGCGGGGACGACGCGGGCTGGCACCTCAAACTGCCGGTCGCGCTGAGCGAGGGCGTCCGCGACGAGGTGCAGGCCCCGCCCTCGGAGAACCTGCCGCGCGCCCTCGCGGGCCTCGTACGCTCCCGGGTCCGCGGCGACGAGCTCATTCCGGTCGTCCGGCTCCACTCGTCGCGGGACGTGTCCCATCTGACCGGGGCCGACGGCTCACTGCTCGCCGAGGTGTGCGTCGACGCCGTGCGCGCCGTGCGGGCCGACGGGGAGCGGGCCACCGCCTGGACCGAGATCGAGGTCGAACTGGCGGACGGCGCCGACCCGGCCTTCCTCGGCAAGGTCGAGAAGCGGCTGCGCAAGGCCGGCGTCGAGCGGTCCGCCGCCGCGTCGAAGCTGGCCCGCGCCCTGGAGGAGACCGGCGCCGCGCGGCCTCCGCAGGGGAGGACATCCGCCGGAGGGGACACCGCCGGCGACCACGTCCTCGCCCACCTGCGCGCCCAGCGCGACGCCCTCGTCGAGCTCGACCCCGCCGTGCGCCGCGATCTGCCGGACTCGGTGCACCAGATGCGTGTGGCCACCCGCCGGATGCGCAGCGCATTCAAGACGTACAAGAAGGTGCTCGACCCCGCCGTCACCGAGCCCGTCGGCGAGGAACTGAAGTGGCTGGCCGCCGAGTTGGGCATCGACCGGGACCGCGAGGTGCTCACCGAGCGGCTCACCGGGAGGATCGACGCGGTGCCGCGCACCCTGCTGCTCGGCCCCGTCCGGGCCCGGCTGCGGATCTGGGCGGTGGCCCGCCGCCAGGGCTCGCGCCGGCACACCGTCGCCGTGCTCGACGGCAAGCGATACCTGGCACTCCTCAGCGGCCTCGACACACTGCTCGCCGAGCCGCCGCTGCGACGGCCGGCCGCCGAGCGCCCCGCGGCCGACGGCTTCGTCAAGGCCGCCCTCAAGGACCACACCCGCCTCGCGGCCCGCATCGAGCACGCGCTCTCCCTCGCACCGGGCACCGAGCGCGACATCGCCCTGCACGAAGCGCGCAAGGCCGCGAAGCGCGCGAGGTACGCGGGGGAGGCCGCGGTACCCGCGCTCGGCAAACAGGCCAAGCGGTTCGCCAAGCGCATGAAGGCCGTGCAGAGCGTGCTGGGCGATCACCAGGACTCCGTCGTCGCGCGGGAGGCACTGCGGAACCTGGCGATCCAGGCGCACGCGGCGGGGGAGTCCGCCTTCACCTGGGGCCTTCTGTACGGCCAGGAGCAGGCGTCCGCGGCGGACCGGGAGCGGGAGCTGCCGGGGGTCTGGGAGAGGGCGGCGGAACCGAAGCTGTCGGCGGGTTAGGCTTGAGGGTCACCCCTGTCAGCTCACGAAGGTCAACGGTATGTCTGCCGAAGCCGCCGCCTCGACGGTGGAGTCTGTCTTTCCGCAGCTCGAAGCCCTGCTGCCGCATGTGCAGAAGCCGATCCAGTACGTCGGCGGTGAGCTGAACTCCACGGTCAAACCGTGGGAGGAGTGCGACGTCCGCTGGGCGCTCATGTACCCGGACGCGTACGAGGTCGGTCTGCCCAACCAGGGCGTCATGATCCTGTACGAGGTCCTCAACGAACGCGCGGGCGTCCTCGCCGAGCGCACCTACAGCGTGTGGCCGGACCTCGAAGAACTCATGCGCAAGCACGAGGTTCCGCAGTTCACGGTCGACTCGCACCGCCCGGTGAAGGCCTTCGACGTCTTCGGGCTCAGCTTCTCCACCGAGCTCGGCTACACGAACATGCTGACCGCGCTCGACCTGGCCGGCATCCCGCTGGAGTCCAAGGACCGCACGGTGGAGGACCCGATCGTCCTCGCCGGCGGCCACGCGGCCTTCAACCCCGAGCCGATCGCGGACTTCATCGACGCCGCGATCATCGGCGACGGCGAGCAGGCCGTGCTCGACATGACCGACATCATCCGCCAGTGGAAGGCCGAAGGCCGTCCCGGCGGCCGCGAGGAGGTCCTGCTCCGCCTCGCGAAGACGGGCAGCGTCTACATCCCGGGGTTCTACGACGTCGAGTACCTGCCGGACGGCCGCATCGGCCGCGTCGTCCCGAACCGGTCGGGCGTCCCGTGGCGGGTGTCCAAGCACACCGTCATGGACCTCGACGAGTGGCCGTACCCGAAGCAGCCCCTCGTGCCGCTCGCGGAGACCGTCCACGAGCGGATGTCCGTCGAGATCTTCCGCGGCTGCACCCGCGGCTGCCGTTTCTGCCAGGCCGGCATGATCACGCGCCCCGTGCGGGAGCGAAGCATCACCGGCATCGGCGAGATGGTCGACAAGGGTCTCAAGGCGACCGGCTTCGAGGAGGTCGGCCTGCTCTCGCTGTCCTCGGCGGACCACTCCGAGATCGGTGAGGTCGCCAAGGGCCTGGCGGACCGGTACACCGAGGACAAGATCGGCCTGTCCCTCCCCTCGACCCGTGTGGACGCCTTCAACATCGACCTCGCCAACGAGCTGACGCGCAACGGCCGCCGCTCCGGACTCACCTTCGCCCCCGAGGGCGGCAGTGAGCGCATGCGCAAGGTCATCAACAAGATGGTCTCCGAAGAGGACCTGATCCGTACGGTCGCGACCGCGTACGGCAACGGCTGGCGCCAGGTGAAGCTGTACTTCATGCTCGGCCTGCCCACCGAGACCGACGAGGACGTCCTGCAGATCGCCGACATGGCGGCGAACGTGATCGCCAAGGGCCGCGAGGTCGCGGGCAACGACATCCGCTGCACGGTGTCGATCGGCGGGTTCGTCCCGAAGCCGCACACCCCGTTCCAGTGGGCGCCGCAGCTCAGCTCCACGGAGACGGACGAGCGGCTCGCCAAGCTCCGCGACAAGATCCGCGGCGACAAGAAGTACGGCCGCTCCATCGGCTTCCGCTACCACGACGGCAAGCCCGGCATCGTCGAGGGACTGCTCTCGCGCGGCGACCGCCGCATCGGCTCCGTCATCCGCGCCGTCTACGAGGACGGCGGCCGCTTCGACGGCTGGCGCGAGTACTTCAGCTACGACCGCTGGATGGCCTGCGCCGCCAAGACGCTGCCCGCGTACGGCGTGGACGTCGACTGGTACACGACGCGCGAGCGCACCTACGAGGAGGTCCTGCCCTGGGACCACCTGGACTCCGGTCTCGACAAGGACTGGCTCTGGGAGGACTGGCAGGACTCCCTCGACGAGACCGAGGTCGAGGACTGCCGCTGGACGCCGTGCTTCGACTGCGGCGTCTGCCCGGCGATGGACACGAACATCCAGATCGGCCCGACGGGCAAGCAGCTGCTGCCGCTGACGGTCGTCAAGTAGCCGCGTACATACGGAAGAAGGGGCGGCCGGTGCCCAACCGGCCGCCTCTTCTTGGTACTTGGGCTACTTGCTGGCGGCGAACCGCATCAGGGCGCGCTCGTCACCCTGCTTGACCTTGCCCGGCGTGTTGATGACCTCCAGCTTCCAGGAGCCGCCCACGCGCAGGGCCTTGGCGACCGCGCAGCCGTTGTCGTTGGTCATCAGGCTCGGCCAGATGTCGGCGACCTGCTGCGTGCTGCCGCCCGTCGCGTCGTACACCTTGAAGCTGATGTTGCGGGCCTTCTGGAACGAGCTGCCCTTCTTGTACGCGGCGGCCACGAACACGATCGCCGTGATCTGCTGCGGGAGGCGCGAGAACTCGACCGTGACCGTCTCGTCGTCACCGTCGCCCTTGCCGGTCTGGTTGTCGCCGCTGTGGATGAGCGAGCCGTTGCCCATCGGGTCCAGCGAGTCGAGGCCGGCCAGGCGCACCGGATCCCCGCCCTGCATCGCGATGGCGATCAGGTCGAGGTCCGTTCCCTGCTTGCGGCGCAGCGCGCCGAGGACGCCCCCGCTGGCGCCGGCGGTGGGGTCCCAGGACACCCCGATGGACAGATGGGTCACCCCGTCCAGGTCAGCGGGACCGTCTTCCTTCGTAAGCGTGATCATGTGTGATTCCTCCCCCTACAGGTCGAACTGCGATTTTGCAGACTTCCCCGAACATACGACGTGCGAGTTGGGCGGGCCATGCCGGGCCGCATCCGCGGAGGCGTCACCAGCGTCTGGAGAGACATGGACTTGGAGAAGCGCCCCGAACCCGCCCCTGAGGGCTGCCTTGTCGCCGCGATCCGGCTGCCGCTGCGGATCGTGATGGTCGTCCTCGTGGTGCCCGTGCGCCTCGTGTGGGACGCGCTCGTGGCGGTCGGCCGCTTCGTGGGCAGGTGGCTGCTGCTGCCGCTCGCGCGGGCGATCGGCTGGGTGCTTTACGGGCTGCTGGTGTGGCCGTGCCTGATGCTGTGGCGCTACGTGCTCGCGCCCGTCGGGCGTGGACTGCGGTGGCTCGGGCGGGTGTTGCTGGTCATCCCCGCGGTGTGGCTGTACGTCCATGTCCTCGCGCCCGTCGGAAGGGCGCTGCGGGACTACGTGTTGGCGCCCCTCGGCCGTGGACTCGCCTGGCTCGTACGGGTGTTGGTCGTGGTGCCGCTGCTCGCGGTGTGGAAGTACGTGCTGGTGCCGGTCGGGCGGGTGCTCGGCGTCGTGGCACGCGAGATCTGGGACGCGCTGCGGGTTGCCTGGCGGGTGGCCGGGTACGTGTCCCGTGCCGTCGGCCGGGCGCTGCGGTGGCTGGTCGTGGATCCGCTGCGCTGGGTGTACCGCACCGTGCTCACGCCGGTCGGGCACGTCGTGCGCGACTACGTACTGCGGCCCGTCGGGCGCGTGGCCGCGAGCGTGCGCGCCGCGGCCCGGCAGGCGCGGGCCGACGTGCGACGGTTGCTGTTCGGCCCGGCGCCGCGGCCTGAACCGCAGGTCAGCGACCGGAGGGAACCGGGCGGCCCGCAGGGACGTAGTCTTGACAGTAGTACGACCGCACTCACGAAGGATTAGGACACTGGGCAAGCGACAGCCCGTAGGCCCGCCGCCCGCACCCGCGGTGCAGCGCATCCGACTGCGCTACACCAAGCGCGGCCGCCTCCGGTTCACCAGCCACCGAGACTTCCAGCGCGCTTTCGAGCGTGCGCTGCGCCGCGCCGAGGTGCCCATGGCGTACTCGGCGGGGTTCACGCCGCATCCGAAGGTGTCGTACGCCAATGCCGCACCCACCGGCACGGGCAGTGAGGCCGAATACCTGGAGATCGCGCTCACCGCGCCGCGCGACCCCGAGAAGCTCAGGGAACTCCTCGACGAGTCGATGCCCACGGGCCTCGACATCGTGGACGCCGTGGAGGCCCGCACCTCGGGCCTCGCCGACCGGCTCACCGCATCCGTGTGGGAGCTGCGGCTCGACGGCGTGAGCCTTGATGAGGCCGCGCGCGCCGCGGAGGCGTTCCGCGCCGCGGAGACCGTCGAGGTACAGAGGAAGACAAAGAGCGGGATCCGGACGTTCGACGCCCGTGAGGCCGTCGTCAGCCTGGACGCGCTGGAGGTCTCCGACGTTTCGGCTGGTCCGGCTGATAGGCCCAGCGACACGGCCTGTGCGATACTGCGGCTGGTTGTTCGGCACGTGACGCCTGCCGTACGACCCGACGACGTCCTGTCCGGTCTCCGCGCCGTGGCCGACCTGGCGCCGCCGGTCCCCGCAGCGGTGACCAGGCTGGCGCAGGGGCTTTTCGACGCAGAGACAGGCACGGTGACCGACCCGCTCGCGCTTGACCGCGAGGCAGACCGGACCGCCCCACAAAAGGCGGCCGCAGGAACTGCCAACGCGACGGCGCACGCCGTGGAAGGTCCCGCGTAAGGCGGTCGTCGTAGCGCCGCCCTTGTACTCGGGAGCCATCTGGGTCGGGCAGCGCACCCACCCCAAGGACTTTCGCGAGGCCGTACGTACATCGCGTACCGGAACCGGCGAGAACAGACAGAGAGCCTCCGTGCGGCGCCCGCGCCCCGGACCGGCGGCACCGCGCTCGACACGATGCGCGTGAGCCGCAGACGTCACCGGTCACGGATCAGGCGCGGCGCCCGGAGGCCCGACGGGAGATCCACCCGCATGCCCGAGACCGAACCCACCAACTCTGAGCTGGACAGCCCCAGCGACACCCTGCCCCCGCGCCGTCGGCGCCGGGCCGCGTCGCGCCCCGCGGGCCCGCCGGTCGCTCCGACCGCGGACGCCGCAGAGGACGCCGCTGTGGCCATACCGGCCACTGCCACCCCGACTCCGGCCGCCGACGAGGCGCCCGTCGAGCCCCCCGAGACTTCCCCGGCCGCCGAGGCCCCGGCGCCCGCGG
>NZ_JAOZYC010000174.1:0-50754 GCF_035798155.1 Streptomyces endophyticus | reverse complement strand
CACGGCACCGGACTCTCCGTGTCGCTGTCGACGACCGGCGCCGTGTAGAGCCCGTGCACCTTGCTCGCCGCGGCGACGTACGTCGTGACCAGCCAGGGCGGCGACGACGGGGGCGGCGGCGCGGCGGGCCCGGTCGCCGAGGGCACCAAGTCGGCGGCCACACCGTCGGCTTCGGAGTCCGGCGGTAGCGCACCGACACGCAGCGCGGATGACACCCCGAGCGCTTCCGCGAGCGACACCCCCTCCCCCGCCTGTGCGCACATCGAGGGCGGCAAGTCCAACTGCCGCGTGTGGCGCTCCGCCACCTCGTACGACTCCGCACACCGCCCCGTCGGCACGGTCCACCCCGGCACCAACTACTTCTACTGCCAGGTCGAGCGCACGCAGCGGGAGACGTACGGGAAGTGGACGAACGTGTGGTGGGCGAAGACCGATGACGACAGCGGAAACGCCGGTGTGTTCGTCAGCGATGTCTATCTGACCGGCGGGAAGAACGATCAGCCCGTGCCGGGTCTGGCGGTGTGTTGAGGGTTCGGCGGACTCCGCTGCGCGCCTCTGCGCAGCGGAGTCCGCGCTCCTCTATCGGGCATCCCCATTGGTCATAGAATCGCCGTGTGACGAACGACGATTCCGCATTCGCAGCACTGGGCGCACTGACCGATCCCGTACGCCGTCGCCTCTATCGATACGTCGCCGCTCAACCCGACGACGTAGGGCGTGACGCGGCGGCGGAGGCGGCCGGTGTCTCCCGGTCGCTGGCCGCGTTCCACTTGGACAAGCTGGTCGAGGCGGGGTTGTTGACCGCGTCGTCGCGGCGGTTGTCCGGGCGCACCGGCCCGGGCGCGGGGCGGCCGGCGAAGGTGTACCGGCGCGCCGAGGTCGAGCACGCCGTGTCCCTGCCGCCCCGGTCCTACGGCTCCGTCGGCCACCTGCTCGCCTCGACCGTGGAGAACGCTGGCCTGGACCGTGAGTTGCAGGAGGCGGCGCGGGCCGCGGGCGCGGCACATCCGGACGTGGACGACGACGACCTGGTCGACGTGCTGACCGAGCGCGGCTATCAGCCCTTCTGGGACGAGGGGACGCTGCGCCTTCGCAACTGCCCCTTCCACGCGCTGTCCGAGGAGTTCCCCGCCCTGATCTGCGGGATGAATCTCGCGCTGCTGGAGGGGATTGCGCCTGCGACGTGGTCGCCGGTCATGGATCCGCGCCCGGGAGGATGCTGCGTGGCGCTCTCTCGGAGTTCCGGCTGATCTCCCTGTCGGTTCGCCCCGCAGTTTCTAAAACAAATGAGCGTTGACTATAGAAGCGGGCTCGGCCATGCTGAGCCCATGACTGGCTTTCACCTGGCACAGGTCAACATCGGCCGCCTCGTCGCGCCGCTGACCGGACCCGAGCTCGCCGACTTCGTCGCACAGCTCCCCGAGATCAACGCGCTCGCCGACGGCAGCCCCGGATTCGTCTGGCGCATGGTCGACGACGCGGGCGAGGACGCGACCGGCTTCCGTCCCGACAGCGCCGACGACATGATCCTGATCAACTGCTCGGTCTGGGAGTCGGTCGAGGCGCTGCGGGCGTTCACGTACCACAGCGACCACCTGCGCGTGCTGAGCCGCCGCCGCGAGTGGTTCCAGCGCATGGCCGAGGCGCACCAGGCCCTGTGGTGGGTGCCGGCCGGGCATCGCCCGAGCGCCGCCGAGGCGATGGAGCGGGTCGCGCTGGTCCGTGAACACGGGCCGGGGCCCGAGGCGTTCACCTTCCGCACCCCCTACCCGGCACCGGCGGCGACCGTCGGCCGGTGACATGCCCCGCGCGGAGCCCGTTCCCTAACCCCGTCCGCCCCCGGCGCGGACGGGGTTAGGGCCCTGGTTCGCGGGATCTCAGCCCGGCACCTCCGTCAGCATCCGCCACCCCGGCGCGTAGCGTCCGTGGAGGACGAGGGACGCGGCGCCCACCGCACCGGCCGTCTCGCCGATCAGGCTCGGTTCCACCGTGACTCCGCCCAGCGCGCGGGCCACCGACGTCGTGTTGACGGCCTTGTCGATCTCCTCGCCCAACACCTGTTCCACTCCGACGAGCGCCTCGCCGCCCAGCACCACGCGGCTCACGTCGAGCAGCGCCACGGCCCCGCGCACCGCCTGCCCCATCCGGCGTCCCGCAAGGCGCACCACGTCACAGGCCGCCTCGTCCCCCGCGCCCACCGCGCGCCGCAGCAGCCTCCAGTCGGCGCGCACCGCGTCGGGGGCGCCGCTGAGTTCCATGCGCCGTGCGGCGGCGGCGCCGTGCCGGGTGAAGAGGTCCTCGACCAGGGCGGCGGGGTTGCAGTACGGGCCGAGGCAACCGTTGCTTCCGCAGTCGCAGCGGCGGCTGCCGGGCTCGGTCTGGGCGTGGCCGATCTCGCCCGCGTTCCCCGAATCACCGCGCAGGACATGGTTTCCCAGCATGACCCCCGCCCCGATCCCCGCCCCCATGTACAGGAACAGGAAGCCGTCCGCGCGTTCCTCGCCGCCGATCCAGCGTTCGCCGATCGCCGCGGCCGTCGCATCGTTGTCCATCGCGACCGGCATACCGGTGGCTTGCGCGAACATGTCAAGCAGGGGCACGCGCCGCCAGCCGTCGAAGTTCGGCGGGTCCACGACCGCGCCCGCCTCCGCGTCGATGGGGCCCGGCGCCGCGATTCCCAGGCCCAGCAGCCGACTTCGGTCGATCGCGGCGCGCTCGGGCAGCCGTAGCGCCGCACGCGCCACCCGGTCGACCACCTCGGTCGGATCGCTCGGCCGTGGCAGCGCGAAGCGGCGGCTGAGCAGCACCGATCCGGCGAGGTCCACCAGGACGATCACCGCGGCGTCCGGGTCGAGGTGCACCCCGAGTGCGTAGGCGCCGTCGGCGCGCGGGGTGAGCAGGGTGCGGCGTTTGCCACCACTGGAGGGCGCGTGTCCGGACTCGGCGATCAGACCCTCGTCGAGCAGGCGGCGCACCACATTCGACACCGTCTGATTGGTGAGCCCGGTCAGCGGGCCCAACTCGACGCGGCTCACCGGCCCTTTGGTGCGGATGGCGGCCAGGACGACCGCCTGGTTGTAGCCGCCGACCCTGGGCAGGTTGGTGCCGCTGCGCGCCATGGTGTTCCCTCCTTCGGGCAAGCCCGTCGCGGCGGTCTCACCAACTCGTGTCCAGCGCACCGGGTTTCGGCGTCGAGATTATGCAGCAACCGTTGACTTAGTCCATCCATTGGATTTAGGTAATCGCAACGCATCACGCACCAGGCATCACGCACCACGCGCAACACGCCCGCACTGTCGGTGGCTTCCGCATCGCCACTCGACCGGTGTACCGCAACACCTCTGGCACCGCCTGCAGTTGAGCGCCCGCCGCTGGGCGCAGAGCCGCCATCTCCTGGAGGAACCCCTTGCGCAAGAAACTCTTCGCCGCCCTCGCGGTCACCATCGCGACAACGTTGTCCGCAACCGCTTGTGGTGGATCCGGATCCTCCGCCGGCGGCGACTCGATCAAGGTCGTCTACTGGCAGCACCTGGACCAGAACGACCACAAGCAGCAGAAGTTCCTCGCCTCGATGAAGACGGCGTTCGAGAAGGCCCACCCGGGCAAGAAGGTCCAGATCGTTCCGGTCACGGCCTCAGAGAACGACTACTACACGAAGATCCAGCTGATGATGCGCTCGCCCTCGACCGCGCCCGACCTGGTCTACGAGGACACCGCGCTGATCAACTCCGACATCGCCAGCGGCTACCTCAAGCCGCTCGACGACTACGTGTCCAAGTGGTCGGACTGGGGCAAGTTCGCGAAGGCCGCCAAGGCCGCCGTCTCCTCCCCCACCGACGGCAAGACGTACGCCGTCCCGGACGACACCGACACGCGCGGCCTCTGGTACAACCAGAAGCTGCTGAAGAAGGCGGGCATCAAGACGCCCTGGCAGCCGAAGAGTTGGCAGGACCTCCTCGACACCGCGCGCACGCTGAAGAAGAAGCTGCCGGGTGTCATCCCGATGAACCTCTACACCGGCCAGGCCGGCGGCGAGCAGTCCACCATGCAGGGCATGGAGATGCTGCTGTACGGGACCGCCGGCGCCGGTGACTCCCTGTACGACGCCAAGAAGAAGAAGTGGATCGTCGGCTCGCAGGGCTTCAAGGACGCGCTGAAGTTCGTGCACACCGTCTACGACGAGGACCTGGGCCTCGACAAGTCCACCGCGCTCGGCCCCAACGCGGGCACCGAGGTCGGCACGAAGCTGCTCCCGAAGAGCAAGCTCGCCATCAACATCGACGGCTCGTGGATGGCCAACAACTGGCTGAAGACCGGACCGAGCCCGTGGCCCGACTGGTCGAAGACGATGAAGTCCGCCGCGATGCCCACCCAGAACGGCCAGGCGCCCGGCAAGGTCAGCATGTCGGGCGGCTGGGCCTGGTCGATCCCGTCGAAGGCCAAGAACCCCGATCTGGCCTGGCAGTTCACCAAGGCGATCAAGAACAGGGAAAACTCGGTGAAGTGGAACATCATCGAGTCCACCACCGCCGTGCGCACGGACGTGGCCGCCGACCCGAAGTACCTGGGCGCCACACCGACCAACAAGTTCTTCACCGACCTCGTGAAGTACACCCACTTCCGCCCGGCGCTGCCGAAGTACCCGCAGGTCTCCAATGCCATCACCAAGGCCATGGAGTCCGTGACCACCGGGCAGGCCTCGGTGGGCGAGGCCGCCAAGACCTATGACCAGGACGTGGCCACGGCCGTCGGCCCGGACGCCACCGCCAAGGGCGCCCGATGAAGACCGCCGTCGCCACTGCCGGTTCCACCGCCTCCGGTGGGCGCGCGGCCGGGCGCACCGCCGCTGGTCGCTCACTGCTGCGCGGCATGCCACTGCTGCCGTCGGTCGTCCTGCTGGCCGTGTTCCTGGCCGGACCGATCCTGTACTGCGTCTACGACGCGTTCACCGACGCCCAGTTGACCGGCGCCGCCGAGACGAACTTCGTCGGCCTGGACAACTTCACGCGGGCGCTGAACGACCCGGACTTCCTCAACGCCCTGTGGCTGACCCTGGTGTTCGTCGTCGGCTCCGCCGTCATCGGGCAGAACACCCTCGGCCTGAGCCTCGCGGTGCTGGCCGAGAAGGCCACCAAGCCGCTGCGCACGCTCACCAACGGTGTCGTGATCGCCGCCTGGGTGCTGCCCGAGGTGGTCGCCGGGTACCTGATGTACGCGTTCTTCTACAAGCAGGGCTCGCTCAACGACGTCCTCGGCTTCCTGGGCCTGCCGCAGCAGAACTGGCTGTACACCCTGCCGATCCTCGCGGTGTGCCTCGCCAATGTGTGGCGCGGCACCGCCTTCTCGATGATGGTGTACTCCGCCGCGCTCAACGAGGTGCCGCGCGAGCTGGTGGAGGCCGCCGAGATGGACGGCGCGAGTGTGTGGCACCGGCTGTGGCACGTGACGCTGCCGGTGATCCGCCGCACCATCATGACCAACCTGATGCTGATCACCCTGCAGACGCTCTCCGTCTTCGGGCTGATCTACGCCATGACGCGCGGCGGTCCTGGCAACAAGAGCCAGACCCTGCCGGTGTTCATGTACCAGCAGGCCTTCCAGAACAGCATGATCGGCTACGGCACGGCGATCGCGCTGGTGCTGCTGGTCGTGGGCGCGCTGTTCTCCGTCGTGTATCTGAAGCTGCTCAAGGTGGAGGAGGACTGATGGCCACCACCGACCTGCTGCCCGCCGCCGACACCGGCCGCGCCGACGGCGGCGCCCGCCCCGTTCCCGCGACGGGCACGGCACGCCGCCGGATCCGTCCCGGACGCATCGCCGTCAATGTCGTCCTGCTGGTGATCAGCCTGCTGTTCGTGCTGCCGCTGGTGTGGATGGTGTTCGCGGCGTTCAGCTCGACGGCCAGCTTCGAGCTGAGCGTGCCCACGCCGCCGACGCTGGACAACTTCCACGCGATCCTGAACGCCGAGACGACGTACCGGCCGCTGCTCAACGGGCTGCTGCTGTGCGGCGGGGCGACCCTGCTGTGCGTGGTCGCGTCGATCCTGGCCGCGTATCCGCTCTCGCGCTACCGCTCCCGGCTGCGCCGCCCGTTCCTGTACACCGTGCTGTTCACCACCGGGCTGCCCATCACCGCCGTGATGATCCCCGTGTACAGCATGTTCGTGCAGGTCGAGCTGATCGACTCGATGTTCGCGACGATGCTGTTCCTCGCGGCGTCGGCGCTGCCGATCGGGATCTGGCTGATGAAGAACTTCATGGACGGGGTGCCCATCGTCCTGGAGGAGGCCGCGCGGATCGACGGCGCGAACGCCATGCAGTCGCTGGGCCGCGTGGTGCTGCCGCTGATGTGGCCGGGTGTCACCGTCGTCACCGTGTTCACCTTCATCAGCATGTGGGGCAACTTCTTCGTGCCGTTCGTGCTGCTCCTGTCACCGGAGAAGCTGCCGGCGTCGGTGAGTGTGTTCACGTTCCTCAGCGCCCATGACCAGACGCAGTACGGGCAACTGGCCGCGTTCTCCCTGGTGTACACGCTGCCCGTGGTGATGCTGTACCTGCTGCTGACCCGCAAGCTGGGCGGCGGCTTCGCCCTCGGCGGTGCCCTCAAGGGCTGAGTCCGCACCCCGCCCCCGGGAGGGGCCAACCCCCCTCCCGTGCAGTCCTGTTCCACGCTCTTCGAAAGGTGTTCTGTGCACTCCGACCGCGACATCGTCCAGCACCGCCTGCGGCGCGTCCTCGACGAACGCATCCGGCCCGCCGTCCACGCCACCTCCGTCCCCCTGGAGATCGGCATCTGGCAGGTGCCGGGCGAGCCCGTCCCGGTGGCCGAGGGTCTCGCCGCCGAGTACCGGCCCACCGAGGTGGGTGCGTCCTGGGGTCCCGCCTGGACCACCAACTGGTTCAAGGTCAGCGGCCGCGTCCCCGAGGAGTGGGCAGGCCGGCGCGTGGAGGCCGTCGTCGACCTCGGCTTCGGCACCACCGAGCCGGGCTTCTCCGCCGAGGGACTGGCGTACCGGCCCGACGGCACGGCCGTGAAGGCGCTCAACCCGCGCAACACCTGGCTGCCGGTGGCCGAACAGGCCGTCGGGGGCGAGGAGTTCGTCTGCTACGTCGAGGCCGCCGCGAACCCGCTCGTCATGCACTCGGGGCCCGAGGACCGCACCTTCGCGATCACACCGCTCGGCGGTCGCGCCCTATGGCTGGACGAGGAGGGTGCCTCGGGCGGTGAGCCGATCTACCGACTGCGCCGCATCGACCTGGCCGTCTTCGACGCGGAGGTCTACGACCTCGTCCACGACATGGAGGTCCTCGACCAGCTGATGCGGGAGCTGCCCGAGCAGGCGCCGCGCCGCTGGCAGATCCTGCGGGCGCTGTCCTCGGCGCTGGATGCCGTGGACCTTCAGGACATCGGCGGCACCGCGGCCGCCGCCCGCGCGATCCTCGCCCCGGCCCTGGCCTCGTCGGCCGCGGACGGCGAGCACCGCATCTCGGCGATCGGGCACGCCCACATCGACACGGCCTGGCTGTGGCCGCTGCGCGAGACCGTGCGCAAGGTCGCGCGCACCGTCTCCAATGTCACCCAACTGATGGACGAATACCCGGAGTTCCGCTTCGTGATGTCCCAGGCGCAGCAGCTTGCCTGGCTCAAGGAGCACCGTCCCGAGGTGTACGAGCGGGCCCAGGAGAAGGCGAAGACGGGCCAGTTCGTGCCGACGGGCAGCCTGTGGGTGGAGCCGGACACCAACATCACCGGTGGTGAGGCGCTGGCCCGTCAGTTCATCCACGGCAAGCGGTTCTATCTCGACGAGTTCGGTGTCGAGACCGAGGACATGTGGCTGCCGGACACGTTCGGCTACAACGCGGCGATGCCGCAGCTGATGAAGCTGGCCGGGGTGCGCTGGTTCCTCACGCAGAAGATCTCGTGGAACACCACGAACAAGTTCCCCCACCACACGTTCTGGTGGGAGGGCATCGACGGCACCCGCATCTTCAGCCACTTCCCGCCCATCGACACGTACAACAGTGACCTGTCCGGCGCCGAGGTCGCGCACAGTGTGCGCAACTTCCAGGACAAGGGCGCGGCCAACCGCTCGCTCGCCCCGTTCGGGTACGGCGACGGCGGTGGCGGCCCCACCCGGGAGATGCTGGCGCGGGCCGAGCGGCTTGCGGACCTGGAGGGTTCGGCGCGGGTCGAGATCGAGAAGCCGGGCGACTTCTTCGCCAAGGCCCTTGAGGACTACCCGGACGCGCCGGTGTGGGTGGGCGAGCTGTACCTGGAGTTCCACCGCGGCACGCTGACCAGTCAGATCGCGACCAAGCAGGGGAACCGGCGCAGCGAACACCTGTTGCGCGAGGCCGAGTTGTGGGCGGCGACCGCGGCGCTGCGCACGGGGGCGGCCTACCCGTACGAGGCGATCGACCGGCTGTGGAAGACGGTGCTGCTGCACCAGTTCCACGACATCCTGCCGGGTACGTCGATCGCCTGGGTGCACCGGGAGGCGGAGGAGACGTACCGTCAGGTGGCGGCCGAGCTGGGCGAGTTGATCGCCTCGGCGCAGGCCGCGCTGGCGGGACCGGCATCCGACGACGGCTCGCGGGTCGTCTTCAACGCCGCTCCGCACGCCCGCGCGGGCGCTGCCGCTCTGGGCACGACGGTGCGCCGCGAGCCGGCGGCGGTCACGGTCGAGGCGCGGCCGCTGGACGGCGGATTCGTCCTGGACAACGGCCTGGTCCGCATCGTGATCGACGAGCGAGGCCTGGTCACCTCCGCGTACGACATCGAGGGCGGGCGCGAGGCGCTGCCGCCGGGCGCGGTGGCCAACCTGCTCCAGCTGCACCAGGACTTCCCGAACCAGTGGGACGCCTGGGACCTGGACGCCTTCTACCGCAACACCGTCACGGACCTGACGGCGGCGGAGTCGGTGACCGTCGTGGACGGTGGTGTGCGCGTCGTGCGCGCCTTCGGTGACTCGCGTATCGAGCAGACCCTCGCGCTGGCACCGGGGAGCCGCCGCCTGGACGTGGACACGGTCCTCGACTGGCACGAGACGGAGAAGCTGCTCAAGGCGGCGTTCCCGCTGGACGTGCGGGCCGGGCACTCCACGGCGCAGGTGCCGTTCGGGCACGTCGAGCGGCCCACGCACACCAACACCAGCTGGGACGCGGCCAAGTTCGAGGTGTGCGCGCACCGCTTCCTGCATGTCGGTGAGCGGGGCTGGGGCGCGGCGCTGGTCAACGACTCGACGTACGGGCACGACGTCACGCGTGATGTACGCGAGGACGGTGGCACCACCACGACGGTCCGGCTGTCCCTGGCCCGCGCGCCGCGCTTCCCCGACCCGGACACCGACCAGGGCACGCACCGGCTGCGCTACGCCCTGCTGATCGGCGCGGACGTCGACGACGCGATCCGTGAGGGCTACCACCTCAATCTGCCCGAGCGCACGGTGTCCGGCTCGGCGGAGGTGGCACCGCTGGTGGCCGTCGACAACCCCGCCGTGGTGGTCGAGGCGGTCAAGCTCGCCGACGACCGCTCGGGCGACGTCGTGGTCCGCCTGTACGAGTCCCAGGGCGCCCGCGCCACCGCCCTCCTCTCCCCCGGCTTCCGTCTCGCCTCTGCGACGGCCACGGACCTGCTGGAGCGCCCGCGCGCGGCCGACGAGCCCGCGTGCGAGGTCACGGACGACGGGGTGCGGCTGCGGCTCCGGCCGTTCCAGATCCTGACGGTGCGGTTGGCGGCCGTAGGGGGCTGAGTACGCGGAATGTGAGGATGGGCCCCGCGAACTGCCCGCGGGGCCCATCCTCATCCGCGCGTGCGATTTCAGACGGCAACTTCCGCGTCATCCACTGGATGGTCAGCGGGAGTTGGAGGTACTCCGTCACGACCGCAAACGGAGCACGGGCCGATTGCTCCAACTACTTTGCGCCCAGCTCTTTCTAACGGTGTAAACGCTGTGTTGTTATGTCGATCTCACCGAGCCCCTCCAGGGAGACAACGATGTCAAAGGTGCCCGAGGAGCGACCCCTTCACAACGTGCAGGGCGGCTCCGTTCCCCGCCCCGAGTACCCTCGCCCCAGCTTCGTCCGCGAGGACTGGCTCAACCTCAACGGCACCTGGCAGTTCGCCTTCGATCCGGGCGACAGTGGCCTCGAACGCGGCCTGGTGCAATGCGAGTTGCCCGATCGGATCACGGTCCCGTTCTGCCCGGAGTCGCAGCTGTCCGGCATCGGCGACACGGACTTCCACCATGCCGTCTGGTACCGGCGCACCGTGCGGATCCCCGAGGAGTGGCAGGGCCGGCGTCCCATGCTGCACTTCGGCGCCGTGGACCACGACGCGACAGTGTGGGTCAACGGACGGGAAGTCGCCCGGCACAGCGGCGGGTTCACCTCTTTCAGCGCTGAAATCGGCGACGTGGTGCGACCGGGCGACGACGCGGTCATCGTCGTACGAGCGCGGGACTCGAAGGAGGGTCCGCAGGCCCGTGGCAAGCAGTCCGACCAGTACGCCAACTACAGCTGTCTCTACACCCGCACCACCGGCATCTGGCAGACCGTCTGGCTCGAACCCGTCGCCGCCACTCATCTGCGGCGCCCGCGCATCACCCCGGATCTCGCGGCCGGCTGCTTCCACCTCGAAGTACCGCTGGCCGGCGGCCGCGCCCATCACCAGGTGCGCGCCCGGCTCACCGACGCGCAGGGCACGGTGGCCGAGGCCGTCGTGCCCGCGCACCTCGATCTCGCTCCCCGGCTGGTGCTGACGGTGCCGACCGAACGCCGCCGCCCCTGGTCGCCGCACGACCCGCACCTGTACGAGATCCATCTGGAGGTCGTGGACGGCTCCGGGGCAGTCGTCGACAGCGCCCGCTGTTCGG
This sequence comes from Streptomyces endophyticus, assembly GCF_035798155.1. NCBI lineage: Bacteria > Bacillati > Actinomycetota > Actinomycetes > Kitasatosporales > Streptomycetaceae > Streptomyces > Streptomyces endophyticus. Next base: position 39,880 of record NZ_JAOZYC010000174.1, on the reverse strand, counting down.
CGGGGCTGCGTTCGGTGTCCATCGACGGCAAGCGCGTCCTCCTCAACGGCGAGCCTGTCTTCCAGCGCCTCGTCCTCGATCAGGGCTGGTACCCGGACGGTCTGCTGACCGCCCCGGACGACGCCGCCCTCGTGCGCGACATCGAGCTGGCGCAGGCCGCCGGGTTCAACGGCGCCCGACTGCACCAGAAGGTCTTCGAAGAGCGCTTCCTGTACCACGCCGATCGCCTCGGCTATCTGGTGTGGGGCGAGTTCGCCGACTGGGGTGCGAGCGTCGGGCCTCTGAGCGGCGACAACCAGCAGCAGACCGTCGGCTTCGTCGCCCAGTGGCTGGAGGCACTGGACCGCGACTACTCCCACCCTTCAATCATCGGCTGGTGTGCCCTCAACGAAACCCGGCAGGAGCTCCACGACCGCACCAGCACCCTCGACGTCGCGACCCGTGCGATGTTCCTCGCCGCCAAGGCCGCCGACACCTCGCGCCCGGTCCTCGACACCTCCGGCTACTCCCACCGCGTCCCGGAGACGGACATCTACGACTCGCACTGCTACGAGCAGGACCCCGCCAGGTTCAGGGAGTTGATGGCCGGCCTCGACAAGAACATCCCCTTCGTGAACCCTCACGACGTGCCCGGCGCCCCCGAGCACTCGGTGCCGTACGCCGGACAGCCCTATTTCTGCAGCGAGTTCGGCGGCATCTGGTGGAACGCCGAGGAGGCCGAAGCCGGCGGCGCCGACCGCGACGAGTCGTGGGGTTACGGCGAGCGCCCCCGCGACGAGGAGGAGTTCCACACTCGCTTCGCGGCGCTGGCCGGAGTGCTTCTCGACGACCCGGACATGTTCGGCTACTGCTACACGCAGCTCACGGACGTGTTCCAGGAGCAGAACGGCATCTACCGCTTCGACCGTTCCGTCAAGCTCGACGTCGAGCGGGTACGTCGTGCACAGCAGCGCCCCGCCGCCTACGAGACCGTCACGGAAGGGGAGGCGTGATGGCACTGCCTCGCAGAGACCTGCTGCGCGGCGCCGGATTCGCCGGCGCGGCCGCCGCGCTCGCCCCGGTGCTCAGCGCCTGCGGCTCGATCGCCACCGCGTCCTCCGGTGCCATCCAGTACTGGAACCCGTTCACGGGCGGCGACGGCGGACTCATGAAGCAGATGGTCGACCACGTCGAGCGGGCCACCCCGGACCTGAAGGTCACCACGACCGTGCTGGAGTGGGGCACCTCCTACTACACCAAGCTCGCGATGGCTTCGGCCGGCGGACGCGCCCCGGACGTGGCAGTCATGCACGTGTCGCGGCTCGCGGGCTACGCACCCGGCGGGCTTCTCGATCCATGGGACATGGACCTGCTACGGGAGTTCGGGGTGAGCGGCGACACCCTCAACCCGGATGTCTTCCGGCGTGGGCAGTACCAGGGCGAGCAGTACGCACTGCCGCTCGACACCCACCCGTTCATCGTCTTCTACGACACCGAACTGATGGACAAGGCCGGTCTGGTCGACAGCGACGGCACCCTGCTGCCGTTCGGCGGACCCGACGGCTATCTGGAGGCAGCCAGAAAGCTCCGGTCGGTCAACAAGAAGAACGGCGGGCTCGGCCCGACCTACGGCCACGTCAACGATCTCGCTCAGAACTGGCGCATGTTCTGGGGGCTGTTCAAGCAGATGGGGGCGGAGTTCGACCTGTCCGGCACGAAGCCCCGCGTCGACCGGGACGCCGCCGTGAAGGTCGTCCACTTCATGCAGCAACTGGTCGCTCCGCAGTGCCGCACCATGGACCCGGCCACGTCGGTGGGTTCCTTCGCCTCCCGCAAGGCGCCGCTGATCTTCACCGGCGAGTGGGACTCCGCCGCCTTCAGCCAGATCAAGGGGCTCGAACTGGGTGCCGCGCCGTTCCCGCAGATCTTCGACAAGCCGGCGGGCTGGGCCGACAGCCACATGTTCGTGCTGCCGCACCAGAAGAACCCGGACCCGGAACATCGGCGCGCCACGCACCGGCTGGTCGCCCAACTGCTCAAGGCCGGCCAGACCTGGGCCCAGGCCGGGCACATTCCGGCTTACCTCCCGGTGGTCAACTCCCCCAAGTACCGCCGGATGGAGCCCCAGTCCCAGTACGCGGCCGCGGCGAAGACCCCGGCCCTCGACCCGCCCGCGTGGTTCATGGGCGCCGGGGCCGATGTGCAGATCCAGCTGTGCCAGGCGATGCAGACCGCCCTGGTGGGCGCCGCCTCCCCGGCCACCGCCGTCGACAAGATGATCTCGGCCCTGAACTTCTACGTCTCCAAGCCGAAGCCCGCCTGATCCGCACGAGAGGACCCATTGTCATGAGTACATGGCAGAACCGCGGGGGCAGGCAGGCTCGCCTCTCCCTGGAGGGCCGCGTCTCCGGACCACTCTTCGTGGCCCCGTTCCTGCTGGTCTTCGGTCTCTTCCTGGTGGTCCCTTTGGTGTGGGGCCTGTGGATGAGCTTCACCAACTCCAGCCTCACGGGCCGAGGTGACTCATCGTTCGTCGGCTTCGCCAACTACGGCGAGGCTCTCACCGATCCCAAGATGTGGGAGACGATCGGCCACACCGTACTGTTCACGGCACTGTCGACGGTCCCGCTGGTCCTTTTCGCACTGGTCATGGCGCTACTGGTGCACATCGGGCTGCCCGGCCAGTGGCTGTGGCGGCTTTCCTTCTTCGCGCCGTACCTGCTCACCAGCGCCGTGGTCTGGCAGGTCGGGCTGCTGATCTTCCAGACGGACTCCGGCATGCTCAACACCATGCTCAAGGCCGTCGGCCTGGACGGGATCGGCTGGCTGGTGGAGGAGAAGTGGGCGATGTGGTCGGTCGCCCTCATCACCGTGTGGTGGACCGTCGGCTTCAACTTCCTGCTCTATCTGGCCGCTCTGCAGTCCGTGCCGGACGAGCTGTACGAGGCGGCCGCGATCGACGGCGCAGGCGCCTGGCGCCGCATGTGGGCGATCACGCTGCCCCAACTGCGGCGCACCACCGTGCTGATCACAGTGCTGCAGGTCCTCGCCTCGCTGAAGGTGTTCGATCAGATCTACATGCTCACCAAGGGCGGCCCCGACGGCTCCACCCGCCCGATCCTCGAGTACATCTTCGACTCCGGATTCACCGGTTACCGGCTCGGCTACGCCGCCGCCATGTCGTACATCTTCTTCGCTCTGCTGCTCATCCTCTCCATCGGCCAGCTGAAGTTCTTCTCGCGCAGGGAGGCGTGACGATGACTGCCGACACCCTGACCCGACCGAAGACGCGGCGCACCGGCCCGGTCGAGACCCGCTCCCGCAGACGGCACAGCACCAAGCCGCAGCAGGTACTCGGTTCCGGCGTCGGTGCCAAGGTGGGAGCAGCGATCGCCCTCGCCGTGATGGCCTTGCTGTGGCTCGCGCCGATCGCCTGGGTTCTGGTGATCTCCTTCAAGACGGAGCCGGACGCGGCGGCGCCCGGCGACGGCTGGATACCGGCGCACGGCTTCACCGGCGCCGCCTACGGCAAGATCTTCGCCCAGGGCAAGCTTCCGGTCTGGGCCCTGAACAGCCTGTTCGTCGCGGCGGCGGTCACCGCATTGACGGTGGCCGTGTCCGCGCTCGCCGCCTATGGGTTCTCGCGCACACTGTTCCGGGGCCGCAAGCTGCTGTTCGCGGCGACGATCGCCTCGATCATGGTGCCGCCGCAGATCCTGATCGTGCCGCTGTTCCGCGAGATGCTCTCGCTGAACCTCGTGGACACGTACGCGGGCATGATCCTTCCGCAGGTCGTGGCGCCGCCGATGGTGTACATCCTCAAGAAGTTCTTCGACGCCGTTCCGCGCGAATTGGAGGAGGCGGCTCGGCTCGACGGCGCGAGCAACGCACGGGTGTTCCTGAGCGTGGTGCTGCCGTTGTCACGACCGATCCTCTCGGCTGTGGCGATCTTCGTGTTCATCGGCGCGTGGAACAACTTCCTGTGGCCGTTCCTCAGTACCAGCGACCAGTCACTGATGACGCTACCGGTGGGACTGGCAACGGTGAAGGACTCCTACAACCTGCAGTACGCCCAGCTCGCGGCGTCCGGCCTGCTGGCATCGATCCCGCTGATCCTGATCTTCATGATCTTCCAACGGCAGATGGTCCGGTCCGTGGCGACGACGGGGCTCGGCGGACAGTGACAGATCCCTTCGTGCGGCCTCCCCACCTGACAACCACATGACGAACGACGGTCGTACAACCACCAGGAGGACCACTCCACATGTACCAAAACCAGCAGGCGCACGGCCGCCGCGGCATGCTCAAGGCCTCGGCGACCGTGGTCGGCGCGGCGCTCACCGGATCGCTCGCCGCGACGGGCACTGCCGCCGCGGACGCGCCCGAACGGTTTCCGCGTGGGCCCGCGACGTTCCCCATGGGGCCGTTCACCAAGAGTGAGGCGAATCCGATTCTGCGGCCGGAGCCGTCGCACGAGTGGGAGTCGGCGTATCTGTACAACCCCTGCGCCCTGGTGGTGGGTGGCAGGATCGCGTTGCTGTACCGGGCGCAGAACAAGGCGAAGAGGTCCAGCATCGGGCTCGGAGCGACGACGGCGTCACGTTCCGGCGCAGGGCCGAGCCGGTGCTCACGCCGAGCGAGCCGTACGAGCTGCCCGGCGGGTGTGAGGATCCGCGGGTGGTGCACGTCGGTGACACCTTCTACATGACGTACACCGGCTACGACGGGACGAGCGCGCTGCTGTGCCTGGCGACGTCGAAGGACCTGGTGCACTGGGAGAAGCACGGGCCGCTGTTCCCCGAGTTGCACGACCCGATCCATGGTGACAAGCCGTGGAACAAGTCAGGGGCCATCCTCAGTACGCCCATCGACGGCACGTACTGGATGTACTTCGGTGAGTCCCATGTGTTCTGGGCCCGGTCGAAGGATCTGATCCACTGGGAGACCGTCGGGAACGACGATCCGGTGGCGAAGCCCGTGCACCCCTGGGAGGGGTCCCTGATCGAGCCCGGTCCGCCGCCGCTGCGCACTGACGACGGACACATCCTGCTCGTCTACAACGCCCGCTCGGACGGCAAGGGCGGGTACACCAAGGGCCAGTACTCCACCGGGCAGCTCCTCATCGACCCGGCGGACCCGACCAAGGCGGTGGCCCGCCTCGAGCGGCCGTTCCTCGTGCCGACCTCGGCCGACGAACAGGACGGCCAGGTCAATCACGTGGTTTTCACCGAGGGCTTGGTGCGGTTCCGCGACGCCTGGTTCCTGTACTACGGCATGGCGGATTCGGTGCTCGGAGTCGCGGTGTGGCGGCCCGGGCCCGCGGGCTGAGCGTGTCGCACTCTTCACGCGGCCTCGCGGCCGGCCTGTCTGGTCGACTTCGTTTCCCGGCTGCTCTGCTCGTCACCGTGGACGAGGCGGAGATGACGCAATCGATGATGTCCCGACCCAGTGCGGGACACTCCGTCCATGCGGTCCTCTATGCGGTCCATGCCGAGCAGGAGCAGTGCCATGGTCGGCAGGAGCAAAAGAGCCACGATCAGCATCGGTGGCTTCCTTTCCTCGACTTCTCACTTTTCGCCTGCCCCGTGCATGAACGCGCATGAGCGTGATGATGTGATGATTCCGTAACGCTATGGATTGCCGCTGATATTGCCATCTGGGCGATTTTCGGGGACGGGTGGACCGACCTCCGGCCCGCGCACCGCGTGTTGGTGTGCGGGCCGGAGGCCGGTCAGGGTCGGTCAGTGCGTCGTGCCGAGTTCCGCGTCCTCCATTCGGGACTCCTCGCGCGCCTCCTCGATGTTCTCCAGCACGCGCTCGCGCGGGAGCCGCACACGTAGCGCCAGCAGGTAGACGAGTGCGGTCAGTGCGAGGTTGGCGACGAAGCCCCAGCCGAGGCCGATCCAGCCGAGGCCGCCGTCGTAGTCGCCGATCCAGCTGATCACGGCGAGGCCGACGAGCCACGGCAGCACCCAGCTCGCGCCCGCCCTCCAGTCCAGCCGCGGGGCGCGCCCCTTGTCGATCACCTGGAGGACCGCGAGGACGACGAAGCCGATGCAGATGGTGAGGAACAGCTTGTAGTTGGTGTTCCAGCCCGCCCAGTACACGATCAGGTTCGCCGAGTAGAGGCCGAGGAACGGGATGATGTCACCGCCGGGGATCCTGTACGGCCTTTCGTGCTCCGGGATCTGACGGCGCATCACGGCGAGGACGAGCGGCCCGGACCCGAAGGACAGGACGGTGGCCGAGGTGATGAAGCCGACCAGTTCCTGCCAGCTCGGGAAGGGCAGGAAGACGATCAGCCCGAGGACGAAGGTCACGGCCAGGCTGACCAGCGGCGCCCCCTTGGGCGTGGTCCTGGCCAGCCCTGCGGGCGCGTTGCGGTTGCGGGCCATGGCGTAGGAGATGCGGGCCGTGACGGTGGTGTAGATGAGGCCGGTGTCGGCCGGCGAGATCACCGCGTCCACGTAGAGGATGTAGGCCAGCCAACCCAGGCCGATGGCGCTGGAGATGGCGGCGAGCGGGCCGAAGTCGTTGGCGAAGGCCAGGTTGAGCCAGCCGTGCGAGTGCTGGAGGTCGCTCTCGGGGACCGCGCCGAGGAAGGCGACTTCGAGGAGTACGTAGATCAGGCCGGTGAGCAGGACGGAGCCGATGACGGCGAACGGGACGTTGCGCCGCGGATTGTCGGTCTCGCCCGCGAGTTCCACGCCTTGGCGAAAGCCCAGAAAGGAGAAGGTGATGCCTGCGGTGGAGATGGCCGTGAAGATGCCTTTCGCTCCGCCGGGGGCGAAGCCTCCGTACTCGGCGGCTCCGAGGTTGTGCGCGTGGAATGCGGTCACGAAGAACGCCACCACCACCAGGGCGATGGCCAGCAGTTTCCACCAGACGAGGACATTGTTGACGCGGGCGAACCAGCGGATTCCGTAGTAGTTCAGCAGCACGAAGAACGCCATGGCGACGACCGCGACGGCATAGCCGAGTGTGGTCAGGGTGTAGGCGCCGTTCGCCTCGTGGAAATCGGTGAAGTGCGCCCACTTCGTGGCGTATTGCAGGGCGCCCTCGACCTCGATGGGGGCCACCGTCGCGGCGGCGATCCAGGTGATCCAGCCCATGGTGTAGCTGGCGAAGGAGCCGAAGGAGAGGTGCGGGAAGCGCACCACTCCCCCGGACACCGGGAACATGGTTCCCAGTTCGGCGAAGCACAGCCCGATGAGGAGAATCATCACGGCGGCTATCGCCCACGAGAATATGGAAGCGGGCCCGGCGATCTTCGCCGCGTTCAACGCGCCGAAGAGCCAGCCGGACCCGATGATGGATCCCACGCCCGCGAAAAGCAGGCTGATGCGACCCATGTCTCTGCGTAGCGCTGTTCGTTGCTCCGAGGACTTCCCCGAAGACTCAGTCAGCGTGGCCATCACCACATCCGTCCCTGATCTGCGGCCCACTCTTTCGAGGTCGCTCGCTTGATCTGCTACTGGGCGGCCGTCTGCCCTGCCGGTCGAGATCCATGCAGCATGAATCTAGATTTGCCAAATGATGGGCAGGGCAAGGGTGTTGATTGATGTGGTGATGGCCGGGCGTCAGCTGTCCTTGGTGGCGGTCACGTCCTTGCTCACAGTCGCGGGGGTGTCCTGCTGCGTCGGTACCGAGCCCGGCTCCTCGCCGTTCAGCACCCGCTTCGCGGTGACCCGGTCGAGGGCCCCCTCCCAGCGTGACACCGCGAACACCGCGACACAGTTGCCGAGGAGGTTGGTGGCCACCCGCATCGAGTCCATGATCCGGTCGACGCCGAGCAGCAGCGCCACCGCGGCGGCCGGGATGACGCCGAGGGCGGAGGCGGTCGCGGACAGCGCGAGGAACGCCGAACCGGGCACGCCCGCCATGCCCTTGCTCGTGAGCATCAACACCAGGACGACGGTGACCTGTTGACCGAGGCTCAGGTCGACACCGATGGCCTGGGCGATGAAGAGGGTGCCGATGGAGAGGTAGATGGAGGCGCCGTCGAGGTTGAAGGAGTACCCCGTGGGCAGGACGAGGCCGACCGCGTCGTCCCGGCAGCCCGCCGCGCGCAGCTTCTGCATCATCCGCGGCATCACGGTCTCACTGGAGCCGGTGCCGAGAGCGAGCAGCAGTTCCTCGCGGGTGTAGCGGACGAACTTCCACAGGCTCAGCCCGGTGACCGCCTTGAGGGCGAGGCCGAGCAGCACGAGGAAGGCCAGGGCGACGCCGTAGCAGACGGCGATCAGCTTCCCGTACGTCGACATCGCGCCCACGCCGTATTCGCCGACGAGGTGGGCGGTGGCTCCGAAGACCGCGAGCGGGGCGAGCTTCATGATGTAGCCGACGATGGTGAACACGACGTCCTGAGCCTGCTCGATGAACGGCAGGATCTGTGGGACCTTGCTCTGGCCGAGGTGCAGCAGCGCGGCGCCCACGAGGCAGGCCAGGACGAGGACTTGGAGCAGGGAGTTCTCGGCGAAGGCGCCGACGGCGCTGTCCGGCAGGGACTCCAGGACGAACTGGGCGGTGGAGGGGAGATGCCCGCCGCCGGTCTGCTCGTCGACCGCGCCCTTGTCGAGGGTGGCCGGGTCGACGTTCATGCCGGCGCCGGGTGCCAGTATGTTGCCGGCGAGCAGCCCGATGACGAGGGCGACGGTGGTGGCGACCTCGAACCAGATCAGCGCCTTCACGCCGATCCGGCCGAAGGCCTTCAGGTCGCCGGCCTTGGTGATGCCCGCGACGACGACGCAGAACACCAGGGGGGCGATCATCGACTTGATGAGCCGGACGAAGCCGTCCCCGAGGGGCTGCAGGGCCGATCCGGCCTCCGGCCACAGGCTTCCCACGAGGACGCCGAGCAGCAGGGCGAGCAGTACTTGAGCGAAGAGACTGGTGCGCAGGAGACGGCCTGCGCGGCGTGCGATGTTTCCGTTGGCGTGCGCCATGGGGCACTCCTACATGGGCGGACATTCTGCATAGCGGAAGATCAATTCCGCGATGCATCACTATCGTTGACGCCCAACCGGCACGGAAGACCCCGGATCGTTCCAGTTGTAGATCTTGGAGATTGCTCCCGAACCCACGTGCGAATGGCCTGCTCAAGCGCCGCTCAAGCGCCGCTCAACTGGCCTTTCGCAGGCTGATGTACGGCTCGAACGCGTCCAGGAGCAGTTCCCGCATCCGCGCCGCGTCCATGTCGCCCGTTCCCGCGAGTGCCTGGATCGCCAGGCCGTCGACGAGTCCCGTGAAGCGGGCGGCCAGCGCCTCCGCGTCGACGCCCTCGGCCATGCCCTCACGCTGACAGGTGCGCACCAGGTCCAGGACGACGCCGCGCCAGCGGGCGTGGACACCGCGCTGACCGTCCCGCAGGCTCGGATCGAGGATCGCCTCGTTCCACGACTGCACCCACACCGACCACTCGTCGGCGTCCTCCTCCGTGGTCGTCAGCTGCACCTCGATCAGGCGGCGCAGCTTCTCGACGGTGCTGTGGGCGGTCTCGAACTCGGCTTCCAGGCGGGCGTGGAAGCGGTCCGCGTAGAAGACGAGCGCGGCACGAAGGGCGTCGTCCTTCGTCGGGAAGTGGTAGTGCACCGTGCCGGTGCTGGTGCCGCAGGCCTCGGCGATGTCCGCGACGCGCACCTTGTGGAAGCCGCGACGGGCGATGAGCCGGGCCGTGGCCTCCAGGATCTGCGTGCGGCGCAGTTCGGCGTCCACGGCGTCGGCGCGCCTGCGGGTGCCCTGCTCGCCGTTCGCGCCGTCCCGCGGCGCGGGTGGCCGGCCGACACCGGTCTGCAGATAGCGCTGCGACACCCTGCCGACCTGGGCGATGGCCGCGATCTCGACGTCCCGCAGCCGCCGGTTGCCGCGCAGCGCCTTGGAGAGGGCGGTGGGGTCCATGCCGACACGGTCGGCGAACTCCCGCTGGCTCATGGGTGCGGAGAGGACGACCTCGCGGGCCCGCTCGACGAGCGTCGCCCCGCCCTCACTGTCGGGGCCCATACGGTGTCAGCCCGCCTGCGCCGAGAGTGCCGTGATGACTTCGTCGGCCGCCCGGTACCCCGAGGAGAGGGCGCCGTCGATGTAGCCGTTCCACACACTGGCCGTCTCCGTACCGGCCCAGTGCAGCGTCCCGGTGGGTGTTCGCCAGCCGTGGCGTGCGTAGCCGGTCCAGCCGCCGGGGGTGGCGTAGGCCTCGTATCCGCCGCGTGCGTACGGGTCCTGGGACCAGTTCTTCTCGGTGTAGTCGCGGGGGCGGGCCGCTCCGTCGCCGACGACACGGGCGAGGCTCGCGAGGGCGGCCGCGCGGCGGTCGGCGTCGTCGAGGCGGCTCCAGTCGGTGAGCCGGTCGCCGTAGACGAAGCCGACGAGCACACCGTGCGCGGCGTCCGCGGGCGAGTTGTCGAAGACGACGCCGAGCGGCCCGTCGTCGTAGAGGGTGGCGATGCCGGACAGGCCCGCCGCGCGCCAGAACGGGGTGTCGTACACCGCGTGGACCTTGGCGACGCGCCCCATCGGGCTGTGCGAGAGCCAGCCCTCCCTGCTGACCGGCAGGGCCGGGGCGAAGGAGAGGGCGCGCACCGCGGTGGGCGGGAGCGCGACGACCGCCCGCCGGGCCACGTACACGGTGTCGGCGGTGTGCACGCGTACGCCGTCGGCGTCGTGCTCGATGCGGTGGGCCGCGGCGTCGAGGCGGATCCGCTCGCCGAGCAGTGCGGCGACCGCTCGGGCGGGTCCCGCGGCGCCGGTGACGAAGCGGCTGTCCTGGGCGCAGCCGCCGGTCTCCATGAGTTGCTCCCAGCCGCCCGCCGCGGCGACGTAGAAGAGCACGTGGAACAGGGAGATCTCGTACGGCTCCGCGCACCACACGCCCTGGACGGCGAGGGCGAGTCGGCGCAGTGCGTCCGGGTCGTCGGTGTGCGCGCGGAAGTAGGACTGCGCGGTCTGCGCGTCCCACTCGACGAAGCCGGGGGTGTGCCACGGTTCGGTGGTGTCCACGGTGCGGGCGAGTGTGTCCAGGGTTTCGGTGATGTGTGTGTACGCGGTGATGCCGGGCCCGTCGGCGGGCGCCGCCCCGAGGTAGGGAACGGCGGCGCCGTCGTGCCACACCTCGATGTGCTTGCCGCTCTCCCAGGTCGGGAAGGTGCCGCAGCCGAAGCGGGTGGCGAGGGCGTGCAGCCGGATCTGGGTGGGGCCGATCCACTGGCCTCCGTGGTCGAGGCGCACACCACTGTCACGGGACTCGGTGAGGACGCGGCCGCCGACCCGGTCCGCCGCGTCAAGGAGCGTGAAGTCGACGCCGTGGTCGTGGAGTTGGAGCGCCGCGGCGAGACCCGCGTAGCCGCCGCCGACGATGACGACCTCGGTCTCGACCAGGTCCTTTTCGGTTCGTTCCCACATGACGGGAGAGCATGTCGCAACACTGATCACTCAGTCAATGTTGCGATGCGTGCACTCCGGGCTAGATGCGCGTACTCCGGGCTATACGGCCACCTCCGCCGCTCCCTGGGGTGCCTGCGGTGGCGATGCGTCCTCCGGGTAGATCATCCGGTCCGGGATCCGGTGCGGTTCGCGGCGGGCCAGGACCCAGTACAGCGCCCCCGGCAGTGTCAGTCCCACGATCCACGAGATGTCCGCGCCGCCCAGCGGGGCGACGAAGGGGCCGGTGAACAGGTCCGTTGCCATGAACGGGAGTTGGACCACCAGCCCCACTCCGTACGACACCAGGGCCGGGGCCCGCCAGGAGCCGTAGCGGCCGTCGGGGTCGTTGAGGGCCGGGATGTCGTAGCGCTCCTTCGCGATCAGGTAGTAGTCCGCGAGGTTCACCGCGCTCCACGGGGTGAAGAAGGCCAGCACGATGAGCAGGAACGTCGAGAACGTGTTGAGGAAGTCGCCGCGCCCCGCGAGGGCGACGGCGGCGCCCGCCACGATGATCGCGGCGATGTAGCCGACCCGCCCGCGCGGCGAGAGCCGGTGGGGCACCGCGCCCCGCCGCCGCATCCCGGTCACACTCGTCACGGTCGACATGAACGCGCCGTACGTGTTGAGCACCGTGACGGTGAGCTTGCCGAGCGCGATGACGAAGTAGAGCACCGCCGCCATCAATCCGGCCCCGCCGAGCGACACCACGTACGTCACCTCGTGGCCGATGAACGCCTCCCCCGCGGCCGCCGCGGCGAGGGCTCCGAAGGCCATCGACCACTGCGCCCCGAGCGCGGTCCCGGCCAGCGTCCAGCCGAACGTCGCGCGGGCCGAGGTCGAACGCGGCAGATAGCGCGAGTAGTCGGCGACGTACGGGCCGAACGACAGCTGCCAGGACGCCGAGAGCGAGACGGCGAGCAGGAACGCGGGCAGGGCGAAGCTGTGGTCGGAGAGGACCGCGCCGATGTCGTCGTGCTGGAGGAGGCGGATGCCGAGGTACACGAACGCGACCCCGCACACCACTCCGGCGAGCCGGCCCAGGAAGTGGATGAGGCGGTAGCCGATGGCGGCCGCCACCGCGGTGACCGCCGTGAAGATGAGAATGCCCGCGACGGGTCCCAGGTGGGTCAGTTCGCCGACCGCCTCGCCCGCGAGGACGGTGCCGCTCGCGGTGCAGCCGATGAACATGAACACCGCGAGGACGAGGGGCACCACCGCGCCGCGGACCCCGAACTGGGCCCGCGAGGAGATCATTTGCGGGAGGCCGAGCCGGGGGCCCTGCGCCGAGTGCAGGGCCATCACCGAGCCGCCGAGCAGGTTTCCGACGAGGAGTCCGATGACCGCCCAGAAGGCGGTCGCGCCGAGCACCACCGCGAGGGCGCCGGTGACCACGGCCGTGATCTGGAGGTTCGCGCCCACCCACAGGGTGAACTGGCTGAACGCGGTGCCGTGGCGTTCCTCGTCCGGCACCACGTCGATCGACCGCGACTCGACGAGGCCGCCCGTTGGTTGCTCATCCGCTATCGGCATCGCGTCACCGGCCTTCGTGTGCCGTGAGCACCGCGGCGATGGCGGCGACGAGCCCGCGCAGTTCGTCGTCGGTGGTGATGAACGGCGGGCTGATCTGGACGGTGTTGCCGCGCAGCGGGCGGGTGACGAAGCCGTGCTCGACGAGTTCGTCGGTGACCGCCTCCGCGTTGATGTCGTCGACGAGGGCGACACCGCCGAGCAGTCCCGCGACCCGTGTCTCGACGACGGACTCCCGTGTGCCGAGGACCCGCAGCTCGTCGGCGAGGACCTGTTCGAGGTCGGCCACTCGGGCCACCAGCTTCTCTTCGTCGAGGATGTCGAGGTTGCGCAGGGCCACGGCGCAGGCGGTGGCGTGCCCGGAGTAGGTGGCGCCGTGCCGGAACATGGGGGTGTCGTCCGCGTCCCGGTAGAACGGCTGCCAGATGTGCGGCGCGACGAGGACGCCGCCGAGCGGGGCGTAGCCGGAGGTGACGCCCTTGGCGAAGGTGATCAGGTCGGGTGTGAGCCCGTAGCGTTCGGTGGCGAACATGTGGCCCGTGCGCCCGAACCCGGTGATCACCTCGTCGATGATCAGCAGGATGTCGTTCTCCCGGCAGATGCGTTGCAGGCCTTCGAGGTAGCCGGGGGCCGGCACGATGACACCGCCGGTGCCCTGGACGGGTTCGGCGACGAGGGCCGCGATGTGCTCCGGGCCGATCTCCCGCACGGTGCGTTCGACGGCCTCGATGTCGTCGGTGGACACGCGCGCGGTCTCCGGGACGAGTGACTCGGTGCCGTAGCCGGTCCGGTTGAAGTCGAGGCCGGCGATGCTCGTGCCGTAGGCGTGCAGCCCGTGGTAGGCGAACTCGCGGCTGAGGATCATGGTCTTGTCCTCGCGGCCCTCGCGCTGCCAGTGCCTGCGGGCGAGCTTGCAGGCGACGTCGATGGCGTCGCTGCCGCCGCTGTTGAGGATGACCTTGGGGTCCTCGATGGGTGACATCGCGGCGAGGCGTTCGCCGAGGGCTACTGCGCGGTCGTTCAGGTAGCGGCCGAAGACGTGGTACGTCTCCAGGCGTCGCATCTGGTCGTGGGCGGCGTCGGCGAGTTCGGGGCGCGCGTGTCCGACGTTGGCGTGCCACAGTCCTGCGGTGCCGTCGAAGAGGCGGCGGCCGTCCGTGGTGTACAGGTAGCTGCCGTCGGCGCGTTCGATGGTCAGCTGGCGTCCGAGGACGGACGGGAGGTGGGCCTGCGCGCTCCACAGGGCGGGGCCTGACAGGACGGGCGGGTTCTCCTGGGCCATGGGGCTCTCCGTAAAAGGTGGGGGGTCAGTGTGTGGTGGCGCGGCGCCGGGACCGTACGAGTACGTAGGTGGCGAGGATCGCAGCCAGGCTCAGGATGCTCAGGTACAGCTGCGAGCGCGCGTCCGGGACCAGGAGCATGGAGCTCAGTACGATGATGATGGCCGCGAGGGTGGCCCAACTCAGGTACGGGTAGCCCCACATGCGCAGCTTGATCCGCTCCGGGGCCTCGCGCTCCAGCTGCCGCCGCATGCGCAGTTGCGAGCCCGCGATGATCGCGTAGACGAACAGGCCGACGGCGCCCGCCGAGTTGATGATGAAGTTGAAGATGGTGTCCGGGGCGACATAGCTCATGGCGACGGCCACGTATCCGACGGATGTGCAGGCCAGGATGGCCTTCCAGGGGGTGCCCTTGCGGCTCCGGTGGGCGACCCAGCGGGGTGCCCACTTGTTGCTCTGGAGGGCGAAGAGCATGCGCGAGGCCGTGTAGAGGCCGGAGTTGAGCACGGACAGCACCGAGGTGAGCACCACGACGTTGATGATGGTGGTCGCGGCGGGCACGCCCATCTTGCCGAAGGCGGCCGCGTACGGGCTGGTCTCGGTCGGGATCAGGTCCCACGGCGTCATCATCACCAACAGGGTGACCGACCCGACGTAGAAGATGATGACGCGCCACACCGTGGAGGACGTCGCCTTCACGACGGACTTCACCGGGTCATCGGATTCGGCGGCGGCGATGGTGACGATCTCGGTGCCGACGTAGGAGAAGATCACGAGGACGACGCCGTGCAGGATGGCCGAGAGGCCGTTGGGGGCGAATCCGTCGAGGGCGACGTTGCCCACCGACAGCTTCGCGTCCGGCCACAGCCCGAGCGTGAAGAGCGTGCCGGCGACGAGGAACACGACGATGGTGACGACCTTGATGGAGGCCAGCCAGAACTCGGTCTCGCCGAACGAGCGGGTCGACACCAGGTTCGTGGCCGTCAGCAGTGTCATCAGGACCAGGGAGAGGAGCCACTGCGGTACGCCGGGTATCCAGAGCATCAGCAGTTTGGCGCCCGCGACCGCCTCGAAGGCGACGACGCCGACCCAGAAGTACCAGTACAGCCAGCCGATGGTGTAGCCGGCCCAGCCACCCAGAGATGTCCGGGCGTACTCCATGAACGAGCCGAGGGTCGGCGAGGCGGTCGCCATCTCGCCCAGCATCCGCATGACGAGGATGACCAGGAGGCCGCCGAGGGCGTAGGACAGGATGCTGGCCGGTCCCACGGTGTGGATGACGGCGCCGCTGCCGACGAAGAGGCTGGCGCCGACGATGCCGCCGAGGGCGATCATCCGCACGTGGCGCTGTCTGAGGGTGCGGGGTGCGTCGGAGGGCGGCTGCTCCGGGGCCGTCCCGTCACCCGGGTCGATCCGGTCGTGTCCGTGAGTTGTCCGCACTGTTGAGGGCCCTCCTGCAACATCGGTTCAGTGGGTCACGCAGGCGACGGGCCGTGATCGGCCGAGGCAGTGCGCAACTGTAGAACAGTTCTACTGTCCGGCACCAGAGGTCGAGGGATCGCTACGATGACGCCATGACGACGGCACTTGAAGGGCTGGTGGCCCAGCGAACCACGACCGCACAGCAGATCGCTGACGGTCTGTCGGAGCGGATCCTCGCCGGCGCCTTCCGGCCGGGCGAGCGACTGCGCGAGAGCGCCATCGCCGCCGAACTCGGCATCGCCCGCAACACGGTGCGCGAGGCCGTCCGGCTCCTTGAGCACGGCGGCCTGATCCGCTTCCAGGCCAACCGCGGGGCCGTGGTCATCTCTCCCACTCCGCACAGTGTCGACGAGCTCTACACGGCGCGCGAGCACTTGGAGGCGGCGGCCCTCGCGGCGCCCCTCGGCGCGGCCCAACTCGCCTCCGTGGAGGCGGCGTACGACAACCTCGTCACGGTCACCGCCTCACTGCGGCGCGCCGACATCGTGGCCGCGGACCTGCTCTTCCACGGGGCGATCGTGGCGACGCTGGGCAATGCGCGCCTCGACGCGTTCTACGCAGGTCTCACCCGTGAACTGCGCTTCTACCTCATGGCGTTGTCCGCCCACGAGCGCGAGAACGAGAACCCGCGCAGGCTGCTCGGCGAGCACGAACCGCTGATGGACGCGATCCGCGCGGGCGACGCGGAGCGCGCGCAGCGGGAGGCGCGGCATCACATCGCGTCCAACGCGGCGCGGGTGCAGGAGATTCTGGCGGCGTCCTTCGAGGGGTGAACGGCGGTGCGGGGTACGGGGGTTCAGGGCTCCAGCGGCTCCCGTTCGCCCCCGCTCGACTCCCGCACCTCCAGCCAGTGCGGCGCCACATGCACCTCGAACGGTGGGGGGTCCTCCGCGCGGACGCGGTCGACGAGGCACTTCACCGCCAGTGAGGCGATCGCTGCCTTGTCGGGGACCACCGAGGTCAGCGACGGGGTGCCGTAGCGGGCCTCCTCCGAGCCGTCGACGCCGGCCAGGGCCACGTCGCCGGGGATGGTCAGGTCCGCTTCGTGGAGGGCGCGGCGGGCGCCGACGGCCAGGAGGTCGCTGAAGCAGAAGACCGCGTCGGGGCGTTGGCCCTTGGGGAGTTGGGCCAGGGCGCGCATCGCCCGGAGGCCGTTGCCGCGGTCGAAGTCCTTGATCTGGGGCGCGAGGCGGGGGTCGTAGGTCAGGCCCGCGTCGTGCAGCGCCTGCTGGAAGCCCTCCAGGCGTTGGCGGCTGGTCGCGGAGCCCGCCTTGTCGACGCCGATCGCGGCGATGCGGGTGCGGCCGAGGCCCGCCAGGTGTGCGGTGGCCTCGCGGGCGGCCGCCACGTTGTCGATGAGGACGTGGTCCGCCACCACGCGGTCGCCTTCGTAGCTGCGCTCGCCGAGGAGGACGAGAGGGAACTGGTCGGTGACGAGCGCGAGTTCGTCCGGCGAGACGTGCAGCGGGGAGAGGATCACGCCGTCCAGGAGGGACGCCCCGACGCCCGTCGCGAGACGCAGTTCCTCCTTGGTGTCACCGAGGGTCTCCTCGATGAGGACGGTGAAACCGAGCGCCGCAGCCTCCGTGCGCACGTGGTGGGCGAGTTCCGCGAAGTAGGGGGTGGCCAGGTCGGGGACGGCGAGGGCGATCAGGCCGCTGCGCCCGGTCCGCAGCCGGCGGGCCGAGGGGTTCGGCCGGTACCCCAGCTCCTGCACGGCGCGCATCACGCGGGTCCGCGTGGCTTCCGAGACCCGTGGCGCGTCTCGTACAACGTTGGAAACCGTTTTGATCGACACCCCCGCCCGCTCGGCGACGTCCTTGAGCGTCACTGCTGCCACTGCCCGGCTCCCCTCACGTTGCTTTCTCTGATTATGCATGTGGCGCCTGCCATTCACAGCCCTGGTCCCGGTCCGCTTTCATTTTCGCCAGAGGGTTGACCTCGGCGACACCCACTGGTTACAACGTTGGAATCCGTCGCCGTCGGGGCGCGCCGCAGCGCCTGCGAGCCACCCACGGTGCCCCACACGCCTGCCTCACGAGAGGTCTCCCATGCCCGAGCCCCGAAGCGGCCCGCGCCCCCACCTCAGCCGCCGGGCCGTCCTGACCACCGCGGCCGCCGGGGTCGGTGCCGCGCTGACCGGCACGCTGTCCGGCTGTTCCACCGCGAGCGGCGGCACGTCGCGCGGTGTCACCCTCAGGTTCTCCTGGTGGGGCAATGACGACCGTGCCGCGCGCACCGAGAAGGCGGTGCGCCTCTTCGAGAAGGAGCACCCCGGCGTCACCGTCCGCACGTCGAACGGCGAATTCGGCGCGTACCTCCAGAAGTTGGCGACACAGGCCGCGGGCGGCGGCATTCCCGACGTGGTGCAGCTCGACTACCGGCAGGTGTCCCAGTACGCCGGCGGTGACGCGCTGCTGTCCCTGGACGACGCGATCAAGCGCGGGACCGTCGACACGTCCGACATGGACCACAGTTTCCTGCGCACCGGCACGTACAAGGGTGGCCAGTACGCCCTGCCGATGGGCCGCGGCATCACCGGATTCGCCTACGACTCGAAGATCTTCGAGCGGGCCGGGATCGGCACACCCCCCTCCGACTGGACCTGGCAGGAGTGGGCGGAGGCCAACAGGAAGGTCACCGCGCTCGGCCTCAAGTCCCCCGACGGGCGCCCGCTGCGCGGCGCCAACGACGGCGGCGGCAACGAGGACATCTTCGAGGACTGGCTCCGCAGCCGCGGCGGGAAGCTCTACAGGAGCCAGACCGAACTCGCCTACACCGAGGACGACCTCGCCGAGTTCTGGACGCTCTACGACGGCCTGCGCAAGGACGGTGCCGTCGCCGAGCCCCGCGACTCCGTGCAGGCCACGAACACCGAGATGTCCCCGATGGGCCGCCATCTCGCCGCCTCCGACTTCACGTGGGACGCGCCCTTCCCGGGCTATGTCGACCTGCTCGGCGACCAGGTGCACTACGCGCCCGTGCCCACGACCGACGGCAGGCAGGGCGCGTACTTCAAGCCGAGCATGCTGGTCGGCATCGGCGCGCACTCCGAACACCCCAAGGAGGCGGCCCAGTTGGTCGACTTCCTGCTCAACGACAGTCGGGCGGGCGACATCCTCGGGTTCTCCCGGTCCACCCCGCCCAACCGGACGATCGCCACGCGCGTCGGCAAGACGCTCAAGGGTCCCGAGCTGGAGATCTTTCGGTACGCGCAGACGATGGAGAAGTACGGCCTCGACGCTCCGCCGACCGCCCCGCCGCCCGCCGACCTGGCGATCCAGCCCACCTTCACCCGCGTGTACCAGCGCGTGATGTACGACAGGGCGACTCCCCGCCAGGCGGCGCGCGAACTCATCGACGAGGCCAACAAGGAGCTGAGGTCATGAGCGCACTCACCACCAAGGCGCCCGCACCCACGGACCAGGGCCCCCAGCAGCCGGCACCCGGCAAGGGGCGCCGTCCCACGCGCGAAAAGCAGTGGCCCGCCTACGTGTTCCTCTCGCCGTGGATGATCGGCGCGGTCGTGCTGACGCTCGTGCCGATGGCGGTGTCGCTGTATCTGTCGTTCACGGACTACAACCTGTTCGACCCGCCGAAGTGGATCGGCCTGCGCAACTACACCGACATGCTCACCGACGACCCCCGCTACTGGCGCTCGGTCGGCACCACGATGCTGTACGTCGTCGTGGCCGTGCCGCTGAAGCTGGGTTTCGCCCTCGGTGTGGCCATGCTGCTGAAGAACCTCGGCCGGGGCCGGGCCTTCTACCGCTCCGCGTTCTACGCGCCGTCGCTGCTCGGGGCGAGCATGTCCATCGCGCTGGTGTGGCGTGCGCTGTTCAACGACGGCGGGACCGTCTCCCGCGTCCTCGACACCATCGGCATCCACACGGGCGGCTGGGTCGGCAACGCCGATCTTTCGGTGTACGTCATCGTCCTGCTGACGGTGTGGCAGTTCGGCGCGCCGATGGTGATCTTCCTGGCGGGGCTGCAGCAGATCTCGCCCGACCTGTACGAGGCCGCAGCGCTCGACGGGGCGGGCCGCTGGCGGCAGTTCATCTCGGTGACCGTGCCGATGCTGTCCCCGGTCGTCTTCTTCAACCTGGTCCTCGAAGTCATCAACTCCTTCCAGGTGTTCACCCCCGCGTTCGCCGTCAGCGGCGGCGAGGGCGGTCCCGCCGACTCCACGCTGTTCTACACGCTGTACCTGTACGAGCGCGGCTTCACGGCCTCGCACATGGGCTACGCCTCGGCGATGGCCTGGCTGCTGCTGATCGCGATCGGCGTGGTCACCCTGATCCTCTTCCGGACGTCCCGGTCCTGGGTCTTCTACGCGGACGAGGAGGGCCGATGAACATCGCCGCGAAACGGTGGGTGCCGCACACGATCGCCGCCGTGGGACTGCTGGTGCTGCTGTACCCGCTGGCCTGGCTGCTCGCCACGTCGCTGAAGCCGGCCGACGAGGTCATCGCCAGCCTCGACCTGTGGCCCAGCCACCTGGAGTGGGGCAACTACACGACCGCCATGGAAGGTGTGTCGGGCATCTCGGTTCCCCAGCTGCTCTCCAACACCCTGCTGATCGCCGGGGGTTCGGTCCTCGGAAACGTGCTGTCCTGCTCGCTGGCCGCGTACGCCTTCGCCCGGCTGCGGTTCCGGATGAGCAGGCCGATGTTCGGCTTCATGGTGGCGACGCTGATGCTGCCGCACCACGTCGTGCTGATCCCGCAGTACATCATCTTCAACAAGCTCGGCCTCGTGGACACGTTCTGGCCGCTGATCCTGCCGAAGTTCCTGGCCACCGAGGCGTTCTTCGTGTTCCTCATCGTGCAGTTCATGCGGGGGCTGCCGCGGGAACTGGAGGAGTCGGCGCGGATCGACGGCTGCGGCCCGTTCCGCACCTACTGGTCGATCACGCTGCCGCTCAGCCGTCCGGCGCTGATCACCACGGCCATCTTCACGTTCATCTGGACGTGGAACGACTTCTTCACGCAGATGATCTATCTGTTCTCGCCGGAGAAGTCGACCATCACCCTCGCCCTGCGCAGCTTCGTCGACCAGGGCAGCACCTCCGCGTACGGGCCGATGTTCGCCATGTCGGTGATCTCCGTGCTGCCGATCGTGCTGTTCTTCTTCGTCTTCCAGCGCTATCTCGTCCAGGGCATGGCCACCTCCGGGCTGAAGGGCTGACCCGCCATGACCCACGCACCCGTCGCACCGCGCGACTCGGGACAGCAACGCCGGGAGCCCGGTGAGGTGTTCGGCGGCGGCTTCGCGCTCTTCGCGGACATGCTGCTCGTCGGCCTGCTGACCAGCGTCGCCTGCCTGCCCGTCGTCACGGCGCCCGCCGCCTTCTCGGCGGCGTCGGCGACGCTGCGGGGCACGGCGCACAGCGGCGTCCAGATCAGTGTCCGCGGCTACGTCGGTGAGCTGCGCGCACGCCTCGGCCCGCGCACGCTGCTCGCCGGCCTCGTCCCGCCGCTCCTCGCCCTGCTTCTGCTGCTCGACAGCCGGCTGGTCGGCACCGACCTGCCGGGAGCGAAGCTCTTGGCGCCCGCCCTACTGCTGCTCGCCCTGGGCGCCGCGGTCGTGGGGCTGCGGGCCACGGCACTTGAGGAGCCGCACCGGCTGTCCGCGCGCGAGGGTCTCGTCCGCTCGCTCGCCGATCCGCGCGGCAGCCTGCTCCTCGCGGGCGCCGTGGTCCTGGCCGTGCTCCTCGCGTGGGCGATGCCGATGCTCGTCCCGCTGCTGCCCGGCCCGCTGGCGTTCGCCGCCACGGCCGTCGACCTCCGCTCCCCCACGGGCCGACCCGCGCCCTGACACCCCGGCCCGTCCCCTGAACAGCGCACCACACCACCGGAGTTCTCCTTGTCTCACACCCACCTCGACGTCGCAGGACACCCCCGGCCGCAGCTCGTCCGGGACCCGGACTGGCACGACCTCAGCGGTCCGTGGCGGTTCGCCCACGACGACGCGGACCGCGGACGCACCGAGCGCTGGATGGATCCGGACGTCACCGCGCCGTTCACCGGCGTCGTGACCGTGCCCTACCCGCCCGAGTCCGAGGCGTCCGGGGTGCACGACGCCGACTTCCACCCCGTGCTCTGGTACCGCCGCACGATCGATGTGCCCCGTCCCGCCGCGGGCCGCCGCCTGCTGCTGCACTTCGGCGCGGTCGACCACCGCGCGGAGGTCTGGGTGGACGGCCGCCTGGTCGGCCGGCACGAGGGCGGGCACACCGGCTTCTCCTGCGATGTCACGGACGTGCTCGACCACGACGGCGAGCACGACGGCGCGCACGTCGTCGTGGTGCGCGCGGAGGACCAGCCGCTCGACGTCACGCAACCGCGCGGCAAGCAGGACTGGCACCGCGACCCGCACGTCATCTGGTACCACCGCACCTCGGGGATCTGGCAGCCCGTGTGGCTGGAGGAGGTCCCGGAGCTGCACGTGACGACGCTGCACTGGACACCCGACGTCGCGAACGCCCGCGTACGGTGCCGGGTACGCCTCAGCCGGTGGCCCGCGTCGCCCGTCCATGTGTCGGTGCGTCTGACTCTCGGCGAGCGTGTCCTCGCCGATCAGCGGAGCCTCGCCGACGGTCAGGAGGCGACGTTCGACATCGCGGTGCCCGCGCTGCGCAACGGACAGGACCTGGACGGTGTGCTGTGGAGCCCGGAGCGGCCGCGCCTCGTGGACGCGACGGTCGAGGTGGCGGACGCGGCGGGTGGCGGAGCGGATGGCGCGGCGGGCGGCGGAGCGGGCGTCGCGGCCGTCGCGGCCGTCGACCATGTCTCGTCCTACCTCGGCCTTCGTGACATCGGCTGGGACGACGGGCTCTTCCTCCTCAATCACAAGCCGTACTTCCTGCGGCTCGCGCTGCAGCAGGGCTACTGGCCGGGCTCGCACCTCGCGGCGTCGGCGGACGAGCTGCGCCGGGAGGCCGAACTCGCCAAGGAGATCGGCCTCAACGGTCTTCGCATCCACCAGAAGATCGAGGATCCGCGCTTCCTGTACTGGGCGGACCGGCTCGGCCTCGTGCTGTGGGGCGAGATGCCGTCGGCGTACGCGTTCGGCACGACCACCGTCGAGCGGGTGGTCGCCGAGTGGACGGAGGCTCTCTCGCGCGACCTGAGTCACCCCTCGATCGTCGCCTGGATCCCCCTCAACGAGTCCTGGTCCGTGCCCAATCCGGCGCTCGTGCCCGAGCAGCGCCACTTCATGGACGCCCTGTACCACCTGACCAAGGCCCTCGACCCCTCGCGCCCGGCCGTCTCCAACGACGGCTGGGAGATCTCCACCGGTGACATGTGGGGCGTGCACGACTACACGCAGCGCGCCGATGTGCTGCGCGAACGCTACGGCCACCCGGCCCTGCGCCGCGGCGAGTTCACCGAGCGGTGGCCCGGCGCCCGGCGCCTCACCCTGGACGGGGTGCGCCACGAGGGGCAGCCGATCGTGCTCAGCGAGTTCGGCGGCGCCACCTTCGAACCGGCCGAGGGCGCCGAGTGGTTCGGCTACGACACCGTCGCCACCGACAAGGACTTCGCCGAGCGGCTGTCCTCCCTGGTGGGGGCCGCCGTCGACTCGGGGCTCGCCGGCTTCTGCTACACCCAGTTCACCGACACCGAGCAGGAGGTCAACGGCCTGCTCACGGCGGACCGCGAACCGAAGCTCCCCGTGCCCGAACTCCGCGCGATCCTCACCCGGACCCGCGACTGACCCCGGTGACGGCCGGTGTGTGCCCGCGGACGACGCATCGTCCTCGGTCACACACCGGCCATCGTGCCCTCCCCGCCCGACCGTTGACGCCCGCAGGTCAGAGATCGAATACTGAGCCCCTTCCACCTGACAACGTTGTCTCGTGTTCCGCGAAAGAGGTCCTGCTCATGCCGCACCACCTCCCGCAGCTCCATCGCCGCAGGTTCCTCCAGGCCGTCGGCCTGACGGGTGCCATGGCCGCACTGCCCGCCCTCACCGGGACCAACCAGGCACGGGCGGCGGGCCGTTCGTCCGCTCCCCCGGACGACATCGCCGCCACCTACCACCGGGTCCTGCTCGACCACACCCGCTGGTCCGAGACCCAGTGGGACGCCGCGCTCGGCCACTACACGGCCAAGGACTTCGGATTCGCCGTCGTCCTCGGCAACGCGGTCCTGCTGACGCAGGGCACGTACGACGCCGACCGGGCCGGCATCGACCGGGACACCCTCAAGGCGCGCACCCTCGCCACCATCCGGCACTTCGCCGCGTCGAACCGGCTCACGGGCGGCACCGAATGGGGTCGCAAGCTGTTCTTCGACACCACTTTCCAGTCGTACTTCATACTCGCGACGCGCCTCCTGTGGGACGAGCTCGACGACGCGACGCGCGACCGCGTCGACACCATCACACGCGAACAGGCCGCGTACACCACGTCGTTGGGAACGGGCGACGACCCCGACTCGGGTGACTGGACACCGAACGGCCTCAAGGGCGGCCACGTCGGTGACACCAAGCTGGAGGAGATGGGTCTGTACGCGCAGACCCTCGCGCCCGCTCTGGCCTGGGCCCCCGACGACCCGCGCCACTCCGACTGGGAGTCCGGCTACGGCACGTGGTCGCGCAACGAGGCCGGGCTGCCGCCCGCCGACCTGGCCAACCCGGCGCTCGTGGACGGCGTGCGTGTCTCGCGCAACACCGCACGGAACCTGTACGACACGTTCATCGTCGAGAACCACGGATCCTTCGGCCCGCACTATCAGGAGGAGTTGTGGCGCACCTCGGGGCGGAACGCCGCGCACTTCCTGACGGCCGGGCGACCGCTGCCCGAGGTACTGGCGAAACAGCCGAACGCCCAGCCGCTGTGGCGCACGCTCCTTGGTGTCATGAGCGACGCCGGTGAGCCGTTGATGCCGATGGTGAACGACCGCGAGCACCTGTACGGCCGGGATGTCATCCCGCTCGCGTTCTTCGCACAGGTGGTCGGTGACCGTGCGGCGGCGCGCGCCGAACAGGCCCTGGCCGAGCGGCTCGAGGCGTACCAGAAGTATCCGCCGGAGCACCGCCTCGCCAAGTTCTCCGGGGAGCCGAAGTACGAGCCGGAGGCCCGCGCCGAGCTGGCCATCAGCTATCTGCTGCATGTGTGGGCGGCAGAAGAGGGCCGCGATCCGGTCCGCCCGTACTCGCAAGAGGAGCTGTTCGCCCACGCGTCCGGTGTCACGGACTTCGGCGCCGGCCCCGGCCTCGTCTCGCACCAGACACCGCACGCGTGGGCGGGCACCGTCAGCAAGCCCGGCTTCGTCAAGTTCGCCTGGCAGCCGGGGCACGACGACTGGCTGTTCAAGCTGAGCGGCGCGACCCCGATGTTCCTGCCCTCCGCCAAGGGCAAGGTCACCCACCGCGCGGTGCGGCTCTACGAGTCCCTGCGCGACGGCTTCGACGGCAGCGCGAGCGTCCTCCAACTGGACGGTGGCTACGCGGGGTTCGCGACGCTACCGACGGGCTCCGTCGTCTACGCCACGAGCGGTACCGGCGCCGGCGAGGGCCACCTGGAGATCCACAACCTCACGATGCCGGGCATGGCGGGGCTCGACGGGTCCCGCACGTACCGCTTCGAGGAGGGCAGCGCCTCCGTGCGGGCCCAGGACGGGTCGGGGTCCGCGGCGCGCGTCGACAAGGTCAATGTGTCGCGCACCTCTGTCCGGCACATCAGGATGCTCGGGGTGCGGCCCGACCCGACGTACGGGTACTCGCTGTTCGCCATGGAGGTGCGCGACGGCGCCGACGGGACGGACCTCGCGCGCGGCTCGACGGCGACCGCGTCGTCGAGCGAGACGGGCAAGGGGCCGGGACTCGCCGTCGACGGTGACCTCACGACCCGGTGGGCCGTCTCCAAGGCCGACCGTCCGCGCGCGGACAGCTGGCTCGCGGTGGACCTCGGCACACAGCACGACATCGAAGAGGTGACACTGCGCTGGGAGGCCGCCGCGGGCCGCGCCTACCGCATCCAGGGCTCGGCCGACGGCGAGGCATGGGAAGACCTCGCCACCTGGCCGGTGCCGGACGTGAGCAGCCGTGGCGGCTGGCTCGACGTCGACGGCAGGGCCGGACTCGTCGTCCGGGGTGGCAAGCATCCGCTCGCGGTGTACGGCGACACGATCGTGGCGGCCGACGGCCCGGCGGCGCCCGTCGTGGTCGAGGGCTTCGCGGGCTCGTCGGCGGACGGCTTGCGCGCGTTGGCCCGCAAGCCGTCCGCCACGACGGGCTCCGATGCGGTCCAAGTAGCGCTCACCGACGACCACTTGGCGGTCTTCAACCTGTCGGGTGCGCGGGTCACCACCACCGTCGACGTCCCGCAGTCCGGTGACCGTCGCACCGTCTTCCAGGGCGACCAGAGCGTCACCGACGACGGTGTCACCTACCGTGCGGACCTCGACGCGGCGGAGGCGGTGCTGCTCGCTCCCCGGTTCACGCTGGCTCCGCTGCCGGGCGACCGGCTGCCCGCCGGTCTGCGGGTCCGCGTGGTCGACGGCGCCACGCTTCGGCTCTCCGGCGCCTCCTGCCGGGTCCGGGTGGAGGCGCAGGGCCGCGGCGCCGTGGCCACGGTGTCCCGTGCGCGGGAGACGACGCTGCACCTCCCCGGTGCCACCGCCTTCCCGTTGGACGACCGCGCGCTCGGCCGGACCGTCTTCCCGACCAGCCCGCTGCCCGAGGGCATGTCCGACCCGGCGACGGCGGTGGACGGCGACCGCGGTACCGCGTGGCGCCCGGGTCCTGGCGGGCGTCTGGTGGTCGACCTCGGCGAAGAGGTCGCGCTCCGCAGCGTCGAGGCGGAGTGGACGGTCGGCGGGGCGCCCGCCGCCGAGGTGGAACTCAGCACCGACGGGCTCGACTACCGGGTCGCGGGCCGGCTCACCGGCAAGCGCCCGGACCGGACGCTCTCGCTCGGCTTGGCCACGGCCCGCTACGTCGCCTTCAAGGTGGCAGGCGAACGGGCCACGGATGCGCGCCTGGTCCGGTTCTCCGTGCGCTGACCTGCGTATCGCCGTACTTCGAGGGACCCGGCCGCCCACGTGCGGCCGGGTCCCTCGGCGTGCTCAAACGACGTGCGCAGCAACCCCGTTGAGCATCAGAATTCCCCGCACGACCCCTTGACCCCGCGCGGGCGGCGCCCGCACAGTGCCTGTTAATGCGCATTACCTAATACGCATTACCAACGGCGGACACCCCGAGGAGCGGCAGGCGTGGAGCAACCCAGGAAGCGGGCGAAGCCGGGGCGTGCCCCCGCTCCGGCGGGCCGGAAGTCCCGTCCCCGGCAGGCCGAGGTGGCGCGGCTCGCCGGTGTCTCGCAGGCGACCGTCTCGCTGGTCCTGAACGCCCGCCGCGACGGCAAGGGCGCGACGATCTCCGAGGAGACGCGGCAGCGGGTCCTGGACGCCGCGCGCAGTCTCGGCTACGTTCCCGACCCGGCCGCCCGCCGCCTCGCCGCCGCCCGCAACAACCTGCTCGGCGTCTTCAGCTTCACGTCGACGTTCCCGACGGATGTGCAGCACTCGTACTACCCCTTCCTGGTGGGTGTGGAGCAGGAGGCCGCCGCGCGCGGCTACGACCTGGTCCTGTTCACCGCGTCCAGCGGCGGCGGTCCGGACGCGCTCAGCCGGGTGCGGCTCGCCGACGGCTGCCTCTTCCTCGGCCGGCATGTGCCGCGCGCCGAACTGAAGCGGCTCGTCGCCGACGGCTTCCCGGTCGTGCACCTCGGGCGCAGGGAGGAGCTGGAGGGCCTCGCCTGGGTGGGTGCCGACTACGTGAGCGCGAGCCGTGAAGTGGTCGCGCATCTCGCCGACTTGGGGCATCGCCGCATCGTGCTCGTACGCGAGGACGACGACGCCCCCGCCTCCACCGACCGCCAGCAGGGCTTCCTCGACGGGCTCGACGGTGCGGGGCTCGCGGGTGGCCCCGACTCCGTGCTGCGGTGCGCCGACCCGGTGTCCGAGGTGACGGCCGAGCGGGTCAGGGAGCTGGTCGCGGAGGGTGTGACCGCGTTCGTGGCGGAGGAGACGGACACCGGGGCGGCGTGGCAGGCGCTGACCGGGGCGGTGGCGGGGGCCGGGCTCTCGTGTCCGGGGGATGTCTCCCTCGCGCTGCTCGGCAGCCCGCCGCCGGAACTGGCCGCGGGCCCGGTCCCGACCGGGTTCGACGTGCCCCGGCACGAGTTGGGCGCGGCGGCGGTACGCCTGCTGTCCGCCCAGGTGGCCGGCGAGGAGGCGGACGAGCCGTTGGTGGCCTGCGAGTTCCGGGCCGGGCTGACGGCCGGCCCGGCTCCCGTCCCCGAACCGTAGACGTACAGCAGACCCGTACAGCACATACGCACAGCGCATACGTACTGAAGGAGTCATGTGTTTCCCGAACCGGAGATCCTGATCGTCGGCGGCGGCCTCGGCGGTGTCGCCGCGGCGCTTGCCGCCTGCCGCGCGGGACGCCGTGTCGTGCTCACTGAGGAGACCGACTGGATCGGCGGCCAGTTGACCGCCCAGGCCGTGCCGCCGGACGAGCACCCGTGGGTGGAGCAGTTCGGCACGACGGCTTCGTACCGGGCGCTGCGGGAGGGCATCCGCACGTACTACCGGCAGTGGTATCCGCTGCGCGGCGAGGCGCTCGCGCTGCCCGAGTTCAATCCGGGCGCGGGCCGGGTCAGCAAGTTGTGTCACGAGCCGCGGATCGCGCTCGCCGTCCTGGAGGGCATGCTCGCGCCCCACCGGGCGAGCGGGCTGCTGACCGTTTTGACGGAGCACAAGGCGGTGTCCGCCGAGTCGGACAACGATGTCATCACCGCGGTTTCCGTGCGGGATCTGCGCACCGGCATCGTCCGCGGGTTCACCCCTCCGTATGTCATCGACGCCACCGAGACCGGCGAGCTGCTCGCCCTGGCGGATGTCGAGCACGCCAACGGGGCCGAGGCACAAGGGGAGTTCGGCGAGCCGCACGCGCCCGCCGAGGCGCAGCCGGAGAATCAGCAGGGCATCACCGTGTGCTTCGCGCTCTCGCACCACGAGGGCGAGGACCACACCATCGACCGGCCGGAGGACTACGACTTCTGGCGCTCGTACCGGCCCGACTTCTGGCCGGGCCCGTTGCTCGGCTTCGAGGCCCCCGACCCGCGCAGCCTCGAACCGGTCCCCCGCACCTTCGTGCCGAACCCGGAGCTGGACCCGCTCGCCGTGAGCGCCGACCAGAGCGCCGACGCCGGCGACAAGGAACTGTGGGGCTTCCGGCGGATCCTCGCCCGCAAGCTGCACCGGCCGGGCGCCTTCGACTCGGACATCACGCTCGTCAACTGGCCTTTGAACGACTACTGGTTGAAGCCGTACATCGGGCAGGAAGCCGAAGCGCTGCGCGAGGCGCGGCAGTTGTCGCTGTCCGTCCTGTACTGGCTGCAGACCGAGGCCCCGCGCGCCGACGGCGGCACCGGCTTTCCGGGACTGCGCCTGCGCCCGGACGTCACGGGCACCACCGACGGCCTCGCCAAGGCGCCGTACGTGCGCGAGTCCCGACGCATCAAAGCGGTGACGACGGTCGTCGAGCAGGACGTCGCCATCGACTCCCTCGGCCCGTACGGCAGGACGCGCTACCGGGACTCGGTGGGTGTCGGAAACTACCGCATCGATCTGCACCCCTCGACCGGTGGTGACAACTACATCGACGTCGGCTCGGTGCCGTTCGAGATCCCGCTGGGCGCGCTGATCCCTCGGCGTGTGCGCAATCTGCTGCCGGCCGGCAAGAACATCGGCACCACCCACATCACCAACGGCTGTTACCGGCTGCACCCGGTGGAGTGGAACATCGGCGAGGTCGCGGGCGCGCTGGCCGCGCACTGCCTGGCCGAGGATGTGTCTCCGCACCAGGTGCAGGCGGAGGACAAGCGGTTCGACGAGTTCGGGCGGCTGCTCGACCGGTCAGGCGTGCAACGCCACTGGCCCGATGTGCGCGGCTACTGACCTTCCATCCGGTACGCGAACGCACAAGGAGGTGCGTACGACATGAGCACACGAATACGCGTCGGGATCGACGTGGGCGGCACGTTCACGGACGCCGTGGCCGTCGACGCCGCGACGCTCGACCTGGTGGGCCAGGTGAAGGTGCCCACGAGCCATCATCATGAGGACGGTGTCGCGCACGGCATCGTGCAGGCGCTCGACCGGCTCCTGGCGCAGGTCGACCGCACCCCCGCCGATGTCACCTTCCTGGCACACGGCACCACGCAGGCCACGAACGCGCTCCTGGAGGGCGACGTGGCGACGGTCGGGCTCATCGGGGTCGGGACGGGCGCGGGCGCGGTGCTCACCCGGCGGCTCGCCGCGCTCGGCAAGCTGGACCTCACGCCCGGCAAGAAGCTGCCGCTGGCCTACGCGCACGTCCCGGACCCGTTCGACGCCGACGCGGTGCGGGCCGCGGTGACCCGCGTGCTGGAGGAGGGCGCCGAAGTCGTCGTCGCCACCGAGCCGTTCGGGGTCGACCGGCCCGACGGGGAGGCGGCCGTGCTCGACGCGGCGCGCTCGTCCGGCCTGCCGATGGCGGCGGCGCACGAGATCACGTCGTTGTACGGGCTGCACAAGCGGACGCGTACGGCGGTGGTGAACGCGGCGATCCTGCCGCGGATGCTGGCGACCGCGGAACTCGTCGACTCCTCGATCACCAAGGCGGGAGTGAGCGCACCGCTGATGGTGATGCGCTGCGACGGCGGTGTCATGTCGCTCGCCGAGATGCGGCGCAGGCCGCTCCTCACTGTCCTGTCGGGTCCTGCGGCCGGGGTCGCGGGCGCGCTGATGCAGGAGCGGATCAGCGAGGGTGTGTTCCTGGAGACGGGCGGCACGTCGACGGACATCAGTGTGGTGCGGCGCGGCAAGGTCGCGGTGCGGCACGCGACGATCCTCGGCAAGACGTCGTATCTGAACGCCCTTGATGTGCGCACGGTCGGGGTCGGCGGCGGGTCGATGGTGCGTCTTGGACAGGGCAAGGTGACCGGCGTCGGGCCGCGCAGTGCGCACATCGCGGGTCTGCCGTACGCGTGTTTCGCCACGCTCGACGAGCTGCGGGACGCCAAGGTCGACACGGTGGCGCCGATGGAGGGCGATCCGGACGACCATGTGGTGCTCGACGCGGCGGGCGGCCGGTTCGCGCTCACGATGACGTGTGCGGCGAACGCGCTCGGCCTGGTCCCCGAGGGTGACTTCGCGCGCTGCGACCAAGAGGTGGCACGGGCGGCTCTTGCCCCGCTGGCCGCCCGGCTCGGCACCGACGTGGCGGGGGCGGCGCGTGCCGTGCTCGACGCGGGGACCGCGCAGGTGCGGACGGTCGTGGACGCGATGGTCAAGGACTACCGGCTCGACCGTGACACCGCGGTCCTGGTCGGCGGGGGCGGCGGCGCCGCGTCCGTCACCCCGCACTTGGCGGCGACCACCGACATGGATGGCCGCATCGCCCGGCACAACGAGGTGATCAGTCCGATCGGTGTGGCCCTCGCGCTGGTGCGCGAGCAGGTCGAGCGGATCGTGCCCGGCGCCACGCAGGAGCAGATCCTCGCCGTGCGCGCCGAGGCCGAGCGGGCGGTCGTCGCGCAGGGCGCGGCGGCCGACGGCGTCGAGGTCGAGGTGACGGTCGACCCGCAGACCAGTACCGTGCGGGCCGTCGCCACCGGCGCCACCGAACTGCGCACGCAGGACCGGGCGCACCGGGCCGACGACACGGAGCGGCTGAATGCCGCCGCCACCAGCCTCAAGACCCAGCAGGCACAGGTCGACGTGCTGGCGGGCACCGACGCGTACACCGTGTACGGCACCGAGGTGCGGCGCAGGCTCCGGGCCACGCGGCGTCCTGTGCGGGTGGTGGACGCGGACGGTGTCGTGCGGCTCGGGGCGCCGGACGCGCGGGTGGAGAAGACGACCGTGGGCGCGGCCGGCGAGGCGCTCGCGGCGCTTGTGCGGGACGCCACCTCGTACGGGGACGGCGGGATGCGGGCGCCCGCGGTACGGCTGCTCATCGGCGGCCGGATCGCCGATCTGTCGGGGGTGCTGGAACCCGAGGCGCTGCTGGCCCTGGCGCGCAGCGAGTTGCGGGCGCGCGCGGCCGACGAGCCGGTGGTGGCGGTCGTGGAGTCCCGCGCATGAGTGGCGGCGCCGACCGGGATCACGACCTGGACCTGGCGGTACGACTGCTCGCCGGCACCCCGACGCACGAGGGCCGCGATCCGCTCCTGCTGCGTCAATGGGCGCTCGCCGCCGAGGAGTTCGGGGCGCGCCTGTCCCCCGACGCGATGACCGCGCGGATCGTCGAGCGCGACGGCGGCCTCACCGAAGGGCTGCTTGCCCGCTTCCGGTCGAGGCCCGCGCAGATCGAGCTGTACGTCGACACCATCGACCGCGCCGAACGGCTCGTCGACGAGCGGGGCTGGCGCGGCTGGTACCCGGAGGGCTCGGTGCGGGCGGCGGCGCTCGCCCACGAGCGGGCCCACGAACATCTCCACCACGCGCGCGTGCGGGCCGAGTTCAAGCGGGCGCTCGGCCACACGGCGCTGCGGCTCGGGCGGCGGCGCCTGTTCGCGCATGTCGCGGGCGCCGACGAGCTGGCCGCGCACGCCTACGCGCGCGTCGCCTGCGGCCTGGGCCGCAGCCCGCTGCTGCTCACGGAGGCGCTCGCCGCCGCCGTGGCACATCCCGCCAGAGCCGCACACACCGACAGAGCCGTGCGTCCCGACAGAAGCGAGAAGTGACATGGGTGTCGTCATCCTGCTCGTCATGGCGGCCGGAGTCGCCGCCATGCTGAGCCGCAAACTCCCCACCGCGTTCGCCCTCGTGCTGCTCGCCGTGGTGATCGCATTCCTCGCGGGCGCCCCGCTGACCGGCAAGAACAGCGTCCTGGACACGGTCCTCCAAGAAGGTGCCCCGGCGCTCGCCGCGACGATGATCGCGATCCTGCTGGGTTCGTGGCTCGGCAAGCTCCTGGAGGAGACCGGCATCGCGGGCACCCTGGTCCGCAAGATCGTCGAATTCGGCGGTGACCGGCCGGTGTTCGTGGCGCTCGGGGTGCTCGCCGTGTCGGCGCTCGTGGGCACGGTGACCGGGTCGGCGCCCGCCGCGATGCTCGCCGGGCTCATCGGGATCCCGGCGATGATCGCGGTGGGTGTCCCGAAGGTGACGGCCGCCGGGACGATCCTGATGGGGATCGCGGTGGGCATCCCGTTCGAGCTGCCGGTGTGGCAGTTCTTCTCCACCGCCCTCGACCTGCCGATCCCGACGGTGCGCGGCTTCATGGTGAAACTGTTCCCGTTCGCGCTCGTGGCGGCCCTGGCGTATGTGCTGATCGAGTCGCGGCGCCGCGGCGTGGAGCACACGTGGTCGCTGCGCTCGGTGCAGAACCGGCCGCGGGCCCACGAGCGCAAGCCACTCGGCGACGCCCCGTGGTACGCGCTGCTCACCCCCGTCATCCCGCTGGTGCTCGCCCTCGGTTTCGAACTGGCCATCATTCCCTCGCTGTTGGCGGGTGTGCTGTACGCGCTGGTGACGACGACGCGGCCGCGCGACATGAACCGCCGGCTGCTGCGCACCCTGTACGGCGGTTTCGAGGTGGCCGCCCCGCCGATCACGCTGTTCGTGGCGATCGGCATCCTGCTCGCCGCGGTGAATCTGCCGGGCTCGGTGGACGCGCTCGAACCGCTCGTGAAGGCGGTCAGCCCGCAGAACGCGATCCTGTTCGTGCTGGTCTTCACCGTGCTCGTGCCGCTGTGCCTGTACCGCGGGCCGCTCAACGTGTTCGGCCTCGGCGCCGGCATCGCGGGCGTCCTCATCGCCACCGGCGTCTATCCGGCCGTCGCCGTGCTCGGCATGACCACCTCGTACAACCAGGTCTTCGGCGTCGCCGACCCCACCAGCACCCAGACCGTGTGGGCCGCCCAGTACGCGGGGGTGTCGCCGCAGCAGGTGATGGTACGGACGCTGCCGTACGTGTGGGCGGTGGCGCTCGGCGGGCTGTGCGTCACGGCCGCGAGCTACCTCTGACCTGCTTCTCTGCCCCCCTTCGACACACCCCCTTCGACACAAGGAGCGCTCATGCAACGCCGTACTTTCCTGCGCGCCACCGCCGTCACGGGCTCCGCCATGGCCCTGGGCGGGCTCCCGGCCCCCTCGGCCTCGGCCGCGCCGGGCGGGTTCCCCGACTACACCTACGTCCGCACGCTGCTCTCCCCCGCCGACCTGAAGTACAACCCGACGGGCGAGATCATCTTCCCGACCGTGCGCGGTGTCTACGACAAGCTGGCCGAGCCGCTGGGCCGTTACTACCTGTACTACGCGCCGCACGACGCGCCCGGCGGCATCTGCCTCGCGTACGGGGACTCGCTGGAGGGCCCGTTCACGGAGTACCCGGACAATCCGATCGTGTCGAACGACTGGTCGCCGCACTACTCGGTCAGCCATGTCTCCTCGCCGCATGTGCTGTGGATGCCGCGGCACCGGGAGTTCTGGCTGTACTTCCACGGCGAGAACACCACGACGCGCCTCGCCCGCTCGAAGGACGGCATCCACTTCACGTACGACAAGGTGGTCCTGTCGACGTCGATGATGCCGGCGGGCACCACCGAGACCTCGTACGCCCGGGTCTTCGCGCACGAGCTGCCGGATCGCGGCGCCCACTACGTGATGCTGTTCATGCTGAACAACACGACCAACCACCGTGACATCTGCTGGGGTTGGTCGGCCGACGGCCGCGACTGGACCTTCGACCAGACCCCGCTCGTGCGGCACTCGGACGTCGGCGCGGTCAATGTGGGCGGCCCGCACCTGCTCACGCGCGGCGGCTCCGCCTTCGTCGTCTACAACAAGGACAAGGAGAGCGGCGGCGACCTCATGATCACGGAGGTCGGCGCCGGCTTCTCGCTCCGCAAGCACCTCGGCCTCTTCTACGACTCCCACGACTCGGCCCCGGAGAACGGCCGGGCGGCCGCCCCCTCGTTCGGCACGCAGAGTGGTGTGCCGTACATGGTGTACGAGGCCGGGGAGCGGCTCGCCGGGGCGATCGCGGTGGCTCGCGGCTGACCGGGGTCAGTCGCCCGTGGCGGCGGAAGCCGGGGTGTCCTGCGGGGTCACCGCCGGTGCCGCCCTCGCCCGGCGCCACGGGCCGCGGAAGAGCAGCGACGCCGGGACGAACACGGCCATGCAGCATCCGCAGACGATGAGCCAGGCGCGCCAGCCGTGGGATTCGACGACCCGGGGCACGGCGACGAGCACCACCACGCCCATCGCCTTGGTCAGAAAGGTGAACACACCCCAGGCCGTGCCCTGCAGGCGTGCGTCGACGTCCTCGGCGTTCTCCGAGAAGTTCGCCATCCACGGCCCGTAGGCGCAGCCCATCACCCCGCCGAGGAGTGCCCCGGTGATCGCGATGTGCAGATGCGAGACGTCGCCGCGCCCGACGAGGCCCGCCAGGTACGCGGTGAGCAGCACGCTGCCCACCGTCCCGCCCACGCAGAAGGGCTTGCGCAGTTGCAGCCGGTCGGAGATCCGGCCGGACAGGACGAGGGTGAAGATGTTCAGCGTCCAGAACGCCGCCATGATCTGCGAGGCCGTCGCGGCGTCCAGTTCGAAGCTCTCCGCGAGCATCGTCTGCCCGTACACGACGAGTGTCACGTACAGCACCAGCCAGGACGCGATGCCGATCACATGGGCCCAGATGGCGCGGTGCGCGAACAGGTCGAGGGCGCGGGTGGGCTTGGTGTGGTCCGCCCGGCCGAGGGTCTCCCGCTCGGACTGCACGATGCGGGCGCGCAGTTCCGGTGAGAGGTCGGCGATGTTGAAGGCGATCACCACGGAGAGCACGAGGGACACCGCTCCCATGATGACGAACTGCGAGCGCCACGAGTCGTCGAACAGCGGCAGCGTGAGGCTGGCGACCGCGGCGGCCAGGAAGCTCGCCCCGACCGGGCCCCAGGTCCAGAAGCCGAAGGCCTGGGCCCGGCCCATCCGCGGCGAGAAGTCCCGCACCAGCGGCGCGGTGCCCGCCATGGCCATGCCGTCGACGACCGACAACACGGCTCTCACGGCCAGGAGTTGGCCGGCCGAGTGGACGGTCGTCATCAGGAAGCAGCAGCCCGCGGTGAGCATCAGCAGTGGCACGATGAGCCGCACCCGGCCCACGGTGTCGGTGAGCCGTCCGCCGACCATCGACGCGATGGCCCCGGCGACGAGCGCCGTGGCGGAGACGGCGCCGTAGGTGGTCAGGGAGATGTCGAGGTCGTCGAGGAGCAGCGGCACCACGGGCGCGATCTGACCCTCGTAGGAGGCGATGAGGACCGCGAGGACCGCCATCGACAGGATCCGCATCCGCTGTCCGGCGTCCGGGTACTGGTCGAGCTCGCAGACCCGGAAGAGCCGGATGCGCGGGCGCCGCCCGGTCACTCGCCGATCCCGCCGAGTCGGACGTGCCCCTTGATGAGGTTGCGGGCGATGGTGCGTTTCTGGATCTCGTCGGTTCCCTCGAAGATGCGCAGAAGGCGCAGTTCGCGGTACCAGCGTTCGATGGGCAGTTCCTTGGTGTAGCCCATGCCGCCGTGGATCTGCAGGACACGGTCGACGACCTGGTTGGCCATCACCGCGCCGTTGAGCTTGGCGATGGAGGAGGCGTGCCGGGCGTCGAGGCCCTGCTGCGCCCTCCAGGCCGCGTACAGGGTGAGCCACTTCGCGGCCTCGATCTCCACCTGGGAGTCGGCGATGTGCCACTGGATCGCCTGGTAGTCGGCGATGGGCCGGCCCATGGAGTGCCGCTGGCGGGCGTAGTCGACGCCCATCTGGAGCATGCGTTCGGCGGAGCCGATGGCCCGTGCGGGGATGAGGTAGCGGCCCTGGCCGATCCACTCCATGGCGAGCTGGAAGCCCTTGCCGACCTCGCCGAGTACGTTGCGGCCGGGGACGCGCACCTCGTCGAAGACGAGGGAGGCGGGGCCCCACTCGCCCATGGTCTCGATCGGTTCGGACTTCCAGCCCATGTCGCGGTCGACGAGGAAGCAGGTGACACCGCCGTCGGCGCCCTTGTCCGGGTCGGTGACCGCGAAGACCATCACGAAGTCGGCTTCATTGCCTCCGGTGATGAAGGTCTTCTCGCCGGTGATCAGCCAGTCGTCGCCGTCGCGGACGGCGCGGCTGCGGATGTTGCGGGCGTCGGAGCCCGCGCCGGGTTCGGTGATGGCGAAGCAGGAGCGGCGCTCGCCTTCGATGGTGGGCAGCAGGTACTGGCGCTTCTGCTCCTCGTCGCCCGCGTAGAGGATGTTGTCGGCGCTGCCGCCGAAGCTGAAGGGGACGAAGGTCCGGCCCATCTCCATCGCGATGATCGCGGACATGACGGCGCCGAGGTTCATCCCGCCGTACTCCTCCGGGGTGTTGACACCCCAGAAGCCCGATCTGCGGGCCTTGGCGCGGAGTTCGGCGACGACTTCGGGTTCGATGCCCCGCTGACCGGCCCGTTCGCCCCGCAGTACGTCCTGCTCCAGCGGCATCACCTCCTTGGTGATGAACGCGCGCACGGTGTCCCGGATCTGACGTTCCTCGGTGGACAGCGAGAAGTCGACCATGGAAGTGCCCCCTCAATCCCGGAACGGGAAGCCCGGGAATCCTGGAACGGGAATCTAGGAATGAGTTCAAGTTGCCCGTGGCACGGCGGTGGGTCAAGAGGTCGGAACGAGTTCAACCGGTCTTCTGGCGCGGAGAATTGGCTGATTCTAAAATTGGGTTCGGTACGACAGTGGGTGCGCGAGGGGTGACGACCGGATGACACGCAAGGCGGAGCGGATCGCGGCCAAGGACAACGCCTGGCAGTGGAGCCGCACGGAGCAGACCCGTCGGACCCTGCTGGACGCGGCCCGCGAGGTCTTCTGCGAGCAGGGGTTCACCGACACGGCGATCGTCGCGGTGGTGCGCAGGGCCGGGTCGAGCGTCGGCAGCCTCTACCACCATTTCGGCGGCAAGACGGAGCTGTTCGTCGCGCTGTGGGAGGACTACGAGAACTCCCGCGAGCGCGAGGCGGCCGAGGCGGTGGCCGCGGCACGGGCGGCGGGCGAGACGGATCCGCTGGAGCTGTTCCTCGTCGGCACCCGCAGCTTCCTGGAGGGCTGTTGGCGACGCCGTGACCTGATCGAGCTGTGGATGGACGGCGACGGGCCGCCCGGTTTCGAGCTGATGCGCCGGGCGCGCGGCCGCGAGTGGATCCGGCAGAACGCGGTGCTGCTCGAAGCGGGCAGCGAACCCGTGGACCGGCTGGTGGTCGGCGTCCTCACCTCCGTCATCGGTGAGGCGGGCCGGGAGATCGGCACGTGTGCGCGCAAGCGGGACGCCGACGCGATCTGTCACGCCACGCTCGCGCTCATCCGCAGGCTCGATCCGCTGCACATCGATCCGCTCCGCACACCCCACCCCCGTCCACACTGACGTACGCACCGGCACATGCACCGATACACGCACCAATACATGCACCAATACACGCACTCAGCCATGCACTTGAAGGGAACACACGTGGCACAGACCGAGGACGAGGCGCCCTACTTCACCCGGAGCGGGGACACGTTCGTGCCCGAGTCGCACGCGCGCGGCTGGTGGACGCCCGACACGGTGCACGGCCGGCTCCTGGGCGGGCTCGCCGCGCGGACGCTGGAGCACGAACACGCCGAGGAGGGGCTGCACTTCGCCCGGCTCACCGTCGATCTGTTCCGCACCGCGCCCTTCGCCCCGGTCGGGGTCACCACCGAGCGGGTCCGTGACGGGCGGCGGATCCGCGTGGCCGACGCCGTCGTGCACGGCGGCGACGGGCGGCCCCTGGCGCGGGCCAGCGCCGTACTGCTGCGCACCGGCACACCGCCTCCGGGACACATTCCCGCGACCGGCCCGTGGGACGCGCCGCCGGCGCAGGAACTGCTGGCCCCGCACGGGCGCACCCAGTTCCTGCGGTTCGACGAGGAGCTGCGGCCCGTACGGGAGTGGAGCGGCGATCAGCGGCGGCGGTCCTGGATCCGCGACGCCCGGCCGCTGGTGGGAGGTGAGGCCCTGTCCCCGCTCGTCCGCACCGCGCTGGCCGCCGACACCGCCAGCCCCCTCGCCCACGCGAGCGACGACGGCCTGCGCTACATCAACGCCGACTACACCCTGTCCCTGAGCCGGCTCCCGCTCAGCGACGCGATCGGCCTGGAGGCGACGGCGCACACGGCCGAGGACGGCATCGCCGTCGGGCACTGCACGCTGTACGACGCGGCGGGCCCGATCGGCTACTGCGCGACGACGGCCCTCGCGAACCCCGCGCCGAAGCGCTGACCCGCTAAAGGGCCTGCACTTCTCCGTACGACAGGGTGTCGCCGGTGGGGCGCCGTCCGTCGCGGACGGCCCGTGCGGTGGCCACGGCCGCACCGAGCGCCCGGCGGTAGAGCAGCGAGCCTAGGCTGACCCGGCGGACGCCCAGCGCCGCGAGTTCGTCGAGGGTCGGCCCGGTGGGCGCGTAGAGGATGTTCAGCGGGAGCTCGAAGCGGGAGGCGAGGTCGCGGATCCGGTCGGGTTCGGCGAGACCGGGCACGAACAGCCCGTCGGCGCCCGCCTGTTGGTACGCGGTGAGGCGCTCCTCGGTGTCCGCGTGGCCGCTGCCCAGCCAGTACGTGTCGGTGCGGGCGTTCACGAACAGCTCGGGGACGGCCGCCTTGACTGCCGCGATCTTCGCGGCATGCCGGCGGGCCGGGGTGAGGCTGCCGTCGACGCGCCCGTCCTCGATGTTGATCCCGGCGGCGCCCGCGGCGCTCAACTGGCGGGCGAGGTCGGCGACTTCCTGCGGATCGTCGCTGAATCCGCCTTCCATGTCGATGGTGAACAGGAGCGCAGTGCGCCCGAGCCGGCGGGCCAGGGCGAGGGTGGCGTCGGCGGTGACGCCCGCACCGTCCGGGAGCCCGGCCGCGGCGGCGACGCCGAGGCTGGTGGTGCCGACGGCCTCGAACCCCTCGGCAGCGAGCGCCGCGGCCGAGGCGCAGTCCCAGGCGTTCGGCAACAGCAGCAGCGGCGCGTCCTGGCAGTGCAGGCGGGCGAATGGGGTGGCCGAGGGGGTGGCCGAGGGCCGCCGGTGCGCGAGGGCCCCCGCGGCCAGGGCCATGGCGTGGTCCCGGCCGGGGCAGACGCGCGGCGGCGCCCCGAAGGCGAGCGGCG
>NZ_JAOZYC010000173.1:0-51525 GCF_035798155.1 Streptomyces endophyticus | reverse complement strand
CAGACCGTGGTGGCGGTCGCGGCCGAGAAGAACTCCACGCTGGTGCTGCCCTTCCCGGTCGAGCTGCTGCGCTTCCTGGAGCGGGCGCAGCAGCCGCAGCCGCAGCCGCCGGCCTCCTGAACAGGCTCAGTGGGCTCCGGCCGGGTTGGCATCCTCGCCGAGGTAGGTGCCGTGGCCCTCGGCGACGAGCGGGCCGTCGAAGATCAGCACCTCGTTGACCAGACCGCCCTTCTGGTTGCGGTAGTTGATCACCACGCTGCTCACACCGACGTAGCTGCCCACCACCTCGAACCGCAGGTCGGGGATGCGGCGCAGCCCTTCCGTCCAGTAGGCGCGCAGCGCGTCCTTGCCGCGCATGACGCCGTCACCGCCGAGCAGTTGCGCGGCCACCGGGGAGCTGAACGTCACGTCGTCCGTGAAGTGGGCCAGCAGGGCGTCCAGGTCGTGCGCGTTCCACGCCGTCACCCAGGAGTCGACGAACGTCCGCGCGGTCACATGATCCATGCGCGCATTATGCCGACCTCAACTCCGGCGCAGCGCCCGGTCCGTCACCGTCAGGATCGCCAGGAGGACGCCGAGGACGACCGAGACACCGGCCATGAGGTGCAGGCCGCTGTCGCTGGCGCGCTGCCCGTACGCGAGGGCGATCAGGCTCGACGCGGTGATGGCGCCGATGTACTGGGCGGTGCGCTGGAGTCCCGCGGCGGAGCCGATGTCGGCGGCGGGGGCGTGCTCCTGGACGGCGGCCTGGTTGCAGGTGCCGACGAACCCCTGCGGGATGCCGAAGCACGCGCCCGCGAGCAGCAACAGCGCCAGCGGTGTGTCGCCGTCGAGGAACACAAGCAGCCCCGCGCCCGCGGTGAGCAGCACGCACGCGGTGATGAGCGGAGCGCGGATGCCCTTCGTGCGGGCGCCGAGCAGCGAGCACACCAGCGCCGTGAGCGACATCGGCAGCATCAGGAGGCCGGTGTGCCCGGAGGAGAAGCCGCGGCCCTCCTCCAGCCACTGGGTGAAGCCGTACATCACGCAGTAGATGAGCAGATAGCTCAGGCCGTGCCGGAGGTAGGTGCGGGCCAGCGGGCCGTTCCCGGCGAGCATGCGCATGTCGATGAACGGTGCCTTGCTGCGCAGCTGCCACCACACCAGTACGGCGCTGAGCGCGGCGAAGGGCGCGAGCAGCCACCACATGGGGTCGGACAGGTCGAGCAGGAAGAAGACGAGGACGGTGAGGGCGGTGGTGAACAGGCCGATGCCGAGGGGGTCGAGGGCGGCGCGCGGTGCCGGCTCCCCGTCCGTGGAGCGCGGAGGGTCGCGCGGGATCCACAGCAGGGCGGCGGCGAACGCGATCGCCGCCACCGGAACGTTGACCGCGAAGATGCCGCGCCAGCCGACGACCATGACGAGCAGTCCGCCCAGCGTCGGGCCGACCGCCGCGCTGCCGAGCGCAGCGAAGGAGAGGCGGGCCATGACAGGGCGCGGCGGGCGGCGGCCCACCCGGCGGCCCTCGTCGCGCAGTACGGCCATCGCGGCCGGGTAGGCGGCGGAGGTGCCGATGCCGAGGAGGAGCCGGGAGACGATGAGCCAGCCGAAGGCGGGGGCGAGGGCTCCGACGATCCCGGAGATGCACACGACGACGAGGCCCGCGAGGAACACGCGGCGCGGGCCGAGGGTGTCGGCGAGCTTGCCGAGCACGGGCTGGGCGACGGCGCTCGCCAGGTAGAGGACGGAGATCAGCCAGGCCGTGTCGGCGGCGCCGATCCCGAAGTCGTGCCCGATGGCCACCAGGGCCGTGGAGATCATCGTGGTGTTGAGCGGGTTGAGCACCGAGCCGAGGAGCAGGGGCGCGGTGAGCCGGGCCCGGAACCCCTCCTGCCGCGCGGGAGCCTCGCCTTCGGCGGTGACGACGGCTTGGCCTCCCACGCCTTGTGTCACTTGCGCACCAGCCGTTCGAGGAGCGCGGTGGCCTCGGCGAGGGTGCGCCGCTCGGCGGCGTCGAGTTCTTCGGTGAGCGCCTGGGTGAGCCAGCCGTGCTTGGCGGCCCGGACGGCGTCCAGGGTGGCGCGTCCGCTGTCGGTGATCGACACGACGGACTGCCGCCCGTCGTTCGGGTCCGGTTCGCGGGCCACGAAGCCCTGTTCCTCCAGCGCGCCGAGCGTGAGCCGCATGGACTGCGGCCGTACGTACTCGCCGCGGGCGAGCGCCGCGGTCGTGTCGGGGCCCTCGCTCTCCAGGCGGGCGAGGACGGTGCGCTGGGTGGGCGTGAGCAGGCTGTCCGGCGACGCGGTGCGCAGCCGGCGCGAGAGCCGGCCGACGACGGTGGCGAGGTCGGCGGCGACCTGCTGGGTGGGCGGCTCGTCCCCTGCGGCTGACTGCGTTCCTGACATGCGGCCACCGTACGAGGTAGACAGGAAGCCTTGCAAGTTATCCTTATGACTCTCTGGGGTGCACATCCGCGGCCCTCGGGACCGTCACAGGCCGATCGCACCCACAAGCGCCCGCGCGCACAGGTCCCGGACCTGCTCCCGCGTGAGCCGCGAGGCGTCGAGCCAGTCGAGGCAGACGGCGACGAGGAACGCGAGCCAGCCGCGCACGGCGAGCCGCAGCACGTCCGGCGCGGGGAGCCGGTCGGCGATGTGCGGGTCCGCCGCGAGGGTGGCCATGATCTGCTCCTCGTGCGCGGCGAGCCCCTCCTGGTAGGCCGCGCGCACGGCCGGGTCGCCCGCCGCCTCGGCGCGGTGGAAGGCGCGGAAGCCGTGCGCGTGCGTGGCGACGTACTCGAGGAAGGTGTCGAGGCCCGTGCCGAGCTGGTCGCGGACGGGGATGCCGGGCACGGCAGCCGTCAGGCGCAGCATGCGTTGGCTCTCGCGCTGCACGACGGCGGCGAAGAAGTCCCGCTTGTTCGGGAAGTAGTGGTACAGCAGCCCGCGCGAGACTCCGGCGATCTCCGCGACCTCTTCGATCCATACGTCGCCGTAGGGGGCCTGTGCGAACAGCCTGGCGCCCACGGCGAGCAGTTGCTCGCGGCGCTCCTGCGTGCTGAGCCTGCGCCGGGTGCGTTCCCCCGGCGCCGTCGCTCCCCCTCGCTCCCTGGTCATGGGGCGCACCCTACTGGA
Source organism: Streptomyces endophyticus (assembly GCF_035798155.1). NCBI lineage: Bacteria > Bacillati > Actinomycetota > Actinomycetes > Kitasatosporales > Streptomycetaceae > Streptomyces > Streptomyces endophyticus. The sequence goes on along the minus strand of NZ_JAOZYC010000173.1, from coordinate 48,412 downwards.
CACACCGCTCCTTACTTGACGTGAGTTCAATAACAGGATCAGACTGTGCCGCGTTATTGAATCCACGTCTAACAGTGTGGTCGGGGTGCTCCAACGGGGCATCGTCGCAAGGGAGATGGGCACGATGACGACGACGCCGCAGGTGACACAGGCCGCGGGAACCCCGCTGCCGCGAGGTTTTCGCAGTGCCGAGCAGGGGTGGCCACGCCTGGACCGCATCCCGCGTCCATCGCGCCGGGTCCCGTTCATCGGCGACGTGGTCGGCGCCAACGTCCGCTCCCCGCTGCAGGATTCGATGAAGCTCGCCGCCGAGCTCGGGCCGATCTTCCGGCGCAAGGGGTTCGGCAAGGAGATCGTGTTCGTGGCGGGCGCGGACCTCGCGGCGGAGCTCGCCGACGAGTCGCGGTTCGCCAAGCACGTCGGGCTCGGCGTCGCGAATCTGCGTCCGATGGCGGGCGACGGCCTGTTCACCGCGTACAACCACGAGCCCAACTGGCAGCTGGCGCACGACATTCTGGCGCCGGGCTTCAGCCGCGACGCGATGGCGGGCTACCACCCGCTGATGCTGGACGTGGCCGGGCAGTTGATGGCCTCCTGGGACACGAGCGAGGCCGCGGGCAAGCCGGTCGACGTACCCGCCGACATGACCAAGCTGACCCTGGAGACCATCTCCCGGACCGGGTTCGGGCACGACTTCGGGTCCTTCGAGCGTGAGCGGCCGCATCCGTTCGTCACGGCGATGGTCGGCGCCCTGACGTTCGCGCAGCGCCGCAACGTCGTGCCTCCGCTCCTGTCGTCCGTGCTGCTGCGCGGCGCCGAGAAGCGCAATGCCGCGGACCGCGCGTATCTCAACCACACGGTCGACGAGGTGGTCGCGGCGCGCCGCGCCTCCGACGGCGGGCCCGGTGACCTGCTCGACCGGATGCTGGAGGTGTCGCATCCGGAGACCGGCGAGCGGCTCTCGCCGGAGAACATCCGCCGCCAGGTCATCACGTTCCTGGTGGCCGGGCACGAGACGACGTCGGGCGCGCTGTCCTTCGCGCTGCACTACCTCGCGCAGCACCCCGAGGTGCTGGCCAAGGCGCGCGACGAGGTCGACCGTGTCTGGGGCGACGCCGACGTACCCGCGTACGAGCAGGTCGCCAAGTTGCGTTATCTGCGGCGGGTGTTGGACGAGTCGCTGCGGCTGTGGCCGACCGCGCCGGCCTTCGCGCGCGAGGCGCTCGCGGACACCACGCTCGGCGGCACACACCCGATGCGGCGCGGCGCGTGGGCGCTGGTCCTGACGACGATGCTGCACCGCGACACCGCCGCGTGGGGCGAGGACCCGGAATCCTTCGACCCGGAGCGGTTCACCCCGCAGGCGGTCCGCGCCCGGCCCGCCCATGTCTTCAAGCCGTTCGGCACGGGCGCCCGCGCCTGCATCGGCCGCCAGTTCGCGCTGCACGAGGCCACGCTGGTGCTCGGCCTGCTGCTGCGCCGCTACGACCTGCGACCCGAGCCCGACTACCGGCTCGCGATCACGGAGCGCCTGACGCTGATGCCGCGCGGCCTGCGGCTGCACCTGACCCGTAGGTGATCCACCCGGTGCTCCGACGCCCCGCATAGGGTGCGTCAATGAGTGCCACCACCATGGACCTCCCCGACGGCAGCCCCTCCCACGTCGATCCCGGTGTGCCCGAACTGCGCGGACCGGCAAGGTACTTGGTCTGGCTCATCGCGCGCCAACGCGGTCGCGTCGCCGCGGGCGCACTGTTCGGCAGCTTGTGGATGGTGGGGCTCGCGCTCCCGCCCTACGTCCTGTCGCGCGCCGTCGACGACGGGCTGCGGGCGGGCGACTCCCGCGCGCTGTACGGGTGGTGCGGCGTCCTCGTCGCCCTCGGCGCGGTCAACGCGTGGCTCGCGATCATGCGGCACCGCACGATGACGCGGGTACGCCTCGATGCCACCTTCCGTACGACGCGGCTCGTCACGCGGCACGCCACCGTGCTGGGGGCCGCGCTGCCGCGGCGCGTCGCGGCGGGTGAGGTCGTCACGATCGGCGTCGGCGACGTCCAGCGCATCAGCCAGACGCTGACGATCGCGGGCCCCGGTGTCGGCGCGGTCGTCGCCTACGCGGTGGTGGCCGGGCTGCTCCTGTCGATCTCGGGGCTGCTCGCGGCGGTGATCCTGCTCGGTGTGCCGCTGCTCGCGGGCGCGCTCGGGCCGCTGCTCACACGGCTGCAGGGCGCCGAGTCCGGCTACCGGGAACGGCAGGGTGTGCTGGCGTCGCGGCTCGCCGACCTCGTCGGCGGGCTCGGGGTGCTCGCCGGGCTCGGTGGCAAGGACGTGTACGCGGGGCGGCTGCGGCAGGACACGGCCGGGCTGCGCGAGGAGGGGTACCGGGTGGCGCGCGTGATCAGCTGGATCCAGGCGCTCGCCGTCGGCCTTCCCGCGGTCTTCCTCGCCGTCGTGACGTGGCTCGGCGCCCGGATGGCGGCCCAAGGAGAGCTGTCCATCGGCGAGTTGGTGGCCGTCTACGGGTATGTGGCGATGCTGGTCGTGCCGGTCGAGGCGTTCATCGAGGGCGGCTACGACCTGGGGCGGGGGCTCGTCGCGGCGCGGCGGGTGCTGCGGTTCCTGGCCCTGGAGCCCGAGTCGGACGGGCACCGCTCCCCCGTTCCGGGCCCGCCCGAGGGCGCTGCGCTGCACGATCCGGTGTCCGGGGTGACGGTGACGCCGGGGCGGCTCACGGCGCTGGTGTCGGCGCGGCCCGGCGAGGCGGCGGCCGTGGTCGACCGGCTGGGCAAGTTCGCGCCGACGTTGGCCACCTGGGGTGACGCCGCGTTGGATGCGGTGGACCTGGCGGAGGTGCGGCGCCGGATCCTGCTCGCGGCGCCCGAGGCGGATCTGTTCGCGGGGACGGTGCGCGAGGCGGTCGCGGGGCGGCACACCCCGGACGACACGGCGGTGGCGGCCGCCCTGCACGCGGCCGCGGCCGACGACCTGCCGGGCGGCACGGACGCCGAACTCCTCGCCCAGGGGCGCAACCTCTCCGGCGGCCAGCGTCAACGGGTGCGCCTGGCACGGGCGTTGCTCGCCGACCCCGAGATCCTCCTCGCCGTCGAACCGACATCGGCCCTAGACGCCCACACGGAGGCACGCGCGGCCGACCGGCTCCGGGCGGCGCGTCGCGACCGCACCACGGTGGTCACGGGCACGTCCCCGCTCCTGCTCGACCGGGCGGACGAGGTGTGCTTCCTGCACGACGGCACGGTCCGCTCCACGGGTACCCACCGCGAACTGCTGGCCCACGACGAGGAGTACCGGCGCTTGGTGGCACGCGGCACGGACGCTGCCCCGGAACCGGGGACCGTCCCGGAACCGGGGACCGTCCCGGGACCGGGATCCGTGCCTGCTACGGGGGCCGAGTCATGAGCGCTCCCCGCTTCTCCCTCCCCGTCGCCGACCGCGCCACCGTGCGTCGCGCCGCCCTCGAACTCGTCCGTACGGACCGGCGCGCCTTCGCCTCGGCGCTGGTGCTCAACTGCCTCGCGGCGGGCGCCGGGATCGTGGGGCCCTGGTTGCTCGGGCGGATCGTCGACGATGTGCGGGGCGGCACCAGCGTGACGCACGTCGACCGGGCGGCGCTGGTGATCCTGTGCTGCGCCGTGGCCCAACTCCTGCTCCTGCGCTGGGCGCGCCTGGTGGGGCACCGGTTCGGGGAGCGGGTCGCGGCACGGGTGCGGGACCGCTTCGTGGACCGGGCGCTCGGGCTTCCCGCCTCCGTGGTCGACCGGGCAGGGCCCGGAGACCTCACGAACCGGGGCACGAACGACGTGGCGGCCGTCGCGAGCGCGCTGCGCGACGCGGGCCCCGACGTGTTCGTGTCGGCGGCACAGGTCGTGTTCCTCGCGGGCGCCGTCGTCGTGGTCGAGCCCGTGCTCGGCCTGGTCTCCCTGTGCTGCCTGGCAGGCATCCCGGTGGCGGTGCGCTGGTATCTGCGCCGGGCCCGCGCCGCGTATCTCGCCCAGGGCGAGGCCGACTCGCACCTCGCCGAGCAGCTCGCGGCGACGGCGTCGGGGGCCCGCACCGTCGAGGCCTTCCGCCTCCAGGAGCAGCGCATCGAGGCCTGCGAGCGGGGCATCCGGCACAGCTACCGCGCGCGTATGCGCACCCTGTCCCTACGTAGCGTGCTGTTTCCCTCGGTCGACTTCTCGTACGCCCTGCCGGTCGCCGCCGTCCTCCTTGTGGGCGGCACCCTGCACGCGCACGGCGGTGTGAGCCTCGGCGCGATCGTCACGTGCGCCCTGTATCTGCGCCAGTTGTCGGGGCCGCTGGACACGATCCTGTTCTGGGTGGAGCAACTGCAGAGCAGCGGCGCCTCGTTCGCCCGCGTCGAGGGCATCGGAGGGCTCGCCGGGGCACCGCCACGCGCGCCCGCGTGCGAGGAGGCCGTCCCGTGCGGCGACGCCATCCGGCTCCGCTCGGTGCACTACGCGTACGAGGGCGGCGGCGATGTCGTCCTCGGGGTGGACCTGACCGTGCGGGCGGGCGAACGGCTCGCCGTGGTCGGCCCGTCCGGGGCGGGCAAGACCACCCTGAGCAAACTCCTCGCGGCGATCGACGCACCGCGCACCGGGACGGTCGACGTCGGTGGCGTCCCGGTCACCGCGCTCGCGCCCGAACAGCTGCGCCGTCACATCGTCCTGGTCACCCAGGAGCACCACGTGTTCCTCGGCTCGGTCCGCGACAACCTGCGCATCGCGGCGCCGGAGGCGGACGACGCGCAGCTGAGCGCGGCGCTCGCGGCGGTCGGCGCCGACGACTGGGCGGACGCACTCCCCCAGGGCCTGGACACGGAACTCGGCGCCGGCGCCCTGCACCTCGAAGGCCCGCAGGCGCAGCAGCTGGCGCTGGCCCGCGTGGTGCTGGCGGACCCGCACACCGTGGTCCTCGACGAGGCGACCGCCCTGCTCGACCCGACGACGGCCCGCCACACCGAACGGGCCCTCGCGGCGGTGCTGCACGGCCGCACCGTCATCGCCGTCGCCCACCGCCTCCATACGGCGCACGACGCCGACCGGGTCGCGGTCATGGAGGACGGCCGGCTGACCGAACTCGGCCCGCACGCGGAACTGGTGGAGGCGGACGGCGCGTACGCGGCGCTGTGGCGGTCGTGGCACGGGACGCCGACGTAGGCCGGGGAGCCCCACGCCCGCCGGACCAGCGTCCTGGCGGGCGTGGGGCTCGCCGGGCTACTCGTCCGGCGCCGCCGCCAGCGACGCCACATCCAGCACCCCGTCCAACTCCGCTAGCACGGCCACGAGTTCGGGCACGTCGGACGCTCCCTCGATCTCCATGCGTACGGCCATCGTCCCGGTCCGGACCCGGCCCGGCTCCCAGTCGGCGCTGCCGCCCCGCAGCTCGACGACCCGGAACCCGCGGCTCGTGCACTCCTCCAGGACACGGGTGAGGACGCTGGAGCCGACCCGGTAGGCGAGGTGCAGGCCCGAACGCCGCTCCGTGCCCAGGGCCGGCACGCGCCGCGTCAGCCAGGGATAGCCGCGCACGACCAGGAAGTGACAGGCGGTCGCGGAGAACGCGAGCAGCGGCAGGCCGCCACCGCAGGCCATCCCTATGGCACACGTCAGCCAGACGGTCGCCGCGGTGGTCAGTCCGCGCACCGCGTCGCGCCGCACGAAGATGAGGCCGCCGCCGATGAAGCCGATGCCGGACACGATCTGCGCGGCGACGCGTGACGGGTCGAACGACACGCCATCCATGCCGAGCACGGAGTTGAACCCGTGCTGCGACACCTCCATGAACAGCGCGCTTCCCACGCCGACGAGGGTGTGCGTGCGCAGCCCGGCACTCTTCTGCTGGACGGCGCGCTCCGCCCCGATCAGCGTGGAGAGCACCAGAGCGAGGCCCAACTCGGCGAGCTGCCGCAGGCCTTGCCCGGCGGCCGGGTCGAACAGGGAGAACGCGAGCGGGGACGACAAGAGCGGGACCCTCCTCTCCATCGGGTTGATCTTCCCGAGGGTAGTCCCGCGTCGGCTCGGCGGGATTGTCAGACCCATGCGCAAGAGTGGAGTCATGAACGGGACCAGGAATCACGGACAGCTGACCATGAACCCCGAGTTGGCCGCGGCGCAGGCCTGCCTGCGCCTCATGCACACGGCACGCGCGGCGCTCTCCTCATCCGAGTCACCGGCCACGGCGGCGGTGCTCACCGTGCCGATCGCCGAGGCCGACGAGGCGCTGAGCAGGGCGGGCCTCGCGGGCAACGAGGCATGGCTGCTCGAGCGGATCTACGGGCTGGGCCAGGAGGCCGAGTCGCCCTAGCATCGTGATCCGCATGCGGTGTGTCGGTCGTGGTCCGGTGCATCGGTTGTCCTCTGGCTTGCAAGGAGCACGATATGAGCACTGTCTCCTCGGACCCGCCGCACCGCATCGACCCGTCCGGCGGCTGCCCGCACGCGCGCAACGCCCGATTGCGGGAGGGCGGCGCGGTGGCCGCCGTGGTGCTGCCCGATGACGTGCGGGGCATGCTCGTGCTGGGCCACGAGGCGCTGAAGGAGTTCCTCGGGCACAGCGATGTCGCCAAGGACTCCCGGCACTTCGCGGCGCTCGCCGAGGGCCGGATACCCGAGGGGTGGCCGCTGCGGACGTTCGCGACGGTGCGCGGGATGACGACGGCCGACGGCGAGGACCACCGGCGGCTGCGGTCCCTGGTGAGCCGGGCGTTCACGGCGCGGCGGGTCGACGCGCTGCGGCCGCGGGTGGAGGCGCTGACGGACGAGCTGCTGGACGGGCTGGCCGCTGCGGCGCGGTCCGGGGACGGCGTGGCCGATCTGCGCGCGCACTTCGCGCTGCCGCTGCCCATGGGTGTGATCTGCGAACTCTTCGGCGTGGACGCGGAGTTCAGGGAGCTGCTGCACCGACTGTCGAACGACGTCGTGGCCACGAACATCGAGCCGGAAAGAGCCGTGGCCGCCAACCGGGAGATGGTGTCGGTGCTGGCCCAGGTGGTCGCCTCCCGCGAGCGGGAGCCGGGCGACGATCTGACCAGCGCTCTGCTCGCGGCGCATGAGGCGGACGGCGACCGGCTCAGTCGCGAGGAGTTGATCGGCACGCTCATCCTGTTCCTCGTCGCCGGGCACGAGACGACGCTGAACCTGATCACGAACGCGGTGCGCGCACTCTGTGCCCACCGCGAGCAGCTGGACCTGGTGTGCGACGGCGCGGCGGGCTGGGCGGATGTCGTGGAGGAGACGCTGCGCTGGGACAGCCCGGTCAGCTATTTCCCGTTCCGCTACCCGACGCGGGACCTCACGGTCGACGGCACGCTGATACCGAAGGGCACGCCCGTGCTCGCCGGTTACTCGGGCGCGGGCCGCGACCCGGCGGCGCACGGCCCGGACGCCGACCGCTTCGACGTCACGCGCGTCCCGCCGGGCCGGCACCTCTCGCTCGGGCACGGGGCGCACTACTGCCTGGGCGCCCCGCTGGCCCGACTTGAGGCCACGGTGGCCCTGGAGCGCCTGTTCGCCCGGTTCCCCGCGCTCGACCTGGCCGTTCGCGAGGAGGAGTTGCCGGTGAACGCCAGTTTCGTGGGCAACAGCGTCCGCGAACTCCCGGTGCGTCCGGGCCCGGACGCCCGCCACGGCTGACGCCCGTCACGGCTGACCCCCACCACGGAACGCCGGTCCCGCCCGTCACGCGCCTGCCGGATCACCCTCAGCGGTCATACGCTCACGGCCGCTGCCGACGGTGAGCGCACGCGCACCGAGCCGCCCACCGACGCCTCCGCTCCCGAGGCCCACGACCAGCACTTCACCCTCGTCCTCGATCACGTAGCCGCCGGAGCCCAATCCTGCGGAGGGCTGACGTCCGACGCGCCCCGCTGGTTATGCTCGGCCGAAGCGTTCAGCGAAACGCTCAAACGAACAGCAGGACCAGCGGGACACGAGGGGGCCATCAGCATGCGCGAACCGGTCGATCTCAGGCGGCAGCGGATCCTCGCCGCCGTGCAGGCGCGCGGCGCGACGCGGGTCAGCGATCTGGCCACGGAGCTCGCGGTGTCGGTGGTGACGCTCCGCCGCGACGTGGAGGAGCTCGCACGCGCGGGCAAGCTGCGCCGCGGCCACGGCATCGCCCGCCCGATCCTGCCGGAGCAGGACGAGGGCCACGACCGGCGACAGGAGCAGAGCGAGACCCCGGCGTCGGCCTCCGGCCCCGGCCCGGACGGCGGCCCCGTCGCCGTCGTCGTCCCCGAGCGGCACGCGTACCTGTACGAGATGCTGCACGGCGCGCGCACCGCGTTCGAGGAGGCGGGGGTCCGGATCGCCCTGCACATCGCCCCCGCCGCGCCGGGCGCCGAACAGCCCCTCGTGGAGCGGGCGCTGGCGGACGGGGCCCGCGGCCTCCTGATCGCCCCGCGCTGGCGCAGCCTCGCCACCGAGGAGGCCGACTACGCCTGGCTCGCGCGGGTCGACGTGCCCACGGTGGTGATGGAGCGCAGGCCGCGCAGGGGCAGCGCGCTGCACGGCGTGGACACGGTGTGCACCGACCACTGGTACGGCGTCCACCTCGCCGTCGAGCACCTCACGGGCCTCGGCCACCGCCGTATCGTGCTCGCGGCGCGCGACGACAGCCCGACGGCGCGCGCGGTGCGCGCCGCGTTCACGGAGATCGCGGCGGACCATCCGCAGGTCGACAAGTGGGCGGTCGCCCTCAGCTCCCCCGGAGCCGTTCCCGAGCCGTCGGCGGAGCCTGCGGAGAAGCCGCTCGAACTGCCCCGCCTGTTGGATGAGTTGGGGGCCACGGGCGCCCTGCTGCACGGCGACGTCGACGCGCTGATGCTCGTCCAGTCGCTGCGTGACGCGGGGGTGCGCGTCCCTGAGGACTGTTCCGCGATCGCGTACGACGACGTGGTCGCCGGGCTGGGCAGCACTCCGCTGACGGCCGTGTCCCCGCCGAAGGCGGAGGTCGGCCGGGCGGCGGCCGAGCTGCTGCTGCGCCGCCTGGGCCGGGGCGCGGCCGCCGGCCCCGCACACCGGGCCGAGCTGCTGCCGACGCTCAAGGTGCGCGGTTCCACCCGTTCCGCCCCGTATCGCGACCCGCTGCCCTCAACTCCCGCCGCACACTGAGCGTTTGATCGTTTCATTTTCTTCTGATCGGTCTATTGACCGGATCCCGTGAACCGATCAGGATTCCCGTGACTCGAACACGCAGGAGCCGCGGGAGGCGCCCATGCCTGGTCGACAGAGCCGTCGATCGGTGCTCGCCGCGATCACCGCGCTGCCCCTGACGGGCGCCCTGAGCGCCTGCAGTGGGAACGACAGCGCGGCGTCGGCAAGCCCTAGTTCACGCAGGACAGGCAAGACGACCATCACCTTCTGGTCCGCCCTTCGCGGCAGCCAGGAAGTGGTGGACGAGTTCAACAAGACGCACGATCACATCCAGGTCGACTACCAGCAGGTCCCGTCCGGCACGCAGGGCGGCTATCTGAAACTCAGCAACGCGGCGCGCGCGGGCAACGCCCCCGATGTCGCCACCATCGAGTACCCCCAGCTGCCGGGCTTCGCCATCGACGGTGTCACGCGCGACATCACCGAGCTCATCAGCGACAAGCTGCGCCGCAAGCTGCTTCCGCAGGCGCTCGGCCTGACCACCTTCGAGGGGCACGCCTACAGCGTGCCGCTGGACGTCGAGCCGATGGTGATGCACTACCGCAAGGACCTCTTCGACAAGTTCGGCTTCGACGTCCCCGTCACCTGGGACGAGTTCGCGGATCTGGCGCGCAAGGTGCGGCGCACGGGCGGCGGTCGCAGGATCACGCTGTTCCCCACCGACGGGATGACGCAGTTCGCCGCCTGGTCCTGCCAGGCGGGCGCCCAGTGGTTCGACACCTCGCACGGCGCGTGGAACGTCTCCATGGCGGACGCCCCGACCCGGAAGGTCGCCGCGTACTGGCAGCGCCTCATCGACGGGGGACTCGTCTACACCAACGCCTCCAGCGCCCGCATCGCCGACGCGCAGATCGGCACGGGCCTGGTCCTGACGCGGCTCAGCGGGGCCTGGGACGCGGGCGCGCAGATGAACGCGCACCCCGAGCAGAAGGGCCAGTGGCGCATCGCACCGCTGCCCCAGTGGACTCCGGACAAGCCGTCCCTCGGCACCCATGGCGGCTCCACGTTCGCCGTCACCAAGGACTGCAAGCAGCCCGAGGCCGCCATGGAGTTCATCGAGTGGCAGGTGTCGCACCCCGACGCCCTCAAGGCCCGCCTGTCCAGCGGCGCGAGCAGCCAGTACCCGACGGTCAGCGATCTGATCCCGGTCGGCAGCAAGGCGTTCGACGAGGCCTATTACGGCGGGCAGGACATCTACCGGCTCTTCGAGGACGAGGCGCACAAGATCCGCGACGGCTGGGTCTGGGGTCCGCGCATGACCGCGACCGGCTATGTCATGCAGGACGCCTTCGCCCGTGCGGGCGCCGGTTCCGGCACCCTCCTGACCGCCGCGCGCGCCGCGCAGGACGGCACCATGCCCGATCTGAAGGCGCTCGGCCTCAAGACCACCACCCGTTCCACGTGAACGCCCGCACCCCGAAAGGCAGGTGACCCATGACCGCGACAACCCATGCCCCCACGGCCCCGTCCGCCCCACTGAAGGCAGGAGGCCACGCCGCGCGCAAGGCACAGCGGGCGGCCAAACGTCGCCGCGGCGGTGCGGCCGGCGTCCTGATGGCACCGTTCTTCGTCCTGCTCACGCTGGTCTTCCTGATCCCGGTCGGCACCGCGGTGTGGATGAGCTTCTTCAGCGACGATCAACCGGGCCTCGGCTTCGGCCCCGAGCGCAGCGTCTTCGTGGGCCTGCGCTCGTACGCCGCAGTGATCACCGACCCGACGTTCCTGTCCGGGCTCGGCACGGTCGCGCTGTACTGCGTGATCTACATCCCGCTGATGGTGATCGGCTCGCTCACGCTGGCGCTGCTGCTCGACTCCGGTGTCGTACGACTGCGGTCCTGGGCCCAGTTGGGCCTGTTCCTGCCGCACGCGGTGCCCGGCATCATCGCCGCCCTGATCTGGCTGTACCTCTACACGCCGGGCATCAGCCCGGTCGTCGAGGCACTCGGCAAGGCCGACATCACCATCGACTTCCTCGGTCTGCACACCACGCTGCCGTCGATCGTGAACATCGCCCTGTGGTCGAACCTCGGCTACAACATGGTCATCTTCTACGCGGCTCTGCAGGCGGTCCCCCGTGAGGTCCTGGAAGCGTCCGTCGTCGACGGTGCGGGGCCGGTGCGCACCGCGCTGCAGGTGAAGACGCCGCTGGTGCGCTCATCCGTGGTCATGGTCGCGATGTTCACGCTGATCTGGGCGCTGCAGCTGTTCACCGAACCCATGCTGCTGCACCAGTCCTCGCAGATGGTGGACACCCGGTTCTCGCCGAGCATGTACATCTACGACGCGGCCTTCAGCCGCAACAACTACTCGCTCGCGGCCGCCGCCTCGGTGATCCTGCTGATCATCACCATCGCGGTCTCCTACGGGGTCACCCGCTGGACCAACCGCGTCAACTCGGCCGAGGAGGACGCCCGATGAGCCCCACCGACTCCACCCTCCTTCGCCCCCGGACGCTGGGGCGCGCGACGGTCAACGTCGTCGTCGCGATCTCCGTTCTCTACACGCTGCTGCCGGTCCTGTGGCTGGTCCTCGCCTCGACCAAGTCCCGCGACGCCCTGTTCAGCAGCAGCATCCTGTCCTTCAGCGACTTCTCTCTGCTGCAGAACCTCAAGGACCTGTTCGCGATGGACGGCGGCCTCTACAGCCGCTGGTACGGCAACAGTCTGTTGTACGCGGTCGTGGGCGCGGCGATCGGCGCACTGATCAGCGTCGCCTGCGGCTACGCCTTCGACAAGTACCACTTCCGGCACAAGGAGAAGCTGTTCGGCCTGGTGCTGGCCGCGGTCATGGTGCCGCAGACGGTGCTCGCGCTGCCGCTGTACCTCATCGCGTCGGCGGCCGGCATCGTGAACACCTTCTGGTCCGTGTTCATCCCGGTCCTGTTCAACCCGTTCGGCGTGTACCTCGGCCGCATCTTCGCCCAGGGTTACGTACCCAACGAGGTCCTGGAGGCCGCACGCGTCGACGGCGCGAGCGAACTCGCGACGTACTTCAAGGTCGCGCTGCGGATGCTGGGGCCCGGCCTGGTCACCGTCTTCCTCTTCCAGCTCACCACGATCTGGAACAACTTCTTCCTGCCGATGGTCATGCTGTCCAACCAAGATCTGTATCCCGTCAGCCTCGGCCTGTTCCAGTGGAACAGCCAGGCGACCGTCTCACCCGAGTACTACCCGGTGGTGATCATGGGCTCGCTCCTCGCGGTCCTCCCTCTCGTCCTCGCGTTCGTCTTCCTCCAGCGGTTCTGGCGGTCCGGCCTCACGGCGGGGGCGGTCAAGTGAGCAGGCCCCGCGTGGCGTTGGCCATGTCCCCCCAGGCCGCGGCGGCCGTGTTCACGCCGCGGTCCATGGCCGCGCTCACCGAGGTCTGCGAGCTCGCGCCGCTGCCCGTGCTCGACGATCTGACGGCGGCGCGGGCGAAGGAGGTGCTCGCCGACGTCGAGGTGCTCGTCACCGGCTGGGGCTGCCCGCCGCTCGACGCCGACGTGCTGGCGGCGGCGCCCGCGCTCAAGGCCGTGGTGCACTCGGCCGGTTCGGTGCGCGGGCATGTCACCGACGCCTGCTGGGAGCGCGGCATCGCGGTGTCCTCCGCCGCCGCGGCCAACGCGCTGCCGGTCGCCGAGTACACCCTCGCGATGATCCTGCTGCACGGCAAGCACGTCCTGGAACGGGCCCGCGACTTCCGGCGCGAGCGCGAGCGCGGCGACTGGCTGCTCACCTCGCACGAGGTGGGCAACTACCGTCGCACGGTGGGCATCCTGTCCGCCTCGCTCATCGGCCGCCGGGTCATCGAACTGCTGCGCCCCTTCGACTTCGAGGTGCTGCTGCACGACCCGTACGTCTCCGACGAGGAGGCGAAGGAGCTCGGCGCGGAACCGGTGACGCTGCCCGAACTCTTCACCCGCAGCGACCTGTTGAGCGTCCACACGCCGCTGCTGCCCACCACGACCGGCCTGGTCAGCAGGGAGCTGCTGAGTTCGATGCGGCCGGGCGCCACGCTCATCAACACCGCACGCGGCGCCGTCGTCGACCAGGACGCCCTGACCGACGTGGTCCGCGCGGGCCGCGTCCGCGCGGTTCTCGACGTCACCGACCCGGAGGTGCTGCCCGCGGACCACCCGCTGTGGAACTGCCCGAACGCGCTGATCACCCCCCATCTGGCCGGCTCCCAGGGCGCCGAGTGGCAGCGCCTCGCCGACACCGCGGTCGGCGAGGTCACGCGCTGGGCCGCGGGCGACGGTTTCGCCCATCCCGTACGACGCGAAAGGCTGGCGTTCCTCGCATGAGCATGAACACCACCCCGTTCGATCTCCCCGCCGAAGACCGGGAGTTGAGCCCGCACACCGGCTTCACCCGCGCGCACTGGGAGGCCGTCGCCGACGGGCTGCTCGGGGCGGCCTGGCGGTGGGCGACGCCCGAGGGCGCGCTGCTCGACCTGCCGGGCCGCCCCTCGGGGTCCGGTGTCCGCTCGGACGGTCTCGAGGGCTATGCCCGTACGTTCCTGTCGGCCGGCTTCCGGGTCGCGGGCGCGCAGGGCAAGGACCCGCACGGCTGGCTGGAGCGGTACGCGGGCGGCCTCGCGGCGGGCACCCGCACGCCGGGGCGCGACGACGCCGAGTCCTGGCCGCTGATCCTCGACCACCACATACAGGGCCAGCCGATGGTGGAGTCCGCCTCGGTGGCGCTCGGCCTGTCGCTGACCCGCCCGTGGCTGTGGGACCGGCTCGACGGCGACGTGCAGGACCGGGCGGAGAAGTGGCTGCGCGGCGCGATCACGCACACACCGGCGCCGAACAACTGGTACCTGTTCCCGTTCATGGTGGCCTCGTTCCTGGAGTCCGTCGGCCGGTCCGACGGGGCGACGACGCGCGCCATTCAGCGGGCCCTTGAGCTGATGGAGACCTGGTACGAGGGCGACGGCTGGTACCGCGACGGCGACGGGCGGGCCTTCGACCACTACAACGGGTGGGCGCTGCACCTGTACCCGATGCTGCACGCGCATCTGACGGGCGACTCCGCCCTGTCGGAGCGGGTGGGTCCGCGGCTGCGCGAGCACCTGGAGAGCTTCTCGCTGCTCTTCGGCGGCGACGGGGCACCGATCCACTTCGGGCGTTCGCTCACCTACCGGTTCGCGGCGTCGGCGGCCGTCGGCATCGGCGCGGTCACCGGGCACACGCCGCTGTCCCCGGGCGCGTCACGCCGTCTGATCAGCGGGAACCTGCGCTACTTCCTGGACCGTGGCGGGGTCACGGACGAGGGTCTGCTCAGTCTCGGCTGGCACGGCCCGCACGACGCGACGCTGCAGTACTACTCGGGCCCGGCGTCCCCGTACTGGGCGTCGAAGGGCTTCGTCGCGCTGCTGGCGGGCGAGGACGATCCGCTGTGGACGGCGACCGAGGAGGCGGCGCCGAGCGAGGGCCCGGACCGGGTGCTCGCGCTGCCCGCGCCGGGCCTGCTGGTGCAGTCCACGCAGGCGGACGGGATCGTCCGGCTGCACAACCACGGCAGTGACCACGTCCGTCCGTTCGAGGGCGAGTCCGCATCCGACGAGGACGCGCTCTACAGCCACCAGGCCTACTCCACGCACACCGGTCCCACGTCCAAGGCCAACCCGGCGGACAACCATCTCTCCGTCGAGTGCGGCGGCGTCGGCAGCGTGCGGCGCCGCATCCACCCGCTGGGGGCGGGCCAGGGCGACGGCTGGGGCTGGGCGGCGTCCTGGCACCGGCCGGTGTTCGCCTCGGGTCCGCCGATGGTGCCGGGGCTGCGTGTGGAGAGCGTGACCGTGGCGCGCGGTGCGTACGAGCTGCGGGTGCACCGGGTGGTCGGTGCCCCGCACGGTGCGCGGGTGACGCTCACCGGCTGGGCCACGGACGCGTTGCACTCGGAGTTGGTCGGCCTGCACGGCTGGGATCGGCGGGATGAGGTGCGCGCGCCGCAGGGCACGGCGTACGAGCCGTGGGTGCGGGTGCCGCGCCTCGCGGCGGACGTGGAGGGGACGGCGGTGTTCGTGGCGCTGGCCGCACTCGGCGCGGAGCAGCCGAACACGCCGCTGGCGGACGCCGTGGCCGATGTCGCCCTCCTGGACCGGGAGTTGACGGTGCGCTGGGCCGACGGTGCGCGGACCGTCGTCGGGTTCGAGCCTCCGCACGTTCAGCACGGCTAGGAGGCGTCTTCGGTTCGCGGCGCCGCCAACTGGGCGTCCACCGCGGGGGCGTAGCGGTCGACGACCGTCTCGATGTCCGCGGCCCGCACGTGCGGGCCGCGGGCGATGCCGTACATGACGCCGAGCCCCAGCAGCAGGGACACGGCGAGTTCCGCGCGCAGGGCGGCGTCGTCGCCGGGCAGGCGCTCCGCCAGCCGTTCGCAGACCTGTGCGCGGAAGTTGGTGCGCAGGATGTCGCCCTGCTCGCCGTGGAGCGGGGCGAATACGATGCGCAGGATCGGGTCGCTGCCCCGCTCGGCCTGGCCGGTCAGGACGTGGCGGACCATGTGGCGGCCCAGGTCGTGCAGCGGCGCGTCGAGGAAGGAGTCCACGTCGGCCTCGAAGTTCATGACGCGGGAGAACAGGGCGTCCTTGTTGCCGAAGTACTTGAGGACGAGCGGCGGGCTGACCCCGGCCCGGTCGGCGACGGCCTTGAGGGTGATGTCGCCGTGCGCGTGCCGGGCGAGCAGGTGCCGGGCCGCTTTGACGATGTCGGCCTTGGTCACCTCGGCGTCGCGCCTGCCGGTGCCGGGCCGCCGCTCGTCGGTGTGGGCCGCGGTCATCGCCTCACGCCCCCTTCGCGGTGGGTACCGGGGCCGGTGCGCCCGTGACGGCGCGGCCCGGCGTGCCGTCGGAGGGGACGGCCAGGGCCACTGTCGCGGCTATCACGGCGACCGTACCCGCCATGGCGAAGGCCAGCTGATAGCCGTGCAGGGACGGGACGTCGGCGCCGCCGATCCGGGTCGTGTGGTGGACCAGTACGGCGGCGACGGCGGCGCTGGACACGGCCTGTCCGATGGTGCGCATGAGGACGTTGACGCCGTTGGCGGAGGCCGTCGCGTCGGCCGGGACGGCGCGCAGGATCAGCGTGGGCAGCGCGGAGTACGCGAGGGTGGTGCCGGTCGAGACGACGGCGGCGCCGACGAGGATCACCCACAGGTCGGTGCTGTCGACGATGCGGACCGCGTAGCCGAGGGCGAGGACCACGCCGCCGATGGCGAGCGTGATCCGGGGGCCGCGCGCGGCGGAGATACGGGCCGAGACCGGCGAGAAGAGCAGCATGATGACACCGCTGGGCAGCATGCACAGGCCGGTGGCGACGATGGACAGGCCGAGGCCGTAGCCGGTGGCGACGGGGGCCTGCACGAGTTGTGCGGTGACGAGCGAGTTGGCGTAGAAGGCGAAGCCGGTGAGCAGCGCGGCGAGGTGCGGCAGCCCGACCCGGCGGCCGACGGCCAGGCGCAGGTCCACCAGGGGCCGCTCGGTGCGCAGTTGTTGCCATGTCCACAGGCCGAGGACCACGACGGCGCCCGCGAACAGGCCGAGCACGGTGGGGCTCCCCCAGCCCCACTGGCCGCCCTGGGAGACGCCGAGCAGCAGGCAGACGAGGCCCGCGGTGAGGCCCAGGGTGCCGAGCGCGTCGAAGCGGCCCGGGGAGCGGACGGGTGACTCGCGCACCGCCCACCAGGCGAGGCCGAGGCCGAGCGCGCCGAGTGCGCTGGTCGCCCAGAACATGACGTGCCAGTTGGCGTACTGGACGATGAGCGCGGCCAGTGGCAGGCCGAGCCCCGCGCCGATGCCGACCGTCGAGCTCATCAGGGCGACGGCGGATCCGGTGCGGTGGGGCGGGAGTTCGTCGCGCAGGATGCTGATGGAGAGCGGCACGACGGCGGCCGCGGCGCCCTGCATCGCGCGGGCGGCGATGAGCAGGTGGATGTCGGAGGTCAGGGCGCACAGCACCGAGCCGGCGGTCATCAGGGCGAGCGCGCCCAGCAGTACGCGCCGCTTTCCGTACATGTCGCCGGCGCGGCCGAGGACCGGGGTGAGGACGGCTCCGGCGAGCAGGGTCGCGGTGACCATCCAGGACACGGCGGCGGGCGAGGCGCCGGTCAGCCGCGGCAGGTCGGGCAGGAGCGGGACGACGACGGTCTGCATGACCGCCATGAGGATGCCGCCGAAGGCGAGCACGGGCACGGCGAGCCGTTCGCGCGCGGAGCCGGGCCTCGGCGAATACGGTCGCATCGCCGATATCGGGGCGGGATTCACATGTCTCCTGTTCTCCTGTTCACCAGTTCGGTGAATCAGTATTCACCGAACCCCACGCCCTGTCTGCACCGCTCGGCCGGGCCCTCTGTGCAGGGGGCACTCAACTGGCGGATACTGCCGCTCATGACCTCTTCCACCCTGCCCATCGATTCCGGCCCCGCGCGTTTCGGGCTCGTCGGCACCGGCTCCTGGGCCGGGCGGACGTACGCCCCCGTGCTCGGGTCCCACAAGGCCGTCGACCTCGTCGGGATCTGGGGGCGCAGGCCGCAGGCGGCGGCCGAACTCGCGGCAGGGCACGGCACGACGGCGTACGACGATGTGGACGCCCTGTTCGCGGCGAGCGACGTCGTGGCGTTCGCGGTGCCGCCGGACGTCCAGGCCCCGCTCGCCGCGCGGGCCGCGGCGGCGGGCTGTCATCTGCTCCTCGACAAGCCCCTTGCCACGCGTCCCGACGCGGCCCGTGCCGTCGTGGAGGCGGCCGATGCCGCGGGCGTCGCGTCGACCGTCTTCTGCACGCTGCGGCACGCGCCGCTCACGGCGGCCTGGATCGCCGAACAGGCCGGGACGGACGGCTGGTTCACGGGCCGCGCGGACTGGTACGGCGCCCTGTACACGCCCGGCGACGACGCGCATGTGCGGGCCACGACGCCGTGGCGGGCCGAAAAGGGCGCCCTGTGGGACGTGGGTCCGCACGCCCTGTCGGTGCTGCTGCCGATCCTGGGCGACGTGCGGACGGTGGCCGCGCACGGCGGCCCCGGCGACACGGTGCATCTCGTGCTCCGGCACGCGAGCGGCGCCTCCAGCACGGCGGCGCTCAGCCTGACCACTCCCCCGGCGGCAGGCGGCACCGCCGTCGAACTGCGCGGCACGCAGGGCGTGTCGGCGATGCCGACGGGCACCGGCACGGCCCAGGAGGCGCTGGCCGCGGCCGTCGACGCACTGCTGGAGGCGGCACGCGGCGGCGCGGCGCACCCGTGCGACGCGCGGTTCGGCCTGCGGCTGACGCAGACCCTCGCGGCGGCCGAACGCTCCTTGGCGTCGGGCCGCGCCGAGCCGGTCCCCGAACACTAGGCCGAGGCAGCGTCCGGGCCCCTTTACCCTGGTGGCCATGCCGCTCGAGATCAGCGCCACCAACCCCGAGCACCCGGTGCTCCTGCTCGCCCTGCCCTGGCACATCCCGCTGGAGGAGTGGCCGGATGAGTACCTGGTGCCGCTGCCGCGCGGCATCTCGCGGCACGTGGTGCGCTATGCGCGCGCCGGGGACGAGGTCGTCGCCGTGAAGGAGCTGGCCCAGCGCCCTGCGCTGCGCGAGTACGAACTGCTGCGCACGCTCGACCGGTTGGGGATCCCCGCGGTGGACCCGCTCGCGGTGGTCACCGGCCGCGAGCAGCCCGACGGGAGCCCGCTGGAGCCGGTGCTCATCACGCGGCACCTGGGCGGTTCGCTGCCGTACCGCTCGATGTTCGAGACGACGCTGCGGCCGACGACGGTGCACCGGCTGATGGACGCGCTCGCCGTGCTCCTGGTGCGGCTGCATCTCAGCGGGTTCGCCTGGGGCGACTGCTCGCTGTCCAACACCCTCTTCCGCCGGGACGCGGGCGCGTACGCCGCCTACCTGGTGGACGCCGAGACCGGCGAGCTGCACCCTCGACTGAGCGACGGGCAGCGCGAGTACGACATCGATCTGGCGCGGGTGAACATCGCGGGCGAGATGCTCGACCTGGAGGCGTCGGGCGCGCTGCACCCGTCGATCGACCCGATCGAGTTCGGCACGGAGATCGTGCAGCGGTACACGGACCTGTGGACTGAGCTGACCCGCACCTCGGTGTATCCGGCCGGCAAGCACCACTACATGGAGCGCCGCATCCGCCGCCTCAACGATCTGGGCTTCGACGTGGCCGAGATGCAGATCTCCCGCTCGCCGCACGGCGACACCGTCACGTTCGTCCCGAAGGTCGTCGACGCGGGCCACCATCAGCGTCAACTGCTTCGCCTGACCGGCATGGACGCCGAGGAGAACCAGGCGCGGCGACTGCTCGGCGACCTGGAGAGCTGGATGGCGACACAGGAGGACGCGGCCGACGCCCGCCCCGAGGTCCTCGCCCACCGCTGGGTCCGTGACGTGTTCCGCCCCACGGTCCGCGCCGTCCGCGACCGCGTCTCGACGCCGATGGACTCGGCCGAGCTGTACCACCAAGTCCTGGAGCACCGCTGGTACTTGTCCGAGCGCGCCCAGCACGACATCGGCCTCGACGCGGCGGCCGACGACTACGTACGCGATGTGCACAAGACCGGCCGGTGACGGGGCCGTGGACCGGGCGCGGCCGGTGCCGTGGCCGCTACGTGATGGCGAGTGACGGCACCGACCGCAGCCAGTGACCTCCACCGGCCGCCCGGACGAGCGTGGGCGTTTGCGTCTCGCAACGCATTTTCCGGCCACATGGAACGTAATTGGTGGCCCGGCCCCACTCGCACTTGCGTGAACGGTCGCAGAGGCTTGTGGGTTACCCGCAGCGGGAAATTTCAGCCATTTTCGAGTGGCCCGGCACAGGTGCCGCAACGCCGCGCCCGCATGCGCACGAGCGAGAGAACCAGCAGGTGGGTAGCCCAACTCACCTCATCATGACGCACCGTCTGATCGTTTTCTTCGGGCAATGTTTATTACCAAAGGCCTTGGGACTATTTAGACTGCTCACGCTCAACTCGGTGTGAACAACGAGGGATTACCCACCATGAACAAGACGGCGCTTCGCGCCCTGCTCCGTGAACGGCGCGCCCTCATAGCTCCCGAATCCCATGGCTTCAGCAGGCCGACGGGACAAGGGCGCCGCGCCCCCGGACTCTCCCAGCACCAGGTCGACCAGCTCCTGCACCGCACGCTCGGCACGTACCACCGCCTGGAGTCGGGGACGTACCCCAACGCGCCGGCGGAACTGCTGCGCGACGTGGCGCGCCTCTTCGGGCTCAATGAGCAGGAGTGGGTGCTGCTGTGCCGCTACGCGCTGCTGCAGGACCCGCCGGGGCCGCTGTATCCGACGTCGGGCAAGGAGATCCCCGGCGTGTGGCAGGAGGCGGTCGACGGCATCGACCACATCGCGTATCTCTCGGACTCGTCCTGGGACCTGCTGGCGTGCAACCGGGCGTTCGCGGAGCTGTTCCCCGGCCACCGGGCCCCGGCGAACACCATGCGCTGGATGCTCCTCGACCCGCACGCCCGGCACATGCTGGTGGACTGGCAGAACGCGTGGGCGCCGCTGCTGCTCCCCCAGCTGCGCGCCGCCCTCGCCGCGCGCCCCGACGACGACACGCTCGCCCAGATCGAGAAGGAGGTGCTGGCCGACCCGGAGGCCGCCCCGATCTACCTGTCCGGCGGGTCCGCCATGCACCCCGACGGCGACGAACGCCCGCTGCTGCACGCCCGCCTGGGTCCCGGCTGGGCGACGATGTGCGCGGCGCAGCCGCTCACCACGCCGGGTGCGCGCCTGATGATCCTGGTCTTCCACCCGGGCGTGCAGCGCGCACACCCCAGGAGGCCCGCCCTGCGCGCAGGCTGATTTCCACCCCTCGCACCACATTTCCCCGTGGCAGACGCGTCGCAGCGACGTAGGTTGAGCGGGCCCCCCACAGCCCCTTGAGCCCCGTGGGAGACATCCATGCCCGCCTACGTCTCGATGCCGCACAGCGTTCTCGGCGCCCACAAGGTGACCACCGACGAGATCGCGGACGACATACGCACCCGTCATCCGGGCCATCCGCGGATCGCCGCCGCGGTGCGCGCCGTTCAGGGATGCGGCGTACACACCCGCTACTTCGCCCGGCCGCTCGACTCCCCCACGGTCGCGGGGGCGGCGGGCATCGCCGAGCGCGCCCGCACCGCGTTCGCGGACGCCCTCGACCTCGCCGAGCGGGCGGCCACCTCGGCCGTCGCGGCGGCCGGCCTGCGCGCGCAGGACCTGGACGGCCTGGTCACCACGCACTCCACCGGGTGGGCGGCGCCCAACCTGGACGTCCACCTCATGACCCGGCTCGGCCTGCGCCCCACGGCCCGTTCCCTCGCCCACACGACGCTGGCCTGCACGGGCGGCGCCAAGTCGCTGATCCGGGCGGCGGACATGGTGGCGGCGCGGCCCGGCAGCAGGGTGCTCGTGGTCGCCGCGGAAGTGATCTCCGCCGTCTACCACCACAGCGACACCGGCATCGACGCGATGATCTACAAGGCGCTGTTCGGCGACTCCGCCGGCGCGGCCGTGGTCAGTGACGAGCCGCTCGGCCCCGGCTTCGCGTGCGAGGACAGCTTCGAGCACGTCCTGCCGGACACCGCCGGGCAGTTGGGCGGCCGCATCACCGCCGACGGCCTGCACTTCGACGCCACGAAACAGGGCCGCGCCGCCTTCACCGTGACGCTGCCGAGTGTCACCGGCTGGCTCGGCGCCCGCCCCACCGACTTCGCCGTGATCCACCCGGGCAGCGGCCGGATCATCGCGGACACGGCCGCGGCCCTGGGCCTGACCGCGCACGACGCCCGCCACTCCACGGCCACGCTCACCGACGAGGGGAATCTGGGCGGCGTGAGCGTGCTCCGCGTCCTGGAGCGCACCCACCAGGAGCCGCCGCCCGCGGGCACCCGCGGAACGATGGTCGCGTACGGCCCCGGCTTCACGACCGCCGCGCTGCACGGGCACTGGCACGCCTGACGGACCCGGCCGCCCCTCCCCCACAGAAATGTCCCTTCGGGACACATGTCCCATTGGGACATCAAGGTGTATCGTCGAAGACATGAAGGCGAACGAGGCCACCAGCTCCCGGCCCGCCGGCGACCGCCGGCAGGCCAAGGCCCGGCGCACGCGTGAGGCGCTCGCCGAGGCCGCCGTCGAGCTGGTGCTGGAGCGCGGGCTCGGCGATGTGACCGTGGAGGCCATCGCCGAGCGCGCGGACGTCACGCGCCGCACCTTCAGCCGGCACTTCGCCGGCAAGGAGGACGCGGCCCTGGACTTCACGCGGGCCGACGGCGCGGGAATCAACGCCGCGCTGCGCGCCCGCCCCGCCGCCGAGCCACCGCTGCTCGCCTACCGGCGCGCGGTCGCGGACCATCTCGCCGCCCGGGAGACACCCGGCTGGCACCACCGTCCGCGGCTGCGCGAGCTGTACGCCGTCGTGGACGCGGAGCCCGCACTGTTCGCCGCGTACGAACGCATCCGGGTCGACGCCCAGGACGAGTCCGTACGCATCATCGCCGACCGGCTCGGCACCGACCCGGCCCGGGACCCGCGTCCCGAGGTCGTCGTCGGGGCCGCCGCCGGAGTGCTGACCGCCGCGCTGCGCACCTGGGCGCGCGGCGCGGGCACGGACGCCGAAGACCTCGCCGAACTGGTGGCGCGGGCCTACGACGCCCTCATCGAGGAGGCCGCCCGCGCGGCGGCCCCCGACGTCGCTACCAGAAAGTAGATCGCACCATGAGCACCACCCCCACCACCGGCAACGTGATCGACTACGCCGCCGAGTTCGCCGGGAAGACCGCCCTCGTCACCGGCTCCGCCTCCGGCATCGGCCTGGCCACCGCCCGCCGCCTCGGCCGCGGCGGCGCGAACGTCGTCATCGCGGACTACAACGAGAAGGGCGCGCAGGAGGCCGCCGAGACGCTGAAGGCGGAGGGCCTCAAGGCCGCCGCGGTCGCCGTCGACGTGACCGACCCGGCCTCCGTCGAGGCGGCCGTGGCGTTCGCCGTCGACACGTTCGGCGGGCTCGACCTGGCCGTGAACAACGCCGGCATCGGCGGCGCGAGCGCCCCCACGGGCGAGTACGCCATCGACGTGTACAACCGCGTGGTGCGCACGAACCTGGACGGCGTCTTCTACTCGATGCGCTTCGAACTCCCCGCCATGCAGGCCGCGGGCAACGGCGGCGCCATCGTGAACGTCGCCTCGATCCTCGGTTCGGTCGGCTTCGCCGGCTCCCCCGCGTACGTCGCCGCGAAGCACGGCGTGGTCGGCCTGACGAAGACGGCCGCGGCCGAGTACGCCGCGCAGGGCATCCGCGTCAACGCGGTCGGCCCGGGCTTCATCGAGACCCCGCTCCTGAAGGAGATGGACAAGGCCGCCCACGACGGTCTCGTCGGGCTGCACCCGGCGGGCCGCCTGGGCACGTCCGAGGAGGTCGCCGAGCTGATCGTGTTCCTGCTCTCGGACCGCGCCTCGTTCATCGCGGGCAGCTACCACCTCGTGGACGGCGCATACACGGCGGTCTGACCCGCCACGCCGCATACGCCACTTGTGTCACACGTCCACCTCATGGAACGGTCGGCGAGGGGTACGGGCAGGAGACCCGGACCGTCCCGAGGCGGAGGGTGCAGCGAACGCAATGGCAGGGCAGGCACGCGAGTCGTACTTCGACAACGTCAAGTTCCTGACGATCGTCCTCGTGGCCTGCGGGCACGCGTGGGAGCCGCTGACCTACGGCTCCCGCGCGGTGACGGCGACCTATCTCACCGTCTACGCCTTCCACATGCCCGCCTTCGCACTGGTGTCGGGCTATTTCTCGCGCAGCTTCGACATGGCGCCGCACCGCCTGCGGCGCCTGGTGACCGGGGTCGTCGTGCCCTACCTCGTCTTCGAGGTGGCGTACACGCTCTTCTACCGGTGGGCGCAGGACGATCCGGGATATCCGATCAGCCTGCTGGACCCCTGGTATCTGATGTGGTTCCTGGTGGCCCTGTTCATCTGGCGCCTGTCGACGCCGCTGTGGCTCCAGCTGCGCCATCCCGTGCTCGTGTCGCTGGCCGTGGGCACGGCCGTGTCGATGTGGCCGGGCGCGGGCGGTGACCTGGCGCTCCAACGGGTGCTGCAGTTCCTGCCGTTCTTCGTGGCGGGGCTGGTGCTGCGGCCCGAGCACTTCGCGAGGCTGCGGACATGGCGCGTGCGGTGGGTGGCGCTGGGGGTCGTGGGCGTGGCTCTGGTCGCCGCGTACTGGGTGGCGCCGTGGTTCGACGCGGGCTGGTTCTACCACCGGGGCAGCGTCCAGGGGCGGGGTGTGCCCGGGTGGGCGGGCCTGTTCGCGACGCCCGCCCTGTTCGTGCTCGCGCTCGTGCTGAGCGCGTGCTTCCTGGCGTGGGTGCCGGGCCGCAGGCTGTGGTTCACGGCCCTGGGCACCGGGACGATCTACGCGTATCTGCTGCACGGTTTCGTCATCAAGTCCTCCCGGTTCTGGGGCTGGTACGACCACCCGTGGCTGCACGGCCCGCTCGGTGAGCTGGCCGTGACGGCGGCGGCGGTCGCCCTCATCACCGTGCTGTGCACGGAACCGGTGCGGCGGGTGTTCCGTTACGTCGTCGAGCCCCGGATGGACTGGGCGTTCCGGCGGCCGACCGGGCAACGGTCCCTGCCCGAACAGACGGCGCCGCGCGAGAAGGTCACCTCCGGCGGCGGCTGACGGTCTGCGCCGAGGCGAGCAGCTGGTGCATCCGCTCGGTGAGCGAACCCAGGTCGTCGGCGGGCCGGTGGAAGGTGAGCCGCACGTCGGCCTGGCCGCGCATCCGCTCCAGACGCAGCGTCAGGCCGTTCCGGTCGACGGCGAGCGGCTGCACCCGGACGACGCCGTGCAGGCTGTCGGGGGCGATGAGCCGGGTGAGCTGTTCGACGGCCTCGGGGTGGGCGTCGGCGAGATGGGTGAGCAGGCGGGGCTCGGCGAGCGCGAGCGGGTCGGGCGCGGTGGCGGCGAGCTCGTCGAGGTCGATGCCGGTGCGCCCGGACCGGTTCTGCAGGACCGCCCGTTCGGGCCGCAGCACCAACTCCTCACCGTCCGGGACCAGCTCGCCCGACAGCCACACCCGCGCGCGCACCCGGTCGCGTACGGGGACGGGCGCCGCGTCGGCGAACTCCAGGAGCGTGGTGGGCCGTCCGTGCGGTGAGCAGAGCACGGCGGCGGCCAGCACACTGTCGGGCGGCGGCGCGATGCGCACCGCGCCGTCGTCGTCGACGCGGTGCGCGCCGACGAGGTCGTCCTGCCCCACATCGGTGGTGACGCCGCAGGTCCATGCGGCGGCGAGCACGGAGCGTGCGTGGGCCGCCGTGCTGGGCACGGCGGCAGCGATCTGTCGGACACCCATCCCGAACCTCCATTAGGTAAGCCTTGCCTAACTTACCCGAGAAGATCGATGGCGGTCCACCCCACACCCCTCCGTCTTCCTGTGTCGCCCGCCGACGTGAGCGGCCTTGTGCGCTTGACTCGACGGGTGCGCAGATACGTCGTGTTCCTCGTCGCCGTCGCCGCAGCGGCCGCCGCCCTGGCCCTGTCACTGCTGCTCTCCGCGTGGTGGTGGTTCGCCGCCGCCCCGCTCCTCGCCCTTGCGACGCTGGGCGCCTGGGACCTGACCCAGTCGCGCCACTCCGTGCTGCGCAACTATCCGGTCCTCGGGCATCTGCGCTTCGTGATGGAGTCCCTGCGCCCCGAGATGCAGCAGTACTTCGTCGAGCGCAACTACGACGGCCGGCCCTACGACCGGGACGTGCGCAGCATCGTCTACGAGCGGGCGAAGCAGCAGGAGGCCGAGGAGCCGTTCGGCACCGAGCGCGACGTGTACGCCTCGGGCCACGAGTTCCTGGTGCCGTCGCTGCGCCCGGTCGACCCGCCCGAACGGCCGGCCACCGTCCGCGTCGGCGGCCCCGACTGCACCCGGCCCTACGACATGGCGCTGCTCAACGTATCGGCGATGAGCTTCGGCGCCCTGTCCGGCAACGCGATCCGCGCGCTCAACAAGGGCGCGGCCCTCGGCAACTTCGCCCACGACACCGGAGAGGGCGGCCTGTCCGACCACCACCTGGCGCACGGCGGCGACCTGGTGTGGGAGATCGGCACCGGCTACTTCGGCTGCCGCACGCGCGAGGGCCGCTTCGACCGCGACGAGTTCGCCGCCAAGGCGGCGCACGAGCACATCAAGTGCGTCTCCCTGAAACTGTCGCAGGGCGCGAAGCCGGGCATCGGCGGCGTGCTGCCGGGCGGCAAGGTCAACGCGGAGATCGCGCGCGTACGGGACGTTCCCGAGGGGCGGACCGTGGTGTCGCCGCCCTACCACCGCGAGTTCGACACCCCACGCCAACTAGTGCTGTTCCTCGCCGAGTTGAGGCAGCTCGCGGGCGGCAAGCCGGTCGGGTTCAAGCTGTGCCTGGGCTCGCGTACGCAGTTCCTCGCCGTGTGCAAGGCGATGGTCGCGGAGGGCGTGACACCGGACTTCGTGATCGTGGACGGTTCGGAGGGCGGCACGGGCGCGGCGCCGCTGGAGTTCGCCGACCACCTCGGCACCCCGCTCACCGAGGGGCTGATCACGGTCCACAACGCGCTCGTCGGCACGGGGCTGCGCGACGCCGTCCGGATCGGGGCGAGCGGCAAGGTCGCCACCGGCGCCGACATCGTCAAACGCCTCGTGCAGGGCGCCGACTTCACGAACGCGGCGCGCGCCATGATGTTCGCGGTCGGCTGCATCCAGGCCCAGCGCTGCCACACCAACACCTGCCCGGTCGGGGTCGCGACGCAGGATCCACGCCGGGTGCGCGCCCTGGACGTCGACGACAAGGCGGAGCGCGTACGCCACTATCAGGAGGCGACCGTGCGCGGCGCGGCGCAGATCATGGCGGCGATGGGCGTGCGGGACCCGCGCGAGCTGCGCCCGGCCCAGCTCATGCGGCGCACCACGGCGGACCTGCCGGTCTCCTACGCGCACCTGCACGACTGGCTGGAGCCGGGCCAGTTGACCGGGCGGCCGCCCGCGACCTGGGCGGCGGACTGGGCGGCCGCGGACCCCGACCGCTTCTGAGTGCCGCCCTCCCCCGCGTGCGCCATCGAACACCGCCAACTCCACGCGAACGGGGGGTGAATATGCCAACCGCCCGCGCGGCGCGGCACGGCGCGGCATCATGCCGACATGGACGGTAGTACTGCGCTCCTACGGGAGCTCTTCACACCGGATGAGTACGCCGCGGTACGCAGTCATGCGGACCACTTAGGCGTGACCCTGGTCGAGTACGTACGCTCCTCAGCCGCCGAACGGGCCCTGGAGCGGCTCCATTTGACGCGGGCCCTGGAAGCCCGTGCACCGCGTCTGGGCAAGTTGCCGATACCGCAGGTGGAGCGCTCCCACTGCGCCGACGGGGCCTCCTCGCCCGCCATCGACCGGTTCCTCGACACGCTGGCGCACCCGCATCCCACAGAGAGCGGCTGACACGGCCTGAAACGGACGGTGCGGGGCACTCGGTGCACAGGAGCAGGGGTGACGCCACGGTGCGGTGGGAATGGGGACCGTCACCGAGATGCGAACCGAGCACAATCCACCACGAGAGGAAGTGGTCGTCATGCGTGCGTCGAGGGGCGCCGACCGGCGTGCCGCGCGCGTGGAATTCCTGATGCCGCAGGGGTCGGGCGCCGCCCGCTGGGCCCGGCGGCTGACCCGAGGGTTTCTCGCGGGACGTGCGGGCGAAGGGGTGACGGACGCCGAGCTGGTGGTGTCGGAGCTCGTCGCCAACGCCATCGAGGCGCAGAGCGGCAGCTGCCGGATGAGCCTGTGCCTGCACTCCGGCGAGCTGACCGTGGCCGTGCACGACGACGCGCCCGGCGGCCCCCGCCTGATGCCGGACTCGCGGACGGCCGAGTCGGGCCGGGGCATCGCACTGGTCCAGGCGCTCGCCCGCCGCTGGAGCGTGCGGCCCGACCCCAGGGGCGGAAAGACGGTGCTGGCGGTGCTGGCACCCTGCTGAATCCCGGCCCGACCGGAGCGGCGGCCATGCCACCCCGGCCAGGACCTCGGATCAGTGCCCGCGCGCGATCCACTCGTCGAGATGCGGCGCCTCCGCGCCGATCGTCGTGCTGTCACCGTGTCCGGTGCGTACGGCGGTCTCGGCCGGGAGCGCGAGGAGACGGTCCTTGATCGACTCCACGATGGTCGGGAAGTCGCTGAAGGTCCGCCCGGTAGCGCCGGGACCGCCCTGGAAGAGGGTGTCCCCGGTGAACACCGTGGCGAGCGCGGGAGCGTACAGGCTGACCGCGCCGTGGCAGTGCCCCGGCGTGTGCAGCACGGTCAGCTCGACGCCCGCGACACCGATCCTCTGCCCGTCGGCCAGCTCCCCGTCCGGCGCGCGGTCCGGGTGCGTGCGCTTCCACAGCTCGGTGTCGGCCGGGTGCAGCAGGATCGGCGCCCCAGTGCGCGCGGCGAGCGCGGGCGCGGCGTCGATGTGGTCGTCGTGCGCGTGGGTGCACACGATCGCGACGAGCCGCCGCTCGCCGACGGCCTCGGCGATGGCGTCGGCGTCGTGGGCGGCGTCGATGACGATCGCCTCACGGTCGTCCCCGACGATCCACACATTGTTGTCGACGTCCCACGTGCCCCCGTCGAGGGAGAACGTTCCCGAGGTGACGAGGTGCTCGATACGGGCGCCGGAAGCAGTCGTGTCGGTCATCAGAACACCACCACCGAACGCAGCACGTCGCCGTGGTGCATCCGCTCGAACGCCTTCTCCACGTCGTCCAGGGCGATCGTCTCGGTCACGAACGCGTCCAGGTCGAGGCGCCCCTGCAGATACAGGTCGATGAGCATCGGGAAGTCGCGCGAGGGCAGGCAGTCGCCGTACCAGGACGACTTGAGCGCGCCGCCACGCCCGAACACGTCGAGCAGCGGCAGTTCGAGCTTCATCTCCGGCGTCGGCACGCCGACGAGGACGACCGTGCCCGCCAGGTCGCGGGCGTAGAAGGCCTGCTCGTACGTCTCCGGGCGGCCGACGGCCTCGATGACGACGTCGGCGCCGAAGCCGCCGGTGAGCTGGCGCACGGCCTCGATCGGGTCGGTGGAGCGGGAGTTGACGGTGTGGGTGGCGCCCAGCTCGCGCGCGGTGGCGAGCTTCTTGTCGTCGATGTCCACGGCGATGATCTTCGCGGCACCGGCGAGGCGGGCCCCGACGACGGAGGCATTGCCCACGCCACCGCAGCCGATCACGGCGACGGAGTCACCGCGGCCGACGTTGCCCGTGTTGATCGCGGCACCGAGCCCGGCCATCACACCGCAGCCCAGCAGGCCCGCGGCGGCCGGCGAGGCCGCCGGGTCCACCTTGGTGCACTGCCCGGCGGCCACCAGGGTCTTCTCGGCGAAGGCCCCGATCCCGAGCGCGGGCGACAGCTCGGTGCCGTCGGCCAGGGTCATCTTCTGCTTCGCGTTGTGGGTGTTGAAGCAGTACTGGGCACGCCCGCGCCGACAGGCACGACACTGCCCGCACACCGCACGCCAGTTGAGAATCACGAAGTCACCGGGGGCAACCTCGCTCACCCCGTCACCCACCGATTCGACGACACCCGCCGCCTCGTGACCGAGCAGGAACGGGAACTCGTCGTTGATCCCGCCCTCCCGGTAGTGCAGATCGGTGTGGCAGACCCCGCACGCCTGGATCTTCACGACGGCCTCGCCCGGACCCGGGTCCGGCACCGTGATCGTCGCGATCTCCACGGGGGCACCCTTGGCCCGCGCGATCACGCCCTGCACCTGCTGTGCCATGACGGTCAGCCCTCTTTCTCAATCGCGGCAACTTCACGCTTTGTTACCCGCCCATCCTCGCTCACCGGTCAAGCGGATAACAGCACCGGTGCCCAGGTCGGAGCGCTCTACTGTGTTCCCGTGCGCGTTCGAACCCAGGCAGCGGCCACCCTGCTGCCCGTCAACGGAACTCTCGCGGCGGTGCTCGTCGTTCTCCTCGTGATCGCGGCAGCGGTGACGGCGGTGTACCGCCTCTCCCCGGACGGGTCGCGCCGCCGGGCCCGGGACCTCGCGATCGCCGGTGTCCGGGCGACGGTCCAACTCGCCGTGGTGTCGCTCCTGATCGGCTGGGTGGTGCACCACGGAGCGGCGCTGCTCGCCTTCCTGCTGCTCATGCTGGCGGTGGCCACCCGCACGGCGGGCCGCCGCCTCACCCCGAACCGGACCTGGATCTGGGCGGCCCTGCCGATCGCGGCGCCGGTGACCCCGCTCGTCACGGCACTGATCGCCTGCGGCCTGCTCCCGCTCCGGGGCATCGCCGTGATCCCGGTGACCGGCATCCTCATCGGCGGCGCGCTCACCGCGACCGTGCTGGCGGGGCGCCGCGCCCTCGACGAGCTGACCGCGCGCAACGGCGAGGTGGAGGCGTGCCTGGCCCTCGGCCTGCTCCCCCACGAGGCCCGCCTCGAAATCGCCCGCCCCACCGCCTCCGACGCCCTCCTGCCCGGCCTCGACCAGACCCGGACGGTGGGCCTGGTCACGCTCCCGGGCGCCTTCGTCGGCATGCTCCTGGGCGGCGCGTCACCGGTGACCGCCGGGGCGGTGCAACTCTTCGTCCTGGTGGCGCTGCTGGCCGTACAGGCGATCGCGGTGGCGGCGACGGTGGAGCTGGTGGCGTGGGGGAGGCTCAGTCGTTCATGACGCGGATTTCTCGCGCGACAGCGACAGGTGACGTCTTCACGCCGCCGGCTCGGCGCGGCGCGCCCAGGCGTCCGCACAGCCGGCCGACGCCCGCCGCCTGCGCCGTGCCACGAGCCACTGCGCGCCCCCGGCCAGGGTCGCCACGACCCCGGAGATCGCCAGCCCGAGCAGCGCGCCGGTGAACGGCCCGCCGGCGGCGATCCCGCCCAGCAGACCCACACCTGTCGAGTACGCGGCCCAGACCGCCTCGGCGACGCCCGAGGCCACGAGGAACCGGCCCAACCGAACGTCGACCAGCCCGGCCGCCACCGCG
Source organism: Streptomyces endophyticus (assembly GCF_035798155.1). Classification (NCBI taxonomy): domain Bacteria; kingdom Bacillati; phylum Actinomycetota; class Actinomycetes; order Kitasatosporales; family Streptomycetaceae; genus Streptomyces; species Streptomyces endophyticus. The sequence goes on along the minus strand of NZ_JAOZYC010000173.1, from coordinate 17,250 downwards.
CCGACGAACCGCCCGGTGGGCAGAAACCGGATGCCGATGATGAACGGGATCCCGTGCCGACGCACCCGTACAGAAGCCCAATCGAGCAGCACGGCACGTCGCCGCTTGCGTCGCAGCCGACGCACCACCGGCCCACCGAACCGCCGCGTCGACCGGTACACCAGCAGGTCCCCGAGGATGGCGGCGCCCGACACCACCAGCAGCACGAGGGCGAGTTGGAGTCGGCCGTCGGCCGCCATGGCCCCGGCACTGACGAGCAGCCACGAATTGGGCACCAGCGGAGGCACGACGCACAGAACAAGCAAGCCGTAAATCAAATAGTCGGGCATACCTACAGGTAACGGGGCGAAGATGAACAAAACCAGAGGAGTTGACGTATCTCGGGGAAACCTCTGGGAGCCCCCTAAGGGGCGCCGCGTACAGTCTCCCCGCCGAGCGGACCAACGCCCAACTTCGCCCAAGGTCACCACGATGCCCGCTGCGTTCGCGCCGCACGCTGGGGCGGCCACCCGTATCCGGGGTGGGGCTATCCCCCGGCGGCCTCGTACTCGTGCGCGCGCCCGCCGCGCCACTGAATGATCGGCGAGTCCCCGGACACCAGCTGATCGGCGTCGTCGAGCCCGGACCGACGCAGGAACTCGACCAGGTCGTGGTCGTCACGGGCCAGACCGACGTCCACACCGCCGACCGTGACCCTGCGCCCTCCGTTCGGCGCCGACGGCCGGTGCACGACTATCTCCGGCGCCATACACCCACCACGCCACCACACCCCGTCGACCGACGGGCCAGACGCGGCGTCACGCCCGCCCCCGCGCCCGCCGGCGCAGCTCCGCCTTCTGCGTCGGAGTGAGCTTCTCGCCCGCCAGCACCCGGGACAGATACAGCAGACGCCGCCGCAGAGCGGTACGCCCAGGCCTATCGGCAAGCTGCCGATAGGTCGCGTCCCACTCCCGCTGTGTCTGCACGAGGTCCTCAGTGATCGTGTTCCGCATGAGACAGATTAGATCGCGTGTTCGATTTCCAACGCAAGCTGACACGCGAGACGCACGAGGCGCGTGTCGCCCACCGGCCCCCGGACCTCAGGGCATGCCGGTGAGCGGCCAGGGGTTCGGGGCGTCGCGCCGCACCGCCGCGCGAATGTGGACCATGGCCAGGATGGCGCTCATGTGGGTCTTACGTGGTCCTTGCAGAACCAGAGGGCGTTCTCGGGATGCCCCACGTGGTCGAGCGGTGGCGCTGTCGCGCGGAAGTACACGAGCGTGAATGTCTCGTAGTCGTGGTCCCTGGGGGACGCGCGGCAGATCTCGCAGCACGGGGGCAGCACAGCCGGTCAACTCCACTCCGCCGAACGAATCCTGAAGGCGATCCTAGGTTCGTACCGACCCCCAACGGACGTCATGAGAGCGGAGGTTGACGTCCCCTCAGGTCACCCCCACGCGCGCGTGACCAATGCGTTTGCTCCGCGTTGTCTCGATCATGAACCTTCGTCGCATCACCACTGCGCTCGGCACCATGGCAGCGGCGGCTCTTGTCGCCCTGTCCGTTCCCACCTCCGCCTTCGCCGCCGAGGGCATCCTCACAGTCAACGGCGTGTCGTACGAGAACCCGAGCGGCTGCTACCCGGTGGACTGGTTCCCTTCCTCCGTCACCAACAACACCAATGCGATCGCGGAAGTGCGCTCGGGCCCCGGCTGCACCGGTCAGGTCCAGTGGCTGGTGTACCCCGGCGAGACGTACAACACCGAGACCGCACAGAGCGTCTTCATCCTCTGAGCCCAGGCAGGAGCCAGAGCCGGGGCGCGGTCACATCGTTGTCACCGCCCCGGCAGTAGTTCGTCCGTCAGCGGCGGAACTCACCGGTTCCCACTGACGAGCGTGCAGCGTGCGGATGCGACACCACCTTCGGAGCCAGTCCGCCCTCTGGCCAATAACCCCGAACGCGGCTTTGACTTGCCCGAACACGGCAACGGTCACGTGAAGGGACAGGGACGTGCGCGCACGGGGCATCAACTACGACACAGGGTTCCTCCCAGGGGAACAACTCTCCCGCAAGAGCTTCACCCCTGAGGCTGTCCGGCACGACATGGCGGTGATCGCCGAGGAACTGCATTGTGACGCCGTTCGTATCTCCGGGCGAGAACCGGAACGGTTGAGCATCGCTGCCCGACACGCCGCAGACGCAGGCCTTGAGGTCTGGTTCGCCCCCTTTCCCGTGGACCTCCCCCGCGACCAGTTGCTCCCGTTCTTCGCCGACTGCGCCGCTCGGGCCGAAGCCGTACGGGCCGCCGGCGCCGATGTGGTGTTCGTCGCCGGTTGCGAGATCAGCGCGTTCTGCGGCGGTTTCCTCCCGGGCGACACCTACGGCGACCGTATGGAGGCCATGGCATCCGCCGACATGGCATGGTGGTCCTCCCTCGGGCCGGTGCAAGAACGACTCAACGAATTTCTCTTCCAGGTCGCCGCGAGTGTCCGGACGCACTTCAGCGGACAGGTCACCTACGCCTCGGCGCCCTGGGAGTTCGTCGACTGGAGTGCGTTCGACCTCGTCGGCATCGATGCCTACCGGGCCGCCTACAACGCCGAGACCTTCCGGGACGAGCTGCGTGGGCACCTCGCCCACGGCAAGCCCGTAGCGGTGACCGAGTACGGAACCTGTGCCTACCAAGGCGCGGGAGAACGTGGCGGCATGGCCTGGCAGGTGCCGCACGGCGCAGTCCCGGACGAGGACGAGCAGGCCCGCTACCTCACCGAACTGCTGGACATCTTCGAAGAGGAAGGCGTGGACACCGCACTCTGGTTCACTTTCGCCGCTTACAGCAGGCGCGGGGAGCACGACCTTGGCTCCTACGGCGTCGTCCGGATGCTCGACGAGAGGCGCTGGGAACCGAAGAAGGTGTTCCACACGATGGCAGCCAGATACCAACGCAGCTGATCCGCAAAGACCTCCGGCCCCTGGCTACGTATGATCACGCCACATCAAACAAGGGGTGGGATGCATGGTGTGGAGTGCGCGAAGACACGCAGGAAGCCGCGGGGCGTTGGCAGTTGCAGCGGCGGCGGTGTTGCTGCTGGGTGGGTGCGGGTCCGGGAGCGGCTCGGGCAGCGAGCCGGCCGCAAAGCCGGTGGACACGTTGCAGGCCCGTCAGGCGAAAACGGCCCTGCCGGACAAGTCGTCGCTGCCAGGCTGGACGCAAGTCGGTGCACGCCGTGTCGATACAGACGTCTACATGTGCCAGGTCGTGGCCGGCGACGCTTGCAAAGGCGTGGTTGCCACTGGAACGGCGAACTTCGTACGCGGACCGAAGCGCACCGACAAGTGGCTCCGGTACAGCTTCAACGTCTATTCCTGCCGCACTGAGGACCATGCCCGGCGTATGTACGAGGCGCTGCCCGACTACGCCGCGCGTCCCGGCAGCAAGAAGATCTCTTCGCTCGGAGACGAAAGCGCAGCGTCCAGCGACGTGCTGAAGGGGGAACACCCCCTCGTGAGCTTCCACGACAAGGTGCGTGTGGGCAGGACCGTCATATGGACGTACGCCATGGGCACCGAGAAGGCAGTCACGGGCGAGCGGGCCGAGATGGCGGCCAAGCTCCAGGCCGATCGGGTGCAGCAGGCGCACCGAGGGCTGAAGCCGACGGCGCACGTTGATGTGCCTTGACGCCCGGCCGCTCCCGCCAGAGCGTGTTCGCTGAGGGCCTTCCCGGCACGAAGCGCCCCTCAACGTGCCGAGGGGCGCTTCACACGGCAAAGGGGCAGGGGCAGCCACGGCTCCGTGGCGGCGTACGCTCCGAACCATGACCATTTACGACGCAGTTCAGATGGACAACCTTCAGGGCGGCTCCGCCGACCTCTCCCAGTACCAGGGCAAGGCCGTCCTGATCGTCAACGTTGCTTCGAAGTGCGGGCTCACGCCGCAGTACACCGCTCTGGAGGAGCTCCAGAAGCAGTACGCGGACCGTGGCTTCACCGTCCTCGGCGTGCCCTGCAACCAGTTCATGGGGCAGGAGCCCGGTACCGCCGACGAGATCACCAAGTTCTGCTCGGCCACGTACGGCGTCACGTTCCCCATGACGGAGAAGGTCGACGTCAACGGCGAGGAGCGGCACCCGTTGTACGCGAACCTCGTCGACATGGCGGACGCCGAGGGTCACACCGGTGATGTTCGTTGGAACTTCGAGAAGTTCCTCGTCGGGCGCTCCGGCGACGTCGTCGCCCGCTTCTCGCCGCAGACGACGCCGGACGCCCCGGAGGTCGTGGCCGCCATCGAGCGGGAGCTCTCGACGGAGAGCTGAGGATCGGGGGCGGGTGGCGGGCGCGCCCGGCGCTCCGCCCCGCTGCGCCTCCGCTCCCCCCGTAGCACCATGGCTACATGCTGTTCGCCCGGCTCGCTCAGGTGTCACAGGACGTCGCCGCCGCCTCCGCGCGGTCGCGGAAGATCGCGTTGCTCGCCGAGTTGTTCCGGGATGCCGATCCGGACGACGTGCCTATCGTCATTCCGTATCTGGCGGGGCGGCTGCCCCAGGGGCGGCTCGGGGTCGGGTGGCGGGTGCTGAGCGAGCGGGTCGACGCGGCGCCGGAGCCGCGGCTGAGCGTCCAGGATGTCGATGCCCTGATGACCGAGCTCGGGGATGTGTCCGGCGCCGGGTCGCAGGCCGAGCGGAAGCGTCTTGTTGGCGAGCTGATGGGGGCCGCGACCGAGGGCGAGCAGCGGTTTCTGTTCGGGCTCGTGACCGGTGAGGTGCGGCAGGGCGCCCTGGATGCCGTCGCGGCCGAGGGGCTTGCGCAGGCGACGGGCGCCGCCCCCGCCGACGTACGGCGTGCCGTGATGCTGGCGGGTGGGCTGCAGGACGTCGCGCAGGCGCTGCTCGCCCGCGGGCCAGAGGCGCTCGACGACTTCCGGCTCACGGTCGGCCGGCCCGTGCTGCCGATGCTCGCGCACAGCGCCGGTGGCGTCGGCGAGGCGCTCGACAAGTTGGGCGCCTGCGCCGTGGAGGAGAAGCTCGACGGCATTCGCGTACAGGTTCATCGGGACGGCGATGTCGTACGGGTCTATACGCGCACGCTAGACGACATCACCGATCGGCTTCCCGAAGTGACCGACGCCGTACGGGAGTTCCCCGGTGAGCGGTTCATTCTCGACGGGGAGGTCATCGCGCTCGGTGAAGACGGGCGGCCGCGGGCGTTCCAGGATGTCGCGGGGCGGGTCGGGTCGCGGGTCGACGTCGCGCGGGCGGCGGAGGCGCTGCCGGTCTCCCCCGTGTTCTTCGATGTGCTGTACGTCGACGGGCGGGATCTGCTGGACCTGCCGTTCGCCGGGCGGCACGAGCAGCTGGCCCGGCTCGCGCCGGAGGCGATGCGGGTGCGGCGCTTCCTCGTGGAGGATGCCAGCGATGCCGAACAGCGGGGCGCCGCCGAGGCGTTCTTCGCCGACACCCTCGCGCGCGGTCACGAAGGCGTCGTACTCAAAGGGCTGGAGGCGCCGTACAGCGCGGGCCGCCGCGGCGCGTCCTGGGTGAAGGTCAAGCCTGTGCACACGCTGGACCTGGTCGTGCTCGCCGCCGAGTGGGGGCACGGGCGGCGCACCGGAAAGCTGTCCAACCTGCATCTGGGCGCGCGCCGCGCCGACGGTACGTACGCAATGCTCGGCAAGACGTTCAAGGGGCTCACCGACGCGCTGCTGACCTGGCAGACGGAGCGGCTGCTCGCGTCGGCCGTCAGTGACGACGGTCATGTCGTGACCGTGCGGCCCGAGTTGGTCGTGGAGATCGCCTACGACGGGTTGCAGCGCTCGACGCGATACCCGGCGGGCGTGACGCTCCGCTTCGCGCGCGTGGTGCGGTATCGGGAGGACAAGTCGGCCGGGGAGGCGGACACGGTGGAGGCGGTGCTCGCCGCGCATCCGTCGTTCGACGCGTGACCGTGTCGATGCCCGAACGCTTAGCTGTATGACGCTGTATGGCCTCCCCGTGCATGACCTCCCCGTGTACGACCTCCCTGTGTACGACCTCCCCGCTGCTTGGCCTCGCTTGGTCCTGTATGGCTTCGAATGTCCTTTTCCATGCCTGACCGTTTTTTTGCCAAAGCTTGGCGCGTATAGGGTGACGGTCATCCAACTAAAGTTGCATCTGCCACCTATTGGCCGCCGGGACAGCGGCCACGCACGGACAAGGGGAGAGACGTGCCCGCTTCACGCCTGAGCAGGACACCATTGCCGGGGATCGGCTACCGCTATGACCTCACGACCCGCGAGCAGCGTCAGCTGTCGGTCGTCGCCCACCGGGACGGGGGCCGGACCCTCAGCGCGTACCGGGCGGACGACCCGGACGCCTGCGACCTGTCGCTGAAGCTGACGTCGGGGGAAGCGGCGTATCTCATCGACGCGTTGACGCCGTCGCACCACAGCCCGAACCTGCTGCACACCACCGATCTGGGACTTGTCGCCGAGCGCATCGAGGTGCCGGGCACCTCGATCTGGAACGGGCGGCTGCTCGGCGAGACGAAGATGCGCACCGATACCGGCGCGTCGATCGTGGCCGTGTTGCGCCGCGCCGACGCGATCCCGTCGCCGACGCCGGACTTCCGGCTCGCGGGCGGCGACACGGTCATCGTCATCGGTACGCGCGAGGGCGTCGACGCGGCGGCCACGATTCTGGGGCGGGAGTGACCGTATGCACAGTGCTCTGTTTCTGATCGAATTCGGTGCCATCACTCTGGCGCTCGGGCTGCTCGGGCGGCTCGCGGGACGGCTGCGGTTCTCGCCGATCCCGCTGTATCTCCTGGCAGGGCTCGCGTTCGGCGAGGGCGGCCTGCTGCCGCTCGGCGCCAGCGAGGAGTTCGTCGCCATCGGCTCCGAAATAGGCGTGATCCTGCTGCTGTTGATGCTCGGCCTCGAGTACACGGCCAGCGATCTCGTCACCAATCTGAAGACGCAGTACCCGGCCGGCCTCGTCGACATGACGTTCAACGCGCTGCCCGGTGCCGTCGCCGCGCTGCTCATGGGCTGGGGTCCGGTGGCGGCCGTGGTGCTCGCCGGTGTCACCTGGATCTCGTCGTCCGGCGTGATCGCCAAGGTGCTCGGTGACCTCGGCCGGCTCGGCAACCGAGAGACGCCGGTGATCCTCAGCATTCTGGTGCTCGAGGACCTGGCGATGGCCGTGTATCTGCCCATCATCACCGCGCTGCTCGCCGGTGTCGGCTGGGCGGCCGGCGGGCTCACGCTCGCCATCGCGCTCGGCGCCGCCGGTCTGGTGCTGTTCATCGCGGTGCGGTTCGGGCGGCACATCTCGAAGTTCGTGTCGAGCGACGACCCGGAGAAGCTGCTTCTTGTGGTGCTCGGTCTGACCATCCTGGTCGCGGGCCTCGCGCAGCAGCTCCAGGTGTCCGCGGCCGTGGGCGCGTTCCTCGTGGGCATCGCGCTGTCCGGTGAGGTCGCCGAGAACACGCATACGCTGCTGTCCCCGTTGCGAGACCTGTTCGCGGCCGTCTTCTTCGTCTTCTTCGGCCTGCACACCGACCCCGCGAGCATTCCGCCGGTGCTGCTGCCCGCGCTGCTGCTCGCCGTGGTCACGGCCTGCACGAAGATCGCGACGGGGTACTGGGCGGCGCGGCGCGCCGGGATCTCCGTCAAGGGACGCTGGCGGGCCGGTGGCGCGCTGGTGGCGCGCGGCGAGTTCTCCATCGTGATCGCCGGCCTCGCCGTCACCTCGGGTATCGAGCCTCGGCTCGGCCCGCTGGCCACGGCGTACGTGCTGATCCTGGTGATCGTGGGCCCGCTGACCGCGCGGTTCGTCCAGCCTCTCGCGCAGCGGCTGTTCCCGCAGCGCGCGGCGGCGGGCGTCGGCGCGATTCCCGAGCCGCGTGCGGCCGAGCAGCCCGCCCAGGGCGACGCGAAGCCGGACGAGCAGCCGGACGCGAAGCCCGGCGACAAGCCGGCCGTTCTGGACGAGCACAGCCACTGACGATCAGCCGCTGAGCCTCGGCACACACTGCTGAGCCTCAGCACACACCGCTGAACCTCGGCACACACCGCTGAATCCCGGAACCCGACGGGGCCGTTCTCCCTCCATGGAGAACGGCCCCGTTCTCTCTCCAGTCGCCTGCCATGACCAGGGCGCTTAGCGTGGTGGGCGAAGTCGATCGGGGGGTCCGGTGGTTTGGAGGCCACGATGGATCGCTCGCCCGACCCCGCCCAGACAGACGCCGAACCCGGCATACGCAGCTCCCCTCCCGACGGCGGCTCCGTGCCGTACGCGGGCGGGGGCAGGCACGAGCACCGGTGGCTGATCCTCGCCGTGATCGGCCTGGCGCAACTGATGGTCGTCCTCGACGCCACCATCGTGAACATCGCGCTGCCGTCGGCCCAGCAGGACCTCGGGTTCTCCGACGGCAACCGGCAGTGGATCGTCACCGCGTACTCCTTGGCGTTCGGCAGCCTGTTGCTGCTCGGCGGGCGGATCGCCGACCTCGTCGGCCGCAAGGCGGTCTTCCTCACGGGCCTGATCGGGTTCGCGGTGGCCTCCGCGCTGGGTGGTGCGGCGACCAGCTTCGAGATGCTGGTCGCGGCGCGCGCCCTGCAGGGCGCGTTCGGCGCGCTGCTCGCACCGGCCGCGCTCTCCCTGCTGACGACGACGTTCACCGATCCCAAGGAGCGGGCCAAGGCCTTCGGCATCTACGGCGCCATCGCCGGTGCGGGCGGCGCGGTCGGGCTGCTGCTCGGCGGTGTGCTGACCGAGTATCTGGACTGGCGCTGGTGCCTGTTCGTGAACCTGGCCTTCGCCGCCTTCGCGTTCCTGGGCGGCCTGCGGCTGCTGCACGGCGGGCGTCCCGCGGACCGGCCGAAGCTGGACGTGCCGGGCACGATCCTGGTGTCGGCGGGCCTGTTCTGCATCGTGTACGGGTTCTCCAACGCCGAGACGCACGACTGGAGCTCGTTCGCGACCTGGGGCTTCCTGGTGATCGGCGCGCTCCTGCTGGCGGCGTTCGCCTGGTTCGAGACGCGGGCCGCGCATCCGCTGCTGCCGCTGCGCGTGCCTCTCGACCGGGACCGCGGCGCGTCGTACCTGGCGATGTTCATCGCCGGTGCGGGCATGTTCGGCGTGTTCCTGTTCCTGACGTACTACCTGCAGCAGATCCTGGAGTTCTCGCCGGTGCAGACGGGTGTGGCGTTCCTGCCGATGGTCGCCTGCATGATCTTCTCGTCGATGGTCACGCAGAACTCCCTCGCGCCGAAGTTCGGACCGAAGCCGATCGTTCCGCTGGGCATGGCCCTGGCGGTGGGGGCGATGATCTGGCTGACCTTCCTCGACATCGACAGCACGTACGCCGGCCATGTGCTGCCGCCCACGATGGTGATGGGCCTCGGCATGGGCATGATCTTCGCCACGGCCATGAACCTCGCCACGTCCGGCATCGCGACGCACGACGCGGGTGTCGCCTCCGCGATGGTCAACACCAGTCAGCAGGTGGGCGGTTCGATCGGCACGGCGCTGCTGAACACGCTGGCCACGACCGCCGCGACCAGTTACCTCGTCGGCAAGCGGCCCACGCCGCTGGTGCGGGCGCAGGCCGCGATCGAGAGCTATTCGACCGCCTACTGGTGGTCGGCCGCGTTCTTCGGCGTCGGCTTCATCGTGACGCTGCTTCTGTACCGGCCGGGGGCACCGAAGGTGATGTCCGGCGAAGGAGCCACGCACATGTGAGGCGGGCGTGCGGTTCGCGCGGCCCATTCAGGGGGCATACCCCCTGAGCACAGTCCGCCCCGCAGACAAGTGGCAGGGCGGGAGGCTGCGCCGCGCGGGGCGGACGAGACAGGGGCGAGGGAGCCGTCATGCGTGGCGTGCCGTACGAGGCGTACCAGGTGGACAGCGAGCGGCTGGCGACGGCGTTCGTGGAAGTGGCCGAAGCCGCCGTACGGGGTGGTGCACAGGCCCTCGGCGCGCTCGTCGGCAACTGTGTGTCGCTGCTCGACGTGGCGTCGGCGGTGGCGGTGCTGAATCCGCCCGCGGCCCGGATCGAGGTCGCGGCGTCCGACCCGCGCGGCCTGCGTCTGGAGCGGGCCTCGCTGACCTGGGGCGAGGGTCCCGGTCTGGACTGCCGCAGCTCCGCCACGGCCATCAGCGGCGTCCCGCTCGCGCATCCCTACGCGCGCGCCAACTGGCCGTCGTACACGGCGATGGCGCGCAGTCTGGGCTTCGCGTGCGTGGTGGCGGTGCCGCTGCGGGCCTCGGACCGGGCGGTGGGCTCGCTGAGTCTGCTGTCGGAGCTCTCGGGTCCGATCGGGCCGCTGCGGTTGCGTCTGGGGCAGCATCTCGCGGACGCGACGGCGTTGGGGGTCGTGCCGCGGGGGCGGGCCTGAGCGAGCGCCTGCCGCGTCTCCTGCTCTCCTCGCGCTGCTCCCCCGTGGACGTGGCCTGGGGGATTTCCCCCAGGCAGGTCGGAGGACAACCTCGTTCCGGCGGATCGTCCCGGTTCCTAGCGTGGATGTCACACGAAGGACGCGACGGCAGAGCGCGCGGGCAGAGGGAGTCGTGATGATCGAGGCCAGGGGTCTCACTAAGCGGTACGGCGAGACGGTCGCCGTGGAGGACCTGAGCTTTCGGGTGCGGCCCGGGAGCGTCACGGGCTTCCTCGGGCCGAACGGGTCGGGGAAGTCCACGACCATGCGCATGATCATGGGCCTCGACAGGCCGGACGCCGGGCACGCCACGATCGACGGCCGCCCGTACGCCGAGCTGGACTGGCCGCTGCGCCGGGTCGGCGCGCTCCTTGAGGCCCGTACGTTCCACCCGGGCCGCAGCGCGCGCAGCCATCTCGCGGCGCTCGCGGCGGGCGGCGGCATCGAATCGGCGCGGGTGGACACGGTCCTGGAGAGGGTCGGTCTGGCGTCGGTCGCGCACAGGCGGGCGGGTTCCTTCTCGCTCGGCATGGCACAGCGCCTCGGGATCGCGTCGGCGCTCCTGGGCGACCCGGCGGTGCTGCTGTTCGACGAGCCGGTGAACGGCCTGGATCCCGAAGGCGTCCGCTGGATAAGGGAGTTGCTGCGCTCGCTGGCCGCCGAGGGACGTACGGTCCTGCTGTCGAGCCATCTGATCAGCGAGATGGCCCTGACCGCCGACCATCTCCTGGTGATCGGCCAGGGCAGGCTGCTCGCGGACACCTCGGTCGCCGAACTCACGGCGGGCGGGCGGTCGTTGGAGGAGTCGTTCTTCGCGCTCACCGGGGGCGCGGCCGTGTACCAGGCAGGAGGAGCCCGATGAGCGCCACGACGTACGCGCCCGCCCTGGCGGGGCACTACGGCTTCCGGCAGGCCGCGCGGATGGAGTGGATCAAGCTGCGGAGCCTGCGGTCGACGATGTACGCGCTACTCCTCACCGTGGCCGGCATGATCGCCATGGGGATCGTGACGATGGCCAACACCAAGGCACCGCAGGGCGCTTCGCGGGTGGCGTCCTTCGACCCGACCAACAATGTCCTGGCGGGTGTGGCCCTCGGGCAGCTCATCATCGGTGTGCTGGGCGTCCTCGCGATATCCGGCGAGTACTCATCGGGGACGATCCGCTCGACGCTGGCCGCGGTGCCGGACCGGCGGCTCGCGCTGGCGGCCAAGGCCGCGGTGTTCGGCGCACTCGCGCTGGTCATCGGCGAGGTGGTCACGTTCGTGACGTTCCTCGCGGGGACCGCGGCGCTCTCCCCGGGTGTGCCCCGCCCCTCGCTCGGTGACCCGGCTGTGCTGCGCGCCGTGCTCATGTCGGGCGCGTATCTGGCGATGGTCGGCCTGATGGGCCTCGGGATCGGCGCGATCACCCGGCACACGGCGAGCGCGATAGGTGTCCTGGTCGGCATCACGTATGTGCTGCCCGCGCTCCTGGCCGGGACGACGGGGACGACGGTCGCGAAGTTCTTCCCGACGATGATCGCGGGCAATTCGCTGGCGGTGACGGTGCCGGTCGACGGGATGCTGTCGCCGTGGGCCGGGTTCGGGGTGCTGTGCCTGTACACGGCGGCGTTCCTCGCCGTGGGCGACCGGCTGCTGGCGCGCCGCGATGCCTGACTTCCCCCTCGTCCGCCTGCCGAGCCTGCGGGCGGCGCTGACGGCCTGCGTGACGCGACGGGCGTGGGCGGAGGCGGCGTACTGCCTGCTGTCCTACGTCCCCGCGCTCGCGGGGTTCCTCCTCGTCGTGATCGCGCTGGCCCTGGGGTCGGCGCTGACGCTGACGGTGGTCGGGGCGGTTCTCGGCGCGGTGTTCCTGCTGGCCGCGCTCGGCCTGGCCCGCGGTCTCGGCGCGCTGCACCGGCGCCTCGCGGGCGCGCTGCTCGGCGAGCGGGTGGCGGCGCCGGGCCCGCCGTCGGCCGAGGGCGGGATGTTCGCGCGCGTGGAGGCGCGGCTGCGGGACGGGGCGGCGTGGCGGGCGGTCGCGTACGTACTGGTGAAGCTGCCGTTGGCGACGGTGGGGCTGTACGGGGTGGTGTGGTGGGTGATCGGCGCGGTGAACTTGGCGGCGCCGGTGCGGTGGGCGTTCACGCCCGGGGATCTGACGCTGGTGACACCGTTGCCGTGGGGCGGGCAGCCGCAGGTGCACTCGCTGGCCGGGGCGTTCGGCGTCGCGCTGCGGGGGCTGCTGATCGTAGTGGTCGCGCCGTGGCTGACGCGGATCGCCGTCAAGGCGGATCGCACGCTGATGCCGGCGCTGCTCGGGCCCGGTGAGCTGGCCGACCGGGTGCGGGACCTGGAGGAGAAGCGGGCGCTGGCGGTGGAGGAAGCCAATGAGCGGCTGCGCCGGATCGAGCGGGATCTGCACGACGGGGCGCAGGTCCGCCTGGTGGCGCTCGCGATGAGCCTGGACATGGTGCGCGAGCAGTTGGACGACCGGGACCGGCCGGAGTTGCATCGCATGGTGGAGGCGGCCCGGGACAACGCGACGGAGGTCCTCACGGAGCTGCGCGACCTGTCGCGGGGCCTGCATCCGCCCGCGCTCGACGGCGGGCTCGGCGATGCGCTGGGCACGCTCGCGGCGCGCAGCACGCTGCCGGTCGATGTGAGCGTGGATCTGCCGGAGCGGCCGGCGCCCGCGATGGAGAGCCTGGCCTACTTCTGCGTGGCGGAGCTGCTGGCCAACGCGATAAAGCACAGTGGGGCGCAGCGCTGCGGGGTGGAGATCGCCGCGGGGGACGGCACGTTGCGGCTGCGGGTGACGGACGACGGGAGGGGCGGCGCACGCATGGAGTCGGGTGGCGGCCTTGCGGGTCTGGTGCAGCGGGCCCGGACGGTGGACGGGACGCTGGAGGTGACGAGTCCGCAGGGCGGGCCGACAGCGGTGACGGTGTCGCTGCCGCTGCACACGTAGGCGCACACATGGGAGCACACATAGGCGCAGACTCAGGCACGGGCGGGAGCGGGCGGGAGCGGAAGGGAGGCGAGGGAGCAAGGTGAATGCGGAGAGGGCCCATGAGACGATCCCGGCCATGCGCGTAGTCATCGCCGAAGACGCCGCCGTGCTGCGGGAGTTGCTGGCTCAGATGCTGTCCATGCGGGGGCACGAGGTCGTGGCGGCGGTGAGTGACGCCGATGCGCTGCGGGCGGCCGTGGCGGAGCACCGGCCCGACGTGACGGTCATCGACATCCGGATGCCGCCGACGCACACCGACGACGGGCTGCGCGCGGCGATCGACATTCGGCGCGAGCATCCGGGGACCGGTGTGCTGCTGTTCTCGCAGTACGTGGAGACGAAGTACGCCACGCGGCTGCTCGCCGAAGGCTCGGCGGGCGTCGGGTATCTGCTCAAGGAACGGGTGGCGAACGTCGCGGAGTTCACCGACGCGCTCGCCCGGGTCGCGGCGGGCGGCACCGCGCTGGACCCGGAGGTGGTGACCCAGCTCGCCGGTGCGGGCCGGGCGACCGAGGAGCTGAGCTCACTGACGGAGCGGGAGCGGGACGTGTGGGAGCTGATGGCGGAGGGCCGGTCGAACGCGGCGATCGCCGAGTCGCTGCACGTGTCGGCGGGCACGGTCGAGAAGCACGTCGCGGCGGTCTTCGGGAAGCTGGGGCTGCCGGTGTCGGAGGATCACAATCGCCGTGTACTCGCGGTCATCCGGTTCCTGCACCGAGACTTGACGCATGGCTGACGGGACGAGGCGAATGAAGCGCAGCGCGGGTCTGCTTCTCTTCCGGCGTGCGTCGGAAGGGGTCGAGGTGCTGCTCGGGCACATGGGTGGCCCGTTCTGGGCGCGCAAGGACGCGGGCGCGTGGGGCGTGCCGAAGGGCGAGTACGAGCAGGGAGAGACGGCGTGGGAGGCGGCGCGGCGCGAGTTCCAGGAGGAGCTGGGGCTGCCGCCGCCGGAGGGGGTCGCGCTGCCGCTGGGCGAGACGGTGCAGTCCGGCGGCAAGCACGTGACCGTGTGGGCGGTGGAGGCGGATCTGGATCCGGCGGAGATGGTGCCGGGGACGTTCACGATGGAGTGGCCGCGCGGTTCCGGTCGTACGGCGGAGTTCCCCGAGCTGGACCGGGTGGCCTGGTTCGGCCTGGACTCGGCGCGGACCCGGATCGTGAAGGCGCAGGCAGTCTTCCTCGACCGGCTCGCGGCGCAGGTGTCCTGACCGGGCGTCCTGGCCATCTGGCCTCAGCGCCACGCCCTACGCGCCACGCGCCACTGTGTCGATACCCCTCTATGTTGACAGTCTTCGATCCAGGGCGCACCGTTGCATCGACAGGGGTCAATGCAAGTGGATCGATACAAGCCACTATCGACACAAGCCGCTGGGGGTACCGCCATGTCTCGTGCTCAGCTCGCCCTGCGGGTCAGCGATCTGGAAGCGTCGATCACCTTCTACTCGAAGCTGTTCGGCACCGAACCGGCCAAGCGCCGCGAGGGTTACGCCAACTTCGCCATCGCCGAACCCCCACTCAAGCTCGTCCTCATCGAGGGCAAGCCCGGGCAGGAGACCCGCCTCGACCACCTCGGCGTCGAGGTCGAGTCCGCCGACCAGGTCGGTGCGGCCACCGGCCGGCTCAAGGACGCGGGCCTCGCGACGTTCGAGGAGAACGACACCTCGTGCTGCTACGCCCTCCAGGACAAGGTGTGGGTCCACGGTCCCGGCCAGGAGCCCTGGGAGGTGTACGTGGTCAAGGCCGACGCCGACGCGCTCGGCAAGAGCGCGCAGGCCGAGGCGGGGTGCACCTGCGGGCAGTGATCCGACCGGCGGACGTCTGACGGACCTCCCCGCGGGTACCCGGCATCGCCCCGCAGCCCGCGTTGCGCACGTGCGTGGCGCGCGGGAAGGTCGAAGAAACCGCGCAGAGGAGGTCGGCAGCATGCCCATCGCGACGGTCAACCCGGCGAACGGCGAGACCCTCAAGACGTACGAGGCCCTGTCCCCGGAGGAGATCGAGCGCAGGCTCGCCCTCGCGGCGCGCGCCTTCGACTCGTACCGGACGACGACGTTCTTCGACCGGGCGAGGCTGCTGCAGCGGGCCGCGGACCTGCTGGAGGCGGATGCGCCGGACATCGCCCGCGTGATGACGACCGAGATGGGCAAGCCGGTCGCGGCGGCCCGGGCCGAGGCGTTGAAGTGCGTGAAGACGATGCGCTGGTACGCGGAGCACGCGGCGCGGCTGCTCGCGGACGAACATCCCGCGGAGTCGGATGTGAAGGACTCGGGCGCCGCGCGGGCACACGTGCGCTACCGGCCGCTCGGCCCGGTGCTCGCGGTGATGCCGTGGAACTTCCCACTGTGGCAGGTCGTACGGTTCGCGGCGCCCGCTCTCATGGCCGGGAACGTGGGCCTGCTCAAGCACGCGTCGAACGTGCCGCAGACCGCCCTCTACCTGGAGGATCTCTTCCGCCGGGCCGGCTACCCCGAGGGCTGTTTCCAGACGCTGCTCATCGGGTCCGGCGCGGTCGAGGGGATTCTGCGCGACGAGCGGGTGGTCGCGGCGACGCTCACCGGCAGCGAACCGGCCGGCCGTTCCGTGGCCTCGATCGCGGGCGACGAGGTGAAGAAGACGGTCCTGGAGCTGGGCGGCAGCGACCCGTATGTGGTGCTGCCGTCGGCGGACGTGGCGAAGGCCGCGAAGACGGCGGTCACGGCGCGCGTCCAGAACAACGGGCAGTCGTGCATCGCGGCCAAGCGGTTCATCGTGCACGAGTCGGTGTTCGAGGAGTTCCGCGAGGCGTTCGTGGCCGGCATGCGGGAGCTGCGGGTGGGCGATCCGCTCGACGAGGACACGGACGTCGGCCCGCTCTCCAGCGAGCAGGGGCGCAGTGATCTGGAGGAGCTGGTCGACGACGCCGTGGAGAGCGGCGCGACCGTGCTGTGCGGCGGGCAGCGACCCAAGGACCTCGCCGACCGGGGCTGGTTCTACGAGCCGACCGTGATCGCCGATGTGACTCCCGAGATGCGCATCCACCTGGAGGAGACGTTCGGCCCGGTGGCAACCCTGTACCGGGTAGCGGACCTGGACGAGGCGATCGCCGTCGCCAACGACACGCCCTTCGGCCTGAGTTCCAACCTGTGGACCGGTGACGAGGGCGAGATCGAGCGCTTCGCGCGCGACAGCCAGGCCGGCGGCGTCTTCGTCAACGGCATGACGGCCTCGCACCCGGCCCTCCCCTTCGGCGGCGCGAAGCGCTCCGGCTACGGACGCGAGCTGTCGGACCACGGCATCAAGGAGTTCTGCAACATCACCACGGTGTGGATCGGGGCCTGACAGCGCCACGCGGGCGGCTCACCTCGGTGGGCTGCCGCCACGTGGGCGACTCATCCCGGTGAGCTGCTGACATGTGGGCGGCTCACGCCTGCGGGCTTCCGACATGTGGGCGGCTCACCCCGGTGAGCTTCCGACACGTGGGCGGCTCACCTCGGCGGTCAGCCGAGCCCTCGCGCACAGCCCGTGCAGCAGGTCGCCCCCGGAGCTGTGTCCGACGGCGAGCAGATCGGCGACCGGTGCGGTCGGATCCGCGCCGGTCGCCGCCGCGTGCAGTACCGCCGCCACCTGTGGAATGCAGTGACCGTCGACGGCGTGCCGCAGGAGCGCGGCCGAGACCGGGGGCGTACGTGTTCCGGCCCGTTCGGCGGTGGCTACGAGGACGGGGAGCCAGGTGGGTGGCAGCGGGGAGAGGCGGGCGGCGAGCAGCAGGCCGCACAGGAAGTCGTCGCCGGAGGGGGTGGCTCCGGGGCCCAGGCCCAACAGGGCGTCGGCCGCGCGGCGCCCCGCGCTCGGGGTTCCGTGCGCGAGGGCGCGGACGAGCGCGGC